>JAHFDS010000336.1 GCA_023248855.1 Myxococcales bacterium
CCGCGCCCGCGCCGCCTTGCGAGCGCTCTCGCGGCGCTGGTCAGCCGTCAGCTTCCGGGCGCGGGCCTTGCCGCCGCGCTTGCCGCCCTTCGCCGCGATCTGACGCATGTAGTCGCGCAGCGCAGCCCGCACCTCCGCCTTCGTTGCCCCTGCCATGCTTGAGCGAGTCTAGCACATGATTCTGGTCTTCAACGGGATATGCGTGAGCCGCTCACGCATTGACAACAGCTCCCCGTTCATGCGAGGATCCCACATCACCCCGATTGGCGGGTGCGGGCAGCTCACCCCTCGCCAGAGGAGATGAGGAGGATGACTAGATGGCGAAGGTAAATCAGAGACCCTGGAAAGTCCCGGGCCAGCGCGCGAAGCGCAAAGCTTGGGGCTTCACCGTCCAGGTCAACGAGAACAGCCAGAAGAAGCAGAAGCGCTGCTACAAGGCCGAGTGGACGCGCGAGGATGCCGAGAAGGCGCTCGCCGCTTTACTGCTGCAGGTCGAGCAGCAGCCGAAGGCCAAGGCGCCGGGGTTCACCCTGGCCCAGGCTGCCGAACGCTACCTCGCGACCAAGGCGCGGAAGCGCTCCCTCGCCGAGGACGAGCGCATTCTGAAGCACCTCAAGTCGGCGTTCGGCGCCGACAGCCCGCTGGCTGACATCACCGCCAGCCGGATCAGCGAGTACAAGGCCCAGCGGCTGGCAGCGTTATCGCCGTATCGCAAGGATGTGACCCTGTCCGTCGCAGCCGTCAACCGCCCGTTGGCGCTGCTGCGGCATCTGCTGCGCCTCGCTCACGAGGAATGGGAAGTGCTCTCAGCACTGCCGAAGATTCGCCTGGAGAAGGAGCCACAGGGCCGGTTGCGGTGGCTCACGCAAGAAGAGATCGCCAAGTTGCTCGATGCCTGCAGCCAATCGAAGAACCGCGAGCTGCACGCGGCGGTAGTGCTCGCCATTAACACTGGTCTCCGGCGCGGCGAGCTGCTCGGGCTCACCTGGGAGCGTGTGGACCTGAGCCGAGGAGTCATCCGACTGGAGCTGACCAAGTCGGGCAAGCGGCGTGAGGTGCCGCTGAACGACGACTCCTACCGCGCTCTCGTGAGTCTGACGCCGAAGACTGCAGGCCGGGTGTTCAGCACCAAGAGTCTCCGCAAGGCGTACGAGAACGCGGTTGTGGCCGCGAAGCTGGACGACGTGAACTTCCACACGCTGCGGCACACGTTCGCATCCTGGGCCGTCATGCGCGGCGTCAGCGTCAAGGAGTTGCAGGAGCTACTGGGCCACAGCACGCTGACAATGACGCTCCGCTATGCCCACCTCGCGCCCGAGCGCCTGCGGACGGCGGTCAGCCGTGTGCAGGGTCTCACCAGCGCTCGGCCCACCGAAGTTTCAGCGCAAGCTTCAACGCAAGAAGGTCTTCCCGCCGGAGGGGTGCTCGCTAACTCTGCGTAGTACTGGTGAGCCGTCAGGGATTCGAACCCTGGACCCCCTGATTAAAAGTCAGGTGCTCTACCTACTGAGCTAACGGCTCGCGGCTCGTAGTATCGCGCACTCGCCAAGCACATGCGAGTTCGGGATGGGCTCCCGCCTGGACGCGCTACAGCGGTTTGCGCCTCGATCTTTTCCGGGATGTCCCGGCGCGACGCCAGATTTCCACGTCCGTCTCGAGCTGCGGCAGTGAGGTGATGCCGACACAGGTGGCGTGCGTGTACGGATAGCGGTAGGCGTATCGCAACGCCGCCGCGACCTCCGTCTTGCCCGTCACCGCACCGCTGCCGAGGGCCTTCATCCCATAGATGCCGCGGCCGCTCCGATAGAGCTGCTTCACCGCCTCCGTCATCTCGACGGGCGAGCCATCCTTCATCCAGGTCCCCGTCCGATTTACGACGACCAGCGCCACATCCACATCCGCGAGCGAGGGCAAACGCGTCAAGACCTCGCGGCTGTGGCTGGAGACTCCGACCGCGCGGACCCGGCCCTCGGCCTTCGCTCGGCTGAGCGCCTCCAGCGCGGGAAGTTTGGCCTCCAATTCGCCGGCAGAGTCCACGGCATGGAGCAGGAAGATGTCGAGGGTCTCGACGCGGAGTTCGCGAAGCGCCTTGGCGACCGCTCGGCGGGCGGCGGCGGCCGTGCTCGCATAGGTCTTGGTGGCGACGATGACCCGATCCCGTCCCACCTCCTTGAGCGCCTTGGCCACGTGAGGATGTGTGCCGTAGTCGTCCGAGGTGTCCCAGAAGGTGACGCCGAGGTCGTACGCCCGTTCGAGAAGACGTGCCCCGGGCGTGACCGAGCCGCTCAAGTAGCCCGTGCCGAAGCAGAGGGTCGAGACGATCAGTCCAGTTCGGCCAAGCTCGACTTGCGTGCCCACGGCCGCCTTCCCCTAAGCGGGCGCGGGGATGCGGGCGGGCGGGCTCTCGAAGGTCACGTCGACGAGCGCATAGCCCCGCACGTGGAGCCGCGCGTCGCTCTCGCGCTGGGCGCGGCGCTCGCTCTGGCGGCGCTCCGTGCGCGGGGTGGACCCCTGCTGGCGACGCTCCCCGACGCGGCGGTCGAGAACGACCTGCACGGTGTCGTCGCCGTCGAACGTGCGCTGGAGCGAGTCGTAGAGCAGCCGGCGCTCGCGCCCGACGATGAAGAGCAGCCGGTGGACCCGCGACGGCGCCACGCTAGAGGACGCTCGAGCGGACGGAGGGAAACCAGCGGAGCAGCGGCGAGGTCTCGCACAGGATCGTCTCGTCGCGCTGCGCGCCGGTCGAGACCAGGCAGAGGGGCACGCCGATCAGCTCCTCGAGCCGCTCGAGGTAGCGGCGCGCCTTCGCCGGCAGGTCGACCTCGTTCCTGGCGCCGCTCGTCGACGCGAGCCAGCCTTCGATCTCCTCGTAGACGGGCTCGGCCTCGGCCACCACCGTTTCGTCCTCGGGGAAGTCCGTGAGGATTCCCCCCTGGTGGCGGTAGGCCGTGCAGATCTTGATCGCCGGGCACTGATCCAGGACGTCGAGCTTGGTGACGGCCACGGTGTCGAGTCCGTTGATGCGCACCGCATACCGCAGCACCATCGCATCGAACCAGCCGCAGCGCCGCGGCCGGCCCGTCACCGAGCCGTACTCGTTGCCGCGCGCCTGGACATGCTCGGCGATCTTGCCCGACATCTCGGTCGGGAACGGGCCACCGCCGACGCGGGTCGTGTAGGCCTTGGCGACACCCAGCACGCCGTGGATGCGCGTCGGCGGCACGCCCGTGCCCGTCGCGGCGCCGCCCGCCGTCGTCGAGGACGAGGTGATGAAGGGGTAGGTCCCGTGGTCGATGTCGAGCATCGTCCCCTGGGCGCCCTCGAAGAGCACGCTGTAGCCGCTCTCGATCCAGCGCGTCAGCAGGAGCGCCGTGTCCGTGATGTACGGCGCGAGCCAGCCCGCATAGCGCAGGTACTGGTCGAGGATCTCCGCCACCGAAAAAGTCGGCGCGTCGTAGATCTCGCGCAGCAGCCGGTTCTTCTGGGCCACGTTCATCTCGAGCTTCTCGCGGAAGAGCCGCTCGTTGAGGAGGTCGCCCACCCGGATCCCGACGCGCGCCGCCTTGTCCACGTATGCCGGCCCGACACCCTTGCCGGTGGTCCCGATGCGGCGCGACCCCAGCTTGGCTTCGGAGGCGCGGTCGAGCGCCGGATGGTAAGGCATGATGAGGTGCGCGTTCTTCGAGATGAAGAGGTTGCCATCCAGCACGACGCCCCGGCGGACGAGCGCCTCCATCTCCTCGATGAGCGCGCCGGGATTGACGACGACGCCGCAGCCGACCACGCAGCGGCGGCCGCGGTGCAGGATGCCCGACGGGATCGACTGGAGCACATACTTCTCCCGTCCGACGACGACGGTGTGGCCCGCGTTGTTGCCGCCCTGATAGCGGACGACCACGTCCACGTGCGGCGTAATGACGTCGACGACCTTCCCTTTCCCTTCGTCGCCCCACTGCGTGCCGACGACCACGATGTTAGGCATGGCCGATACCTGGGAAGAAGCGTCCCGGCTCCGCCAGGAGCTCCTGCACCGCCAGGACGTGCTCGGAACCGTCCGCGAGGTCCATCGCCAGCAATTGATGCGAGCCGGTGAGCGGGCTCCCGACGACCAGGATGTGGCGCACGCGCTGCGCGCGTGCGTAGGCGACCGACTCCTCGAGCGCGCGACTGATGATGTCACGCGCGACCGACGCGCCGAGATCGCGCAGCCGCCGCGCGAGGGACAGCGCCGCGGTCTTGTCCCGCGTGAAGTCGATGATGAAGAAGTCGGGCCCGGGCAACACGACGGCGACGGACTGCGCCTCCATCACGGAGAGGACGCGGCCGACGTCGAAGGCGAAGCCGACCGCTGCGCAGTCGTAACCGAAGCGCGCCAGCATGTGATCGTACCGCCCACCGGCGGCGACCGACGCGCCGAAGCCCGACACGTACGCCTCGAAGTAGGTCCCGGAGTAGTAGTCGAAGCCTCTCACCTCTCCGAGGTCGAGCAGGACCGCGTCGGCGAGCCCGTAGATCGTGAGGAGCCGGTACACCTCGGCGAGGTTCGCGAGAGCCTTCGCCGACCGCTTGTTGCGCACGAAGCCCGCGGCGCGGTCGAGCACGGCCTCGTGGCCGAAGAGCGTGGGCAGCGCCAGCAGCGCCTCACGGACGTGCGCGTCGGGCGTCGAGTCGCTCACGAGCCGCTCGAGCGCAGAAGCGTCCTTGCGCGCGAGCGCCGCCCGGAGCTCGCGCACGCGCGCCGGCTCGGCGCCCGTCTCCTCGCAGAGCCCGCGGAAGAAGTCGGGGTGCCCGAGGTCGATCTGGAAGCGCTCGAGCCCGAGTGCGCGCAACCCCTCGATCGCCATCGCGATGATCTCGACCTCGGCCTCCGGCTTCTCGAGCCCGATCAGCTCGACGCCCGCCTGGTAGAACTCGCGGTAGTGCGATACCTGCGGCTCGTCGTAGCGGAACACGTTGGTCACGTACGCGAGCCGGACGGGCTTGGGCTCGTCCCGGAGCCGCGTGGCCACGATGCGGGCGATCTGCGGTGTGATGTCGGCACGGAGCGCGAGCATCCGGCCGGTCTCGCGGTCCACGAGCTTGAACATGTTCTCCTGGACGGTCTCGTCGGTACCCATCGCGAGCACGTCCGCGTACTCGAACGTGGAGGTGACGATCTCGCGGTAGCCCCAACGCGTGAAGACGTCGAGTAGCCGCGCCTCGACGTGGCGCTTGCGCGCCGCCTCCGCCGGCAGGTAGACGCGCGCGCCCTTCGGGAGCTGCGGGGAGAGCGGCCTCATCGCTCGGCCGCTTCGAGGTGGGCGAGCGTGTTCATCCGGTGCACCGTCGCCCAGCCGGGCTCGTACTCGATCTCGGTGATCCCCGCGGGCGCGGCGTCCACGGTCCAGAGGCGCTCGTGGCCCAGGCCGAGCGCGTCGAGCACGATGAGCCGGATCACGACCGCGTGGCTCACGAGCACGAGCGTCTGCCCCGCGTGAGCCTCCTGGAGGTCGCGCACGCTGGCCGTCACGCGCGCGGCGACCGCGTTGAGGGTCTCCCCTCCGGCAAGGTGCAGGAGGTGCGGCGCCGTGCGCCAGCGCTCGTAGTCGGCGGGGAAACGCGCGGCGACCTCTTCGCGCGTCAGCCCCTCCCACTCGCCCAGCGCCATCTCGCGGAACGCCGGCTCGATCGCGACCTCGAGCCGGTGGGGCTTGGCGATCACTTCCGCCGAGGCGCGCGCACGCTCGAGGGGGCTCGCGTAGACCGCGGCCACGAGCTCGAACGCCAGCGTGCGGGCCACCGTCTCGCACTGGCGAAGACCCTCCGGCGTGAGCGGGACGTCTCGGGAGCCGGCGAACCTCCGCTCGCGCGACCACGCGGTCTCCCCATGCCGTATGACGAAGAGCCTGAGCTTACTCACAACTCCGCCATTCTACCGCGATTCGGCGCGCGATCAGCCGGACGGTTCGTCGGGCAGGACGACTCCGAACTGGTGCGCGAACCGTTCCGCGAGCCCGACGAACTTCTCGACCCGGAGGGTCCGGAAGAGGTGGTGCGCGGCGCGGAGGTTCGTGACGACCGCCTCCCGGTTTCCCTGGACCCTGGCCAGGGCGGCGAGGTCCAGATGGGTGCGCGCGAGCTCGTAGCGCGAGCGGATGGCGGCGAAGGTCTCCCGCGCCGCGTTGAGGTGCGTCTCGGCTTCGGCGTAGGCGCCACGCGCCTCAGCGATCCGGCCGAGCGCCTGCTGGGCCCAGCCGAGCCCCGTCCGGAAGTTCGCTTCTCGAGTGATGACGAGTCCCTGCATGGCGAGGTCCGCGGCCCGCTCGAGCTGGCGCTCGCGCCGGTACGCCTCGGCGAGGATCGCCGAGAACCACCCCTGGAATGGACGGTAGCGGAACTCGGCGAGCTGCCGGACGCAACGCTCGAGGTGCGGAACCGCGGAGGCCGTATCTCCCTTCTCGAGGTACGCGTAGCCGAGACAGCCCGCCGCGATCGCCCGCTCCAAGGGGTCAGGCGCCTGCCGGAGGGCCCGCTCACACGCCGTGATGCCCGCATCGTACTCGCCCACCGAGGCGTAGATGAGGCCGCTCACCCAGGACGCGAAGGACTGGAGCCGGGGATCGCCGATGTCTTCGCCGATCGCGTGGGCCCGACCTTCGGCCTCGAGCGCCGGCTCGAACTCCCCCATCTGGCAGTAGTTCAGTCCGACCATCCAGTAGGCCTGGCCGAGCCACCACCGCTCGCCGGCCCGCTCGAGCAGCGTGATCGCCTGGCGACCGTGCTCGATGCCCTGGCGCGCCTGACCCGAGAAGACGTCCTGGGTCGCGAGCAGCGAATACGCCTTGCCCATGGTTGCCTCGTCGCCGCACTGCCTGGCTTCCGAGATCGCGCGTTGAGCGTTCTGGCCCGCCCGCTCGTACTGTCCAAGGAAGCTGTACGTGCGCCCGACGAGGAAGTAGTAGCGGCCCGCGAGCCCGCGCTCGCCCAGGCGATCGACGCGCTCCTGCTGCGGCAGGAGGAGGTCGAGGACCTCCTGGAGGCGACCGAGCGCAACGAGCGACGAGGCCTGGCGCAGGAGGAGATCGACCAGACGACGGTCGCGCTCGTCGGCGTGAAGCCGCCCGACGTGAGCGACCGCTTGCACGAGCGCCCGCACCGCTTCCTCGTGGGCGTAGTTCCGCGCGGCGCGCTCGGCGGAGCGCGTCAGGTACTCGACGGCCTTGGGGCCGTCCTCGGTCTTCGAGTAGTGGTACGCGAGGTTGTCGTACGCCTCCTCCAGGCGGCCGGCGTAGAGCGCTTCGAGGGCACGACCGGCCGCGGCGTGGAGTAGTTGGCGGTCCGCCGCGGGCAGGCTCTCGTACGCAACCTCCTGGATCAGCGCGTGCTTGAAGGCGTACACGGGCCCGCCCGGCCGGGCCTGCTCGTACAGGAACTCCAGGCGCGTGAGCTCATCGAGATGTGGCGGGAGCGGCCCTTCCCAGATCGCCGCGAGGAGTTGTTGCGAGAACTCGCGGCGAAGGAGCGAGGCCGTCTGGAGCAGACGCCGCGCCTTTTCCGGAAGGCGATCGATCCGGGCCTGCAAGAGCTCCTGGATCGTGTCCGGCACGGCCAGCGGGCGCCTGAGGTCGCCCTGCTCGATGAGCGCGCGGGACATCTCTTCGAGGAAGAACGGGTTCCCCTCGGCCTTGTCGAGGATCAGCCGTGTCAAGCCCTCGGGAAGTGGCGATGTCGGCAGCACCGAGCGAACCAGCTCGAGGCTGTCCTGCGGCGACAGCGGCTGCAGCGCGATCTGGGTCGCATAGGACTTGTCCATCCACCTCGGGTGGTACCCGGGACGATACGTCGCGAGGAACAGGAGCGGCGAGGCCGCCAGGTGTTCGCCGAGGAAGATGAGACAGTCTTCGGACGTCTTGTCCACCCAGTGGAGGTCCTCGATGACGAAGATGATCGGCCGCTGCCGGCTGCCCTTGAGGATCAGCTGCCGGAACGTGTCGAGCGTGCGGGCCCTGATCACCTCGTCGCTGAGCATCTCGAGACGCTCGGTCGCCTCCCTCACACCGAAGAGCTGCAGGAGAAACGGCGCCGCCTCCTCCGGATCGAGCTCGACCTGGCGAAGCCCGGCGTGGACCCGCTCGACGATCCGCTCCCGCCCGTCGACCTCGGTGATGCGGAACGCCTGCCGGAGGATGTCGAGCAGCGGGAGGTACGGGACCGAGCTCCCGTACGACACACACCGTCCCCTGAGATAGGTCACCTCTTCCCCGCGCAGCCGCTGACGGAGCTCGAAGACGAGTCGCGACTTGCCGATCCCGGCCTCGCCCGCGATCCCGACCACCTGGCCGTGGCCGCGCATCGCCGCGCCCAGCCGGCTCAGCAGGAGCTGGAGGTCGTGCTCCCGCCCGACGAAGCGCGCCATTTGCCGGCCGAGACCCAGGCCGCGTCGCTCGTAGCCGAGACGGTACAGCCGGCCGGGAACCTCCGGGCTCCGCGCGGCGAGCGGGAGGATCCCGAACCGGCGCTCGAGGAGTGACGCGGTGGCGTCGCTGATGACGGTGGTGCCCGCCTCCGCGGCGGCGACGAGCGCGTCGAGCATCTTGACGCCGTTGCGCCTGGCGTCGGAGTCGATGCGCGCGCCGTCCGGCGCCTGGCCGACGAGGAACTGATCGACGTGGATCCCGATCCTGACCTCGACCGGCTCGACGCCCTCGCGACGGGCCCGCTCCGCCGCCTTCTGGATCGCCATGGCCGCGTGGGCCGCGCGCCGCGGCGCATCTTCGGCGGGCTCGAGCCCGAACGCCGCCAC
Source organism: Myxococcales bacterium (assembly GCA_023248855.1). Lineage (GTDB taxonomy): Bacteria > Myxococcota_A > Polyangia > JAHFDS01 > JAHFDS01 > JAHFDS01. The sequence continues at coordinate 8,783 of JAHFDS010000336.1, forward strand.
GACCCCCTCGGGGCTCAGCTCCTCGATCTGCCCGCCGAAGCTCTGCACCTTCTCGACGAGAACCTGGACCGCGCGGCTCGCCGACAGCGGCAAGTGAGCAGCGGGCGCACCGACAACGGCACGCAAGAGCGTGAGCCGGCGACGCTCCCAGCGCACGGCCGA
>JAHFDS010000337.1:0-2098 GCA_023248855.1 Myxococcales bacterium
TCCACCGCGCGCTGGGTGGCGGCCTGAGCGGCCTCGGCGAAGGCGCGCACATCCTCGGTCTCGTCGGCCAGCGCCCCGAGCGGGGCGAGCACGACGCGTCCACCCGGCGCGCCCGGGGCCGAGAGCACGACCGGCGCGCGCTTGCCCCGCGCGAGCGACTGATCCACCGCGAGCGCGGCGCGGACGGCGGTCGCCACGGGGGCCGGTAGCGCACCGAGGTGCGCCTCCAGGGGCGTCGGCACGAGCAGGCACAGGGCATCCGCGCCCTCGGGGCGCTCGCAGCTGGCGGAGAAGAGCGAGGGGGACATGGTGGACGGACATTCCATCGGGGCCACCAATGGGGTCAAGCCGCAATGCTGATCTGTGAGCGATCCTACCTCTCGTCGAGGGCGCTCGCGGGCAACTTGGCCGCGCGGTTCGGGACCAGGCCCCGGGAGCCGGCGTCGGTGGCGGCCATCCCGCCGGTACCGCCCCGCATGAACCCATGTGCCTTGGCAGATAGGTCGGGGCGCACGGGCAGGGGCGAGGTCACGGCGGGCTCGCCCCCGGTGCCCGCACCTTCGGGGCTGCCCCGCACGCTCTCCGAGGTCTTGAGCAGATAGAGCAGGGTGCCGCCGGCGCAGACGAGCGCGACGAGGCCGAATCCGACCACCAGGCGCCCGCTCATCGGTGCACCGTGCTGGCTCCGCGCACCGTCCTCACGCGCGCGGCAGCGCCGCGTCCGCCGTCACGTGCTCGAACCACTGCAGGCCGAGCTTCTCCTGCACCGTGTTCGCGCGCAGGCGAGCCGAAAGATTCGCGAAGTCCACCTGATCGAGCGGCTGATCCTGGTTGAAGCACGAGAACACCACGCCCTTTTCCGCGCCGCTGTTCGGGTCCACGTGCTTTTGCAGGCACTGCGCGCACACCTCCTTCATCATGCACTGCATCGGCGAGTTGATGCTGGCGATGGCCTCGTGCCCTGGCGACAGGAGCGGCGCGAGCTCCCGCTTCCGCGCCACGCGCACCGCGTTCATCATGCGGTCCGATCCGATGGCGATGATGCGCTGCACGGCGTGCAGGTCGAAGGCGCGCTCGCCGAGCCGGCCCTCGCCGTAGGCCGCTATCGCCTGCACGATGTTGCCGACGAAGGCGCGGTCCTGCGGCCGCCTGGGCACGATCGGCTCGCCCGCGTCGACCGCGTAGATCACCTGGTCGGTCGCGGCCTCAATCTCCTCCTGCTTGAAGAGGTCCTCGCGGCGCCGGTAGCCGGCGAAGTAGAGCACCTTGCAGTCGCTGTCGCGCAGCGCCCTGGCGATCGAGAACAGGACCGCGTTGCCGAGGCCCCCCCCCGCGAGCAGCACCGTCTCGCCGCGCGGGATCTCGGTCGGCGTGCCGGTCGGTCCCATGACCAGCACCGGCTCGCCAGGCTGCAGGAGCGCGCACATGCGCGAGCTGTGCCCCATCTCGAGCACGATGAGCGACAGCAGGCCGCGCTCCGGGTCGGTCCACGCGCCCGTCAGCGCGAGGCCCTCCATCACGAGGCGCGTCCCGCCCACCTTGGGCGCGAGCGACTCGAAGTTCTGCAGCCGGTAGAACTGCCCCGGGTGGAACTTCCGCGACGCCGCCCGGGCCCGCACGATCACCTCGACGATCGTGGGCGTCAGCCGGTCCACCCGCACCACGGTCGCGAGCAGCTCGTCATCGAGCCGCGCGGTGAGCGCCTGCCAGGTCGAAAGCTCGCTGCCGAGACCGCCCTCGGCCCGGTCGATCGCCTCGGGGAAAAGGGCCGCCACGTGCCGGTAGCCGTGCAGCGCCGACGCCATCGCCTTGACCACGTTGCCCTCGTAGAAGGCGTGGTTGTCGCCGTAGCAGGAGACCAGCTTGCCCGAGTGATCGTAGGACGTGAAGAACGCCTCGGGGTCCCCGGGCGCCGACGGCTCGAGCACCATGCGCCCGTCCTCCCCCTCGTGCCGCGCGCGGTAGCACTGGAAGTGCTCCGCGTTCTCGAGCAGCTTGAACGTCCCTGGGTTCTCCTTCTCGTACATCGTGTTCGGGTGCGTGCCGGCCGCGACCATCACCGTGCGTGCGGCGAGCTCGACCCTGGCCTTGGTGCCCG
>JAHFDS010000337.1:2108-8941 GCA_023248855.1 Myxococcales bacterium
TACGCTGGCGACGCGGCGAGCTCCCGCCGGTAGGCGATCTTGACGCCGCCCCAGCTGCGCACGAGCGAGATGAGATCCGGCGCCACGCCCGCCGCCTGGGCCCGCGCGCGCTCCGCGCGCACCGCGCGCCCGTGGGCGCACAGCTCGTCGAGGATCCCGAGCTCCTCGGCGTCGTAGGCCTTGCGCACGGCGGCCTCGCCGCGCGCGAGGACGAGCGCCTCGTAGCGCGCCAGCATCTTCTCGACCTGCACCGGGTAGTACGCGAGCAGCTCGGTCGCCGTGTCGATGGCGGTCAGGCCCCCGCCGATCACGATCGCCGGCAGCCGCACCTGCAGGTTCGCCATCGTGTCCGCCTTGAACGCGCCCTGGAGCTGCAGCGCCATCAGGAAGTCGGAAGCCTTGCGCACGCCGCGGATGAGGTTGTTCTTCATGCGCACGATGGTCGGCCGGCCGGCGCCGGTCGCGAGCGCGACGTGGTCGAAGCCGAGCGCCCAGGCGTCGTCGAGCGTGAGCGTGCCGCCGAAGCGCACGCCGCCGTAGATCTTGAGCGTCTTCCGCCTGGACAGGAGCACGTAGAGCATGTCGAGGAAGTTCTTGTCCCAGCGCACGGTGATGCCGTACTCGGACACGCCGCCAAAGCCCGTCAGGATCCGCTCCTCGAGCGTGTGCGCGAGGCGCGCCCGGTAGTCCTCGACCGGCGTGCCGACGTCGCCGCCCTGGCGATCCACGCCCGACAGCGGCTCGATCTTGAGGCCATCCACCGCCACCACGCCGAAGCCCTCGTTGAGCAGGTGATGCGCGAGCGTGTAGCCGGCCGGCCCGAGGCCGACCACGAGCACGTGCTTGCCGTTGTACGGGAGCGCCACCGGCCGGCGCGCGTTGAGCGGGTTCCAGCGGGTCAGGAGGTCATAGACCTCGAAGCCGTAGGGTAGCTCGTGGATGACGTCGGTCAGGACGCGCGTCTCGACCTGGGGGATGTTGACCGGCTCCTGCTTCTGGAAGACGCACGCCTTCATGCAGTCGTTGCAGATGCGGTGCCCGGTGCCCGGCGCCATGGGGTTATCGACGAGGATCGTCGCCAGCGCGGCGATCGATTCGCCCATGCGGATGAGCGAATGCATCTCGCCGATCCTCTCGCCGAGCGGGCAACCCTCGAGCGGGATGCCGAGCGGGTTCTGCTTGACCGTGCCGTCCTTGGCGCGAAGGCCCTTCGAGCAGGAGTCCTTGTCGCGGTCCTGGCAGTAGAGGCAGTAGTGGACCTGCCCCATCGCGTGCCGCCGGTCCATGCGCGCGTCGGTCAGGCCAAAGCCCTGCCGGCGCCGCAGCAGGCGATCCGGGCCGATGAGCTTTCCAGGCAGGGCCTCGTCGGGGCGCTCGAGCTCGACCAGGTGAGCGAAGTCCATGTCCTCGGGCACGAAGAACAGCGCCGAGCGGTGGTCCTTGGGTAGCGTGCGCTGGTGCGCCAGCATGGCGCGCTTCCAGCGCTCGGCGAGGATCATGTCGTCGTCGGCGGCCTCGCCCCGGCCGTCGCGATCCATGAGCTCGCACAGCGCACGCGCCGTGGACCGCTCGACGTCGGCGGGATCGTCGGTCTGGCCGAGCAGCCGCGCCCTGAGCGCCGCCATCTGGGCCTCGAGCTCGCCGAGCGTCTGGTCCTCGATCGGCAGCTCGCGCGACTTGCGCAGGGCCTTTCGGGCGATGAACTCGCGCTGGGCGCGGAAGACCGCGTCGTCGCCGACGGTCCTGGCCTTGAGCTGGTCGGCCGCGTCCTGGATCCCGAACAGGCGCGTCACGAACGCGCCGACCCGGGGCGCGAGCGCCACCAGGAGCTCCGACAGCGCCACCGGGGCCAGGCCCTGGCCGCGCGCGCGATGGTACGCGCGGTAGCGCTCGTAGAGGTCGGCATCGGCCTCGGCCAGCTCGCGGTCGAATAGCGCCATGAGATCGCGCAGGCGCTCCGGCCGGCGCAGATCCTCGTACGAAAAACCGGGGATTCCTAGCTGCATGAGACCTCGGAACATAGCAATCGGGCGGCGGATGTCACGCGTCGCCTTTCGAGGGTGAGGCTCCACCCCGGGCGGCGAACCGGCCCAGCCGTCAGGAAATCCGGCAGAACTGCTCGTAGTCGATGAGCTCGATCTTCGCGCGATCGACGCCCTCGCCGCAGGTGGGGCACGCCGGATCACGGCGCAGCTTGAGCTCGCGGAACTTCATGCCGAGGGCGTCGTAGGTGAGCAGGCGTCCGGTCAGCGGCTTGCCTGCGCCGAGCAGCACCTTGATGGCCTCGTTGACCTGCAGGCTGCCGATCACGCCACACAGGACGCCGAGCACCCCGGCCTCCTGGCACGACGGCGCCATGTCGGGCGGCGGCGGCGCCGGGTACAGGCACCGGTAGCAGGGGCCCTGGCCCGGGATGAACACGGTCACCTGGCCCTCGAAGCGGTAGATCGACGCGTCGATGAAGGGCTTGCCGAGCTTGCAGCAGGCGTCGTTGAGCAGGTAGCGCGTCGGGAAGTTGTCCGCGCCGTCGATCACGAGGTCGTACTGCGAAACCAGATCGAGCACGTTGTCGCTCGAGAGGCGCGTCTTGTACCCGATCACCCGGACATCGGGGTTCAGACCCGCCATCACCACCGACGCGCTCTCGATCTTGGGCTTTCCGACCCGATCGAGCGAGTGGAGGATCTGCCGCTGCAGGTTGGATTCGTCCACCACGTCGTCGTCGATGACGCCGATGGTGCCGACCCCCGCGGCGCCGAGGTAGAGGATGACCGGCGAGCCGAGCCCGCCCGCGCCGATGCACAGCACCTTGGCCCCGAGCAGGCGGAGCTGGCCGGCCTCGCCGACCTCGGGCAGCATGACGTGCCGCGCGTAGCGCGTCGTCTGCTCCGCCGAGAGGAAGCGCGGCTTCTCCACCGGAAATCCGGCCCGCTTCCAGGCCGCAAAGCCCCCCGTCATCGAGCGCACCGCCGAGTACCCCAGCTCGCCGAGCGAGCGCGCCGCCAGCGCGCTCCGGTTGCCGCCCGCGCAGTAAAGGTGCACCTCGGCCGCGCGATCCGGCACCGCCTCCTCGATCCGCAGCTCGAGGAAGCCACGCGGGATGAAGCGCGCGCCCGGGATGTGCCCCTCGACCCACTCCTCCTTCTCGCGCACGTCGATGAGGACCGGCCGCGCCGCTGACGGCGGCGTCTCCACGATCCGACGGACGTCCTCGACCTGGCTCTCCACGATCCCGCGCTTGACGTCACGGAGCAGCGCCTGCGCGTTCCTGACCTCGCTCATGCTGGTTCAGCCCTTTCGACTGGTGGGTTTGGTGTTCCAGATCTTGACACTGTGCGGCATGACTTGACGTCGCATTTCGCCCTGCTAATCTGACTCTCACGTAGACGTCAGGTTGTGTTAGCCTAATGCGTCGAGACAGAGTCTGCCAGGCCGACCGATGAACGAATCAGGGATTTTTCTGACCCGCGTGGAAGACCTGCTCAACTGGGGGCGGAAGAACTCGACCTGGTACCTGCTGTTCGGCACCGCATGCTGTGCCATCGAGCTGATGCAGACCGGCGGCCCACGCGGCGACCTGGAGCGATTCGGGTCCGCACCGCGCGCCTCCCCGAGGCAGGCCGACCTCATCATCGTGGCGGGCACGGTGACCTACAAGATGGCGACGCGGATCCGCCTTCTGTATCACCAGATGCCGGAGCCTCGTTACGTGATCTCGATGGGCAGCTGTGCGAGCTGTGGCGGCCTGTTCCAGCACGCGTACTCGGTGCTCAAGGGCATCGACCAGGTGATCCCGGTGGACGTCTACGTGCCCGGCTGCCCGCCGCGGCCGGAGGCGCTCATCGAGGGGCTGCTCATGATCCAGAAGAAGATGGAATCGGAGCGTGGCTGGCTCCGGCGACTCTGGAAGCAGGGTCGCAAGAACGTCGAGGCCCACGCCCGCCTCGCGGCCACGACCTGAAGATTCGAAACGGCAAAGAGCGCTGATTGCGCTGAAAGGACGAACGCTCATGGCTCTCGATGAAATGCCCTGCACGACCGAGACCCCCTCCGCCGCGCCGGCCCAGACGAGCGCGCCGGCCGACGAGGCCCCGCTCCAGCTGACCGCCATGGCGGCCCAGAAGGTGCTCGAGATCCGCAACGCCGAGGGCATCGAGGCCGAGCTCGCGCTGCGCCTGCGCGTGGTCGGCGGCGGCTGCTCGGGGTTCTCGTACGACCTGTACTTCGACCAGGTGAACGCCGAGTCCGACCACGAGTGGACCATCGAGGGCGTGCGCGTGTGCGTCGATCAGATGAGCCTCATGTACCTCATGGGCACCTCGATCGACTACGTCGAGGGGCTGCAGGGCGCGGGCTTCAAGTTCAACAACCCCCAGGTCAAGAGCACCTGCGGCTGCGGCAGCTCGTTCTCGGCGTAATCGGACGGCCCCGGATCCTGCAGCTCGCGCTGCAGGATCGCTTCACGGCGTCGACAGCCGCAGCCACAGCGCGTCGTCGGCGGCCAGCTCGGCTGCGCTGGTTCCCCCCGGCGTCTCGTAGCGGGCATCGGCGCCCATCGTGAGCAGGATCTCCACGATCTCGACCTGACCCGCCTGCGCTGCGTTCATGAGCGGCGTCCAGCGCTCGCGCGTGGGCGGCTCATCGAGCTGGTTCGGATCCGCGCCCGCGGCCAGGAGCGCGAGCACGACCTCGGCGTGGCCGCCGCGCGCGGCGATGGTGAGCGGAGGAAGGCCGAAGCTCGTGCGCTCGGCGGGACGGGCGCCCGCGGAAAGTAGCCGTTTCGACGGCCCGGACGTCCCCACGCGCGGCCGCTGCAGCGAGCGGCGTGTCGGCCTGGGGCGGCGAGCATCCCAGCGTGACCAGCCACAGTGCCAGCGACCGAGCGTGCATGAGCCGAGGCTAGGGCATGGGTGGGGCGACGGTGGGGAGGCTTCGTGCAAATTGGGTGAAGAGCGCTGGCGGCTCGGGCAGTGGCGGAAGGAGGGCAGGAGGCGTAGGAATGAGGGATGACGCAGGTCACGCTCCTTCCCCTGCTCGAGCGCGAGCTCGGGGCGGCGCGCGTGCTGGCGTCGGATCGGGCCGCGCGCTACGGGCAGGACGAGTCGAACCTCGGGAGCTTTCCGCCCGACGCGGTCGTGCTCGCGGAGACGCGGGAGGAGGTCGCCCTGGTCCTGCGCCTCGCGGCCGAGCGCGGGGTGCCCGTCGTGCCCCGCGGGGCGGGGACCGGCATGACCGGCGGCGCGCTCGCGACCGAGGGCGGGATCGTGCTCTCGACCGAGCGCATGACGCGCATCAAGGAGATCGATCGCGAGAGCCTGATCGCGGTGGTCGAGCCGGGCGTCATCACCGGCACGCTGCAGGAGGCGGTCGAGGACCTGGGCCTGTTCTACCCGCCCGATCCGGCGTCGCTGTCGATGTGCTCGCTCGGCGGCAACGTGGCCGAGAACGCGGGCGGGCCGCGCGCGTTCAAGTACGGCGTGACGCGCGAGTACGTGCTCGGCCTCGAGGTCGTGTTGCCAGGCGGCCAGGTGCTGCGACCAGGCCGCCGCACCGCCAAGGGCGTGACGGGCTACGACGTCACGGCGCTCTTCGTCGGCAGCGAGGGCACGCTCGGCATCACAACCGAGGTGACGCTCAAGCTCCTGCCCTTGCCTGCCGCGGTCGGAACGCTGCTCGCGCTGTTCCGTGACGTCCACGCGGCCTCGCTCGCGGTGACCTCGATCATCGGCGCAGGGCACCGGCCGCGCGCGCTCGAGCTGCTCGATGCGACCGCGCTCGATCACGTCCGGCCGAAGAGCCAATTCCCGATCCCGCCCGAGGCCCGCGCCGCGGTGCTGATCGAGGTGGACGGCGAGCCCGAGGCGATCGAGCCGACGTGCGTGCGCATCGGCCAGGTGTGCGAGCGGGCGGGCGCCTACGAGGTCATCCTGGCCAAGGACGAGAAGGACCGGCGGCAGCTCTGGCACGCGCGGCGGATCGTGTCGAGCTCGCTCAAGGAGGCGCACCGCTGGAAGCTCAGCGAGGACGTCGCGGTGCCGCGCGGCGCCATGCCGGTCTTGATCGACCGCGTGCACGAGATCGGCAAGCGACATGGACTCGGCATGGCGAGCTACGGCCACGCTGGAGACGGCAACCTGCACGTCAACGTGCTGTCCGAGCGGGCGCGCGAGGAGGACGGCGTCAAGGACCACGTCCGCGCCGCGGTGGCCGACGTGTTCCGAGAGACGCTCGCGCTCGGCGGGACGCTCTCGGGAGAGCACGGCATTGGCCTCGCCAAGCGGGACTACGTGGCGTGGGAGCAGGCGCCCGAGCTGATCGAGTTCCAGCGCAAGCTCAAGGCGCTGTGCGATCCGCAGAACCTCCTCAACCCAGGGAAGATGCTGCCGGTCGGCCACCGGGAGTGACGCCCTCTGGCCCTACCTACCGTACGCTGCGCAGACGCGAGGCTGGGGGCGTGGCGGTGGCGATGCGCTTTCGCTTGCGCCGGGCGATCGTGAGATCGGAGCGGCTCGGATCGAGCACCAGGACGCCCCGATCGGCGTCGACGATCGCGCGGGCGCCGTCGCGCGCGCGGTGGAAGAGGTCGTCGAGGCCCGCCACCGCGGGGACGCCGAGCGCCTCCAGCAGCGAAAGGCCGCTCGATTGCTCCGCTGGAGCCGCGAGCGCCACCCCGGCGACGCGCGCCTCGATGCACACCAGGGCCTCGGGCGCCGCGAGACGTTCGGCCACGAGGACGCTGCCGGCGGGCAGCCGCGTGCGCTCGCCGCGCGCGGAGGCGAGCAGCAGCCGGCCGAGCGCCTCGACGTCGCGCGCGCGCGCCATGAGGTAGGGGT
>JAHFDS010000338.1 GCA_023248855.1 Myxococcales bacterium
GACGGCGCTCGCCGACCTGGCCCTCGAGCCGGTCGGCGTGCAGGGCTTCCGGCCGGCCAGCCAGGGCGACTACGCGAGCCTGGCCGCGCTGCTCGGCGCGCGGCACCGCATGGTGCTCGGCCCTCCCGCGTTGCGACAACGCGCGGGCCGGTCGGCGCTGCGAACGGTCGAGCTGCCGGTCCCCGCGATCCCGCTCGCCCCGGCCGCGCCACCGATCGTGCCCCCGCGCTGAGCTGGAGGGCTATTTCGGGGTGTTCCAGCCGCCGACTTCAGTCACCAGGCGGTCGGCCTCGACGGGCCCCCAGGAGGCAGGCTCGTAGGTGTGCAGGTCGCTCGGGCCGTGGATGACGGGGTCCACGATGCCCCACGCGGCCTCGACGGTGTCGTAGCGCGCGAAGAGCGTGGCGTCGCCGCCCATGGCGTCACCGAGCAGGCGCTCGTAGGCGTCCATCTCGTCGCTGGTCGGCTGCTGGACCACGGACAGCTCGATGGGGCGGCCGGTCATGCGCTCACCCGGATGCTTGGCGCGCGCGCCGATGCCGATCTGCACCTGCGGGCCGAGGCGGAAGCGCACGTAGTTGCCTTGCTCGAAGCGCGGCTCCTTGAACACCACCTGCGGTGGATTCTTGAACTCCACCACCACCTCGGTGCAGGTCATCGCGAGGCTCTTGCCGGCGCGCACGAAGAAGGGGACGTCGGCCCAGCGCCAGGAGTCGATCCACAGCTTGAGGGCGGCGTACGTGCCCATGTAGGAGTCCGGCGATACGCCGGGCTCGTCGCGGTAGCCGCGAAACTGCCCGCGCACCATGTGGGCGTCGTCGAGCGGGCGCACCGTGCGCAGCACCTTCGCCTGCTCGTCGCGAATGGCGTCCGAGGCATTGCTCGAGGGCGGCTCCATCGCGAGAAATCCCACGAGCTGCAGGAGATGATTCTGGATGACGTCGCGGATCACGCCGGTTTCCTCGTAGAACCGGCCGCGCCCGGCGACGCCGAAGCTCTCGGCCATCGTGATCTGCACGTTGTCGACGTGGTTTCGGTTCCAGACCGGCTCGAGAAAAGAATTCGCGAACCGGAAATACAGGATGTTCTGGACCGCCTCCTTGCCCAGGTAATGGTCGATTCGGTAAATGGCGGATTCGGGGAAGACGCCGTGCAGCGTCTCATTGAGCGCGCGCGCCGAGGCCAGATCGCGGCCAAAGGGCTTCTCGACCACCACCCGACCGTCGACCTGGCAGCCCGCCTCGGCGAGACGCTGGACCACGATCGGGAACATGCTCGGCGGAATCGCCAGGTAGTGCGTGGGGCGCCGCGCACCGGCGGCGTCGAGCTTGCTCTTGAGCTCGCGGAAGGTGGCCAGGTCGGCGTAATCGCCGTCCACGTAGCCGAGCCGATCGACCAGGGTCGCGAAGGCCGCCTCGTCGAGGCCCCCGTGCTGCGTGACGCTCTGGCGTGCCCGCTCGACGAGCTGCGCGCGGCTCCAGCCCGATTTGGCCACGCCGACCACGGGGAAGGTCAACCGGCCACGCCGCGCCATGGCCTGCAGGGCGGGGAAGATCTTCTTGTAGGCGAGATCGCCGGTCGCGCCGAAGAACACCAGGGCGTCGGAGGCCATTGGCGCCGTCATGCTCACTTCTTCTCGACGTGTCCACCGAAGCCGAAGCGCATCGCGGACAGCACGCGGTTCTGGAAATCGTCCTCGCCGCGCGACGCGAATCGCTCGAACAGCGAGGCCGAAAGGACGTGCGCTGGCACCGCGAGGTCATTGGCGGCGGCCACCGTCCAGCGGCCCTCGCCGGAGTCGGACACCTTGCCTCCGAAGCGCCCGAGCGTGGGATCAGCGGCCAGCGCCTGCGCCGTGAGATCCAGGAGCCACGACGTGACCACGCTGCCGCGGCGCCACAGCTCGGCGATCCCGGCCAGGTCGAAGTCGTACTGGTAATGCTCCGGGTTCCGGAGCGGCGTCGTCTCGGCGTCCTTTTCGTGACTCTGCTTGCCGATCCCGGCGTGCGAAAGGATGTTCAATCCCTCGCCGTACGCGGCCATCAGCCCGTATTCGATTCCATTGTGGATCATCTTCACGAAGTGCCCGGCGCCGTGGGGGCCGCAATGCAGGTAGCCCAGCTCGGCCGTGCCAGGCGCGCCCTCGCGGCCCGGGGTGCGCGGCAGATCGCCGAGCCCTGGCGCCAGCGTCTTGAAGATCGGGTCCAGGCGCTCGACCACCTCGCGCTCGCCGCCGATCATCAGGCAGTAGCCGCGCTCGAGCCCGAAGACGCCGCCCGAGGTGCCCATGTCCACGTAATGCAGGCCGACCGCCGCGAGCCGCTTTCCGCGCGCGATGTCGTCCTGGTAGTGAGAGTTTCCGCCGTCGATGAGCACGTCGCCGGGGGCGAGCAGCGGCGCCAGCTCGTCGATGGTGGCATCGACCAGCGCTGCCGGGAGCATGATGCAGATCGCGCGGGGGCGCTCGAGCTTGCTCACGAGCTCCGCGAGCGACGAGGCGCCGATCGCGCCGTCGGCGGCCAGCGCCGCGACGGCCGCGGCCGAGCGGTCGAACCCGGCGCAGCGATGTCCGCCGCGCGTCAGCCGTCGCACCATGTTGGCGCCCATCCGGCCCAGGCCAATCATTCCGAGTTGCATGTTCGCAAGCCCCCTGGCCGACTATAGCGCCAAACCACGGGGCTCCGCCGCGCGGTCGATGAGCCACGTCACGTGACCGTCCGAGGGCCCGATCAGCTGCGCAGGAAAGGTCCGCGCGTCGCGCTGACCGCCCAGCACGCTCCGGACGGCCGCCGCCTTCTTCTCGCCCGAGACCAGGAACAGGATCCGGGCGGCATTGTTGAGGACCGGCGACGTGAGCGTGAGGCGGTGGCGCACCGGCGCCTCGACCTCGACCGGCAGCACCCACCGCTGCCTCTCCTCGAGCGCCGGATGCCCCGGAAACAAGGAAGCGATGTGCGCGTCGTCCCCCAGGCCGAGCAGGAGCAGATCGAAGCGCGGCAGGCCGGTGAACACGCGCGCGAGTCGCACCTCGTAGTCCCGCGCCCCCTCCTGCGGCGCGATCTCCCCCCGCATGCGATGCACGCGATCAGAGCACGGCCCGAGACGTGACAGCAGCGTCCGCTGCGCCAGGCCGAAGTTGCTGCTCGGATCGTCCGGCGGGACGCAGCGCTCGTCGTTCCAGAAGAAATCGACCCGGCTCCAGTCGAGGGCGCCGGCGTGATGCGCGGCGATGGTCTCGTACGCGCCGGCGGGCGTGGTGCCTCCCGCGAGGCACAGCGTGCAGCGCCCTTTTTCGGAGATGGCCCGGGCCACTGCCCGGACGATCTCCTCGGCCGCCCGCAGGCGGAGGGCCTCGGCATCCTCGACCACCGTGATCTCCACGACTCGATCATAGCCCCCGCACCTGCCCGAAAAAATCAAGAGCGCGGCGAGAACCGCCCGACCACCAGGGTGACGTCGTCGAGGAGCGGCGTCGTCCGCACGAACGCGTGCATCTCCCCCAGCACGCGGTCGCGCAGCCCGCTGATGGGCTGCTGGTCGCGCGGCCCGAGCGGCCACTCCTTGAGCGACTTGCGCAGACGCCGCTCGCCCCATTGTTCCTGGTTCTCGTTCGTACACTCGACCAGGCCATCCGTGTACCAGAGCACGGCGTCCCCGGGCTGGATCGGCAGGCTCACTGGATCGAAGGAGCTCTCGAGCGAGTCGCCGAGGACCGAGCCGCAGTGGCAGAGGCTGCCGAGCGAGCCGTCCGCGCGCAGCACGTACGGGAACGTGTGACCGGCGTTCGCGTAGTGCAGCATCCGGGTCTTGGGATCGATCACGGAGACGTGGGCGGTCATGCCGAGGTCGCTCCGGGCGCCGCACAGACAGATCGCGTGGTTGAGCGCGCCCAGGATCTGATCCGGAGCCAGCAGGGTCTTGGCCACGGCGCGCACGGCGGCGATGCAGCCCGCGGCCGCCGCGGTGACGAGCGCCGCGGGGATTCCGTGGCCCGTCACGTCGCCGATCACCACCAGCGTGCTGCCATCGGAGCGCACCTCGTAGGTCCAGAAGTCGCCACCGCAGATGCTGGCTGGCTCGTAGTGCGACGCGAGCGACATCGCGCCGGCCTCCACCAGGCCCGACGCCGGCACCAGCGTCTCCTGGATCATGCGCGCCACCTCGAGCTCCTTCTCGAGCGCCACCTTGCTGGCGGTCTCGTCCAGGAGCGCGGTGATGCGGTCCGCCATGTGGTTGAAGTCGGCGGACAGCTCGCCGATCTCGTCGCGGCTCTCGACCGCCAGGCGCGACGACAGGTCACCGGCCGCGATGCGGCTCGCCTGCTCCGACAGCTGCCGCAGCGGCGCCGAGATGCGCCGCGACTGGTAGAGCGCCAGGAGGAGCCCCACCACCAGGAAGCCCGCCGCCGCCAGGAGCATGGTGCGGCTGGCCGCGCGCGCGTGGGCCCGGCTCTCGGCCTGCGACTGCGCCAGCCGGCTGTGCATGCGGCCGAGCGAATAGCCGATGCGCAGCTCCCCCAGCGACTCCCCGGTGGCGCCGAGCAGGCTCACGCCGAAGATGCGCAGCTCTCCCTCGGCGTCGATGCGCACGATCGCGCCGCCCGCGGCCTTGATGCGGCGCGACAGATCCGCGCGGTCGTCGCGCGCGGCCGCCTTCGGTCGCGAGTCGGCGACCACGTTGCCTTCCTCGTCGATCACCTGCACGAACGCGATGTCGGACAGCTCCCGCGTGGTCGACCCCACGAGCTCCTTGAGCGCGCCGTAGCTGGTCTCCTCGAGACCGGCGCGGGCGGACAGCGCCACGCGCTTGACCAGTGCGGCCGTGAGGCCGTCGATGAGCTCGCCGCCAGTCTCGCGCAGCCTGGCCACGCTGGCGTCGCCGATGTCGCCGAGGGCGCGCAGCGAGATCACAGCGAAACCGGCGATCACCGAGGTGACGAGCAAGGTGGTGGCCAGCGTCAGCTTGACGCCGATGCGCACGCGCCCCCCGGCTCCCATACAGCGCCAGCTTACCAGGTTGCTTGCAGCCGCCCCCACGATCAGGTCACGATGGGAGGGGGTGCGGAGCATCATGTTGCGATGGAAGGGGGCGGGGCTCCTGGCGCTCGGCCTCGGGTGCGTGGCGCCCATGGCGCGCGAGGATGCCGGGGACGGCGTCCACGTGGGCGTGCTCTTGCCGTACACCGGCGACGCGGCGGCCTCGGGCGCGAGCATCGAGCGCGCCCTCACCATGGCGGCCGAGCGCATCAATCGCGCCGGCGGTCTGGCCGGGCGCAGCGTGCGCCTCCTGGCCCGGGATACCCACTCCGACGCGAGCCAGGGCGTGCGGGCCGGCCAGCAGCTCCTCGACCTCGGTGTGTCGGTGCTGATCGGCACCGAGAACGCCGATGTGGCCAGCGCGCTCGGCGCGATCGTGGCGGAGCGGAAGGTGCCGTTCGTCTCGGGGACGCCCGCGCCGCGGCAGGCCGCCGCGCAGAGCGGCGGCTTCTGGTTCAGCACGATCCCCTCGGTCGCGGTGCTCGGGCAGGGGCTCGCCGAGCGCATGATCCGGCAGGGGGACCGCCGGATCGCGGTGCTGCACGTGGCCGACGAGTTCGGCAACAGCTTCGCCGACGAGATCGAGGCGGCCGCGGCGAGCCTGGGCGGTGAGGTGACGGCCAAGGTCGCCTACGATCCAGGCACGCGCAGCTACGAGCCGCTGCTCGATCAGGTGCGCGTCGGCGGCCCCGCCGCGATCGTGCTGGTCGGCTATCCGCGCGCCAGCGCCTCCATCATCCAGGAGTGGGGTGGCGGCTCGCGCTGGTACTTCCCGCCGACGCTCAAGGCCGAGGGGTTCCTCGCCAACCTCCCGCCCGGGGCGGCCAACAAGGCCATCGGGGTGGCGGCTGCGGTCGGAGGAGACGGCGGCACGTTCGCGCGGCAGTTCGGCGAGCGGTGGAGCGGCGAGGCGCCGCTCCAGATGGCGTACTTCTACTACGACGCGCTGGTGGTCTGGGCGCTGGCCTACGAGACCGCGTGGATCCAGGGCGGGCGCGCCGCGCTGCCTTCTGGCGAGCAGGTCCGAGACGTCATCCGGAAGGTGGCCAACGGCCCTGGGACACGCGTGGTCTGGTACGATCTCGACGAGGCGCTGGACAAGGTCCGCGCCAATCTGCCGATCGAGTACTGCGGGGCCTCGGGCAAGGTCGACCTCGACGCGGACGGCAACATCACCTCGTGGATCGTCGAGTACTGGTCCGTCCAGGATGACCGCATCGTCACCGAGGCGACGGTGCAGAGCCGCAGCTGGTGTCGACTGCAGGACGCGCCGATGTGATCTCGAACAGGGAGCGGCCGGGGACGGCCGCGCGGGATTGATCGAATCGATCTGAGGAGGGATGCGAAAATGACGACGAGGGCGTGCTTCGGACTGTTGCTGATTGCCGGGATCGGCTGCGGCAGCGACGGCAAGGGGACCATGACGGGCGGCGGGGCGGGGACGAGCGGCGGCGGTACCTGCGCGCTGCGCATAGGCTTCATCTCGGACACGGGTGGCATCAACGACAAGGGCTTCAACCAGGCGGGCTGGAACGGCGTCCTGGCCGCGGCCGGCACGCTGGGGCTCGCCGCGTCCTGCTACAGCTACCTGACGAGCAGCGCCGAGACGGACTACGAGCCGAACCTCAACAAGATGGTCGCGGACGGGGCGAACGTGATCATCAGCTCGGGCTTCGGGATGCAGAAGGTGACGCGCAAGGTCGGCCGGGAGAACCCGAACCTGTTCTTCATCGGCGTCGACCACGCGCAGGTCGACGAGATGGGCCGTCCTGATCCGATCGCGAACGTCGCGGGCCTGGTCTTTCACGAGGACGCCGCGGGCTTTCTCGCCGGCGCGCTCGCGGGCCTGAGCACCACCTCGGGCACGGTGGCCCAGGTGGAGGGCTGCCCGATCCCGCCGGTGGCGCGCTTCGGGCTCGGCTTCTACAACGGCGTCAAGCAGGTCAAGCCGACCGCCAAGGTGCTGACCGCCTTCCACGAGCTCGACTTCATGACTTGCTTCAACGACCCGATGTGGGCCAAGGGCAAGGCGCTGGAATTCGAGGGTATGGGAGCCGACGTCCTGTTCGCCGCCGCGGGCGGGACCGGCACCGGGTTCCTCGAGCAGGGGTGCAAGGACGGCAAGAAGGTGATCGGCGTGGACTTCGATCAGTACGAGAGCCTGCCGTCGGTGCAGCCCTGCATCGTGTCGTCGGCGACCAAGAGCATGCTCGACGGCGTGGCGAGCATCATCGTGTCGGTCAAGCAGAAGACCTTCCGGGGCGGCGACGTCTACGGCGGCGTCGCGCTGGCGCCCTTCCACGGCTTCGACAGCATGCTGTCCGCGGACGTCAAGGCGCAGCTCAAGGACATCGAGCGCAAGATCGCCGCCGGGGACATCGATCCCTGCAAGGACGCCACCGGCGTCCTGCCGATGGGCGTGATGCCGTTCTGCGTGCCGATCCGCTGATCGCAGCGCGGCCTGCGGGCCGCAACCCCACTACACGGCGGCGGCAGGGTCGAACAGGCTGACGGCCCGGCTCGTCGCGCTCGGCTGGCGGAAGGCGTCCGGGTCGGTGCCAAAGAGCGCGATCACCTCGGTCTGCACGCCGGGCGCAAGGTTGAAGACGAGCTCTCGCGCCAGCGAGAAGGCGACGTAAAGGCCGAGGCCCGCGCCGTCGTCGTCGTCCTCCATCGACGGCGCGCGTGCCAGCGCCCGACCGAGGAACTCGCGCAGGGTGGTCCGATCGAGCGTGCCGTGGGCGTCACGCACCGACAACGCGAAGGCATCCTCGTCGAACGCGTACGCGAGCTCGACGGGCGCGCCTGGCTGCGACCGCAGCGCGTTGCTGAGCAGCTCGTCGGCCACGGTGGTCGCCTGGATCACCAGCCGGCGATCCATGCCGCAGCGGTTCATGAAGGCGCCCAGGTTCGCCACGGCCAGGTGCCGCTCGGGCAGCCCGGTCACCACGGCACGTTGCAGCGCAGAGCCCCAGGTGAGGTACTTCTCGAGCCCGAACAGGTCGTTGCAGACGAGCTTGCTGGTGGCGGTGAGGACGCGGCTCGCGAGCTCGGGCGCGTCCCAGGTGATCAGATGGAACATGAGCGATCGTTCCCACAGCGCGAGCACCCGCGGATCGTCGAGCCGGCTCGCCAGCGCCAGCACCGGGACGTCGCTCGGCCACGGGAAGTCGAGCGTCGCGAGCTCGTCCACGTCGACCACCACGAGCCGCGGACGCCCGCTGGCAGGCCCCGCGGAAAGGTGGACGAGCTCCGCGCGCGCAGCCGTCAGCGGGCGCCGGATCAGCTCCAGGCGCCGTGGATCCCGAACGGCGATCCAAGTGCAGTGCTGAGACGACAAATCTCTTCCATGTTACCAGAGCGCCCGACGGGTAGCCCCATGATCTGTCATGGAACAGATGCGTGAAGGCGAATGCATGGCAGGACGAGTCAGAAGCGAGCGGCCAGGGCGGCGCCGAGGGCGCTCGCCAGTCGGGGCGTCTCGAAGACCAGCAGCGGGCCGGCCCGTACGCGGCTCGTGATCAGCTGGACGAACCCGTCCGCATGCAGATCGAGGGAGAGGAAGCCGACGAGGGGCGTCTGCCACTCCAGACGGGCGCCGGCGGCAGCTACTGGCGTGACCTCGGTGTGGCCGTCCTCGAGGTTCTGGCCGGCAGACCGGAGCACCCCCACGGTGCCGAGGGCACACGCGCCGAGGTGGCGCAGGTGACCGCAGCCGAACAGCGTGCCCGCGGTCCACAGGATGGCGACCTCGCCCCCCGAGCCCACGGCGGCGTAGGCGGGTAGATCGGCGCGTGCCTCCACACCCACGGAGGCGGAGGGGAAACGCAGGCGCGCCGCGCCGCGCAGCGCGGGCTCGAT
>JAHFDS010000339.1 GCA_023248855.1 Myxococcales bacterium
TCCCCGGCCACTCGGTGCGGGCGCGCCCACCCGTCGACGCCGGGTTGACGATGACGAGCGGCGTCACGGCTCCTCGACGGTGCGCGCCCGCGGCAGCTCGCCGCGCGCGAGCCTGGCCGCCGGCTCGCCGAACTCCCCGGCGAGCGCCATCCGGCGATCCTCTTGCCCGAGCTCCGCCACGGCGCGCATCGTCGCGTCCGCGATCGCCTTGTACGTGCGCACATGGGCCTTGCTCGCGGTCAGCGCGGCGAGGTCGAGCTCCCGCCCGAAGTGCAGGCGGATCGGCGGCCCGCCGGTCCAGTTGCCCATCACCTGCCTCGGCAGGTCGTTGTTGAGCCCGGCCACGAACACCGGGACCACGTGAGGCCGGGTCGCCTGCACGAGCTGGCCGACGCCCGGCTGCGCAGGCAGAAACGAGTACGGATCGGGCGACTGGTTGCGCGTCCCCTCCGGGTGAAAGCCCACGACGGTGCCGGCGCCCTCGCTGCACAGCTCGAGCAGGCGCCGGTGCGAGTACTCGTTGAAGCGGCGCTTGTCGCCTTCCTTGAAGACGGGCGGATACATCGACCAGAAGCCCATCACGAGGTTGACGAACAGACCCGCCGGCCCCTCGTAGAAGAAGCGGCCGCGCACCGGGAAGTAGAGCCGCTCGATGAACTCCGTGTGCTTGAACAGCATCGCGGAGACCGCGTAGAAGTCGAAGAACGAGCGGTGATTGGCCACCAGGATGGTGGCGCGCGTGCGCTGCATGGACCGGAGGTGGTCGAGCCCGTACATGCGCATGATGTTGTACGTACACAGGTCGATCCAGCCGACGCCCACCGAGCGCTGGAAGCGGCCCCACAGGGTCTTCCACGGCTCGCGATTCATCCGGTGCGTGACGCGGAACGCGAGGCGCTCCCGCGGCGTCAGCACCGCGAGCTCGTCAGCGGTCGGATCGATCACGCCGGCATGCTAGCGCGCAACTCCCCTGCGGTGAATCGACGATGCATCCTGCGGGTGGGTCCCTCGGCTGCTATGCTGCCGGCCCGGTGCGGAGGGCCCTGGCGACGGTGACGCGGGACGTGGTGGCCTGCCGCGCGTGCCCGCGCCTTGTGACCTACCGCGAGGCCGTCGCCGCCGCGCCGCGCGCCGCGTACCGCGGCCAGACCTACTGGGGCCGTCCGGTGCCCGGTTTCGGCGATCCCTCGGCTCGCCTGATCGTCGTCGGGCTCGCGCCGGCCGCGCACGGCGGCAACCGCACCGGCCGCGTGTTCACCGGGGACCGCTCCGGCGACTTCCTCTACGCAGCGCTCCACCGTGCGGGCCTGGCGAGCCAACCCACCTCGGTCGAGCGGCACGATGGCCTCGAGCTCCGCGGCGCCTGGGTCTCGGCCGCGGTGCGCTGCGCGCCGCCCGCGAACAAGCCCACGCCCGAGGAGCGTGACCGCTGCTTGCCCTTCCTCGAGGACGAGCTCCGGCTGCTCGCGACGGCGCGCGTGCTCCTCGGCCTGGGCGCGTTTGCCTGGGACGGGGCGCTGCGCGCGCTCGCCGCGCTCGGGCACCGCACCTCGCCCCGCCCCGCATTCGGCCACGGCGCCGAGGCCGCGGTCGGCGCCTACATCCTGCTCGGCTGCTACCACCCGAGCCAGCAGAACACCTTCACCGGCCGGCTCACCCCTGCCATGCTCGACGGCGTGCTCGGGCGCGCCTTGCACCTGGCCAGACAGCCCACCGAGGAGCCTACATGCGCAGACTGAGCGTCTTTTCGATGGCGACCCTCGTCGCGATGTCGACCTCCGCCTCGGCGCAGGACCGGCCGCACACGCACGACGGCTTCTTCCTGCGGCTGGCCGGCGGGCCCGGCTACTCGCGATCCACGGTCAAGTACCAGGGGGCGGACCTCGAGACCACGGGCGGCGGCGCGGCCCTGTCCGTCGCCATCGGTGGCTCCGTGGTCGAGGACCTCGCGATCCACGCCGAGCTCTTCGGCGTCTCCGCCGTCGCGCCGACCGTGTCCCAGAATGGCACGCGCATCGGCAGCGGCAGCCGCGAGGACAGCCTGAGCTCGGTCGGCATCGGCGCAGGCCTCACCTACTACTTTTCGCCCACGAACCTCTACCTCAGCGCGGCCTTCGGCATGGGCCGGGTGGCCCTGCGGGCCAACGGGGACGAGGTGCACAGCGACACGGGGATCGGCCTCGACTTCCTGCTCGGCAAGGAGTGGTGGGTGTCCGAAAACTGGGGTCTCGGCCTTGCGGGACAGCTCATCTTCACGAGCGTGCCGTCGAGTGGGGATACCGACTTCCACACCGTGGGCCTCGGCCTGCTCCTGAGCGCTTCCTACAACTGATCGGGCAATTGGCCCTTGCCCTCGGTTCCGGGGCGAACGACTCTCCCCCCATGCGCAACCCCGAGCTCGACGTCCTCCTCTACGGCGCCACCGGCTTCACCGGGCGCCTGTGCGCCCAGGCGCTGCAACAACTGGGTGTGCGCTTCGCGGTCTCCGGCCGGGATGCGCGCAAGCTCGAGGCGCTCTCCGCCACCGTGGGCAACGTGCCCGTCGTGCCCGCCGCACTCGACCACGCCGCCGCGCTCACCGAGGCGGCGTCGCGCGCCCGGGTGGTGCTCGACTGCGCCGGCCCGTTCGCCCGCTACGGCCGGCCCGTGCTCGACGCCGCCTTTGCGGCCGGCGCGCACTTCCTCGACATCACCGGCGAGTCGCCGTGGATGCGCGAGACGTACTTCCGTCACGGCGACGCCGTGCAGCGAGGCATCGCGCTCGTCAACGCGGTCGGCTTCGACGTGGTGCCAACCGATTGCGCCGCCTCGCTGGCGGCGGGCGCGCCGAGCCTCGCGGGCTCTTGCGAGCGCGTGCGCATCGCCTTCGCCAGCCGCGGAGGCAGGCCCTCGCAGGGCACGATGCGCTCGGCGCTCAACCTGGCAGACCAAGGGGGCCTGGCCTACCTCGATGGCCGCTGGGTCAAGGAGCCGGTCGGCACCGAGATCTGGCAAGCCCCGTTTCCCGAGCTCGGCTCGCGCCCATGCCCGTCGATCCCCTGGGGCGATCTCGTCACCGCGCCGCGCTCGACCGGCGCGCGCTACGTGCGCACGTTCATGAAGCTGCCCAAGCTGGCGCCGCTGGTTTCGCGCATCGGTGGCCCCTTGCTCAAGCTCCCGTTCACCAAGGCCCTGGCCGAGCGCGCCATCGGTCGCCTGCCCGAGGGGCCGAGCGCCGAGGAACGCAGGAGCGCGCGCTTCTACGTGGTGGCCGAGGCCATCGCCCCAGGCGGCCGCATCACCGAGCGCGTGTGGGTCACCGGCGGCGAGGGCTACGAGCTCACGGCCGCCTCGGCGGCGCTGTGCGCCAAGCTCGCCGCCGCACCGGAGTTCACGCTCACCGGCGCGCTCACGCCGAGCCAGGCCTTCGGCGCCGACAAGCTCCTCGATCAGCTCGCCCCCCACGGCGTCAAGTGGGGCCGGAACTGATCCGGAACTTCCGGAACGCCGGCCGGTGGGGCAGGAAGGGTCTCTTCGAGCGGCTGCTCTGATGCTGTAGGGGCTAGAACGCTTCGATCTTCCGGCGCAGCTCGCCGCGCACGCGGCTCGACAGCACGCCCACCGCGGCCACGGTCAGGCGCTCGGGACGCATCACGCGACGGGCCGCGTGCAGGATGTCCTCGCTCGTCACCGCCTCCATGCGCGCCAGGCGCAGCTCCGCCGGCTCGCTCGGGCGGAACAGCTCGGTGCCGGCGTACCAACCCGCGAGCGCGTCCGGGTCGTCGAACGCCGCCTCGAGGTCCCAGCGGAAGCGCTTCTTGACGCGCTCGAGCTCGCGCTCGGGCACCGGTGTGGTGCGCAGCTCGTCCAGGATCACGAGCACCTCGTCGAGCACCGCCGGGACGTTCTTGTGCACGGCGTTGGTGTTCACCTCGAGCAGCGCCACGTCGTGCATGGCCTCGAGGTTGCCGTGGATGTTGTACGCGAGGCCCTTCTGGTCGCACACCCGGTAGTGCAGGCGCGTGGACATGCCGTCGTCGAGCAGGCGTGACAGCGCCTGCAGGGCAATGAAGTCCGGGTCGGTCTCCGGGAGCGCGCGGAACACCACCTGCAGCGCGGTCTGCGAGCCCTCGCTGCGCACGTAGACGAGCTGTGGCCGCTTTTGCTTGTCATCGGGCGACGGCGACGTCGTCGGCAGGCCCGGGGGCAGCTCGCCGAACTCTCGCACGGCCCAGCCAAGAGTCTGGGCGTGGCGGGCCGCGCCCGACACCGCGAGCACCATATTGCTCGCCACGTAGTGACGCGCGAAGTGCCGCTTGACGTCGGCGTCCGAAAAGCGCTCGACGTTCTCGTAGGGGCCCGTGATCTTGAAGCCCAGCGGATGGTCGGGCCACACGGCCCTTCGCACCAGGTCGTCGATGTTGACGTCGTGCCCCTGCTCGTCCAGATCCTCCTGGATCTCCTCGAGCACGATCTTGCGTTCGAGCGCGATGTCCGAGAGCGTCGGCGCCCGGAAGATCTCGCCGAGCAGCGCCAGGCCGAGCTCCACGTTCTCGGGATGCACGCTGATCTGGTAGAGCGAGTAGTCTCGCCCGGTCTCGGCGTACAGCGTCCCGCCGATGTCCTCGATCGCCGAGTGCAGCGAGAGCGAGCTCGGGTAGCGCGCTGTGCCGCGGAACAGCATGTGCTCGAGGAAGTGCGACAGGCCATTGTCCTCGGCCGACTCGTAACGCGAGCCCACCCGCACGTAGAGCACGAGCGACACCGTGTGCAGGTGAGGCAGCTCCACGCTGACCAGGCGCAGGCCGTTGGGCAAGGTCTCCGACAGCGGCTGGATGGGGTAGCGGAAGGGGTTTCGCATGGGGCACCACCGTACGGGCGGCCCCGGCGGCGGAGATAGCAACCTAGCCCCCGCTCCCCGGGTGGTCAAGGCCCGCCTGCCCGGATGCCTTGACTCCGCGAAACCCCGCGTGATAACGTATCTTTTCGCTATGCTTCTGAACAAGGTGGTGGTGGCGGAAGACGACGAGGCCATCTCGCACCTCGTCGCAGCGACCCTGGGTGACGCGGGGTACTTGTGCCTGCGCGCCCGGGACGGAGAAGAAGCGCTCGTGATGGTCCGGCGCGAGCTGCCCGACGCCCTCATCCTCGACGTCATGATGCCCAAGCTCGACGGCATCGAGGTCGCGCGCCGCCTCAAGGCCGACGTGATCTCGTCCCGCGTGCCGATCCTGATGCTCACCTCGCTCGGCGACGTGGACAACAAGGTCAAGGGGCTCGAGGCTGGCGCGGACGATTACCTGCCGAAACCATTCGACTTCCGCGAGCTCAGGGCGCGCGTCAAGGCGCTCATCCGGCACTCTCGCCGCGAGCGCGACCGGAACCCCTCGACCAACCTGCCGGGCGCCGGTGCGCTCGAGGATCACGTTGATGCGCGGCTGAAGTCCGGCGAGGCCTTCACGGTCATGCACGTCACCTTCGACCACTTCGAGGATTTCACCGACAAGGAGGGCTTCCGCCGCGCGGAGGAGGTCACCGCCCGCGCCGGCGCGATCATTCTCGGACGGGCCCGCGGCGAGGCGTTCCTCGCGCACGTCGGCGGCGACGACTTCGTGCTCGTGGGCGATGAGCAGAGCCTCGGACCGCTCGCTTACGACGTGCGCCGGGAGCTCGCCGAGGCCTTCCCCGACTTGAAGCTCCTCGTCCGCTCGGCCCCGATGGCGGGGGCCAAGACGATCGAAGACGTCTCGAAGCGGCTGGCCGACGCCAAGAGGATCGAGCCCGCGAGCTGAAGGCCGAGCGGCACTTGTTCTCGACCCGTGAACCCTGATGGCGCACGTCCTCGGTATCGACCTCGGCACCACCAACACCGTCGTCGCGACGGTCAAGGACAACCGGGTCGTCGTCATCGCGGATCCCGAGGGACACCGGCTACACCCCTCGGTGGTGGCGTTCCCGCCGAGCGGCGAGGTGCTCATCTCGCACGCCGCCAGCAAGCGCCGCGTGATCGACGCGCGCAACACCATCTTCTCGGCCAAGCGGCTGATCGGCCAGCAGTTCTCCACCGAGGAGGTGCAGTACGCGGTGCACCGGCTGCCCTACACGGTGGTGCACGGCGACAACGATCAGCCCATCATCCAGACTCGCCAGAAGCGGTTCTCCGTGCCGGAGGTGTCCGCGCTGCTCCTGCGTCACTGTCGCCAGTGCGCCGAGACGTTCCTCGGCGAGCCGGTCGTGGACGCCGTCATCACCGTGCCCGCCAACTTCAACGACGGCCAGCGCGCGGCGACCAAGGCGGCCGGGCGCATCGCGGGGCTCAACGTGCTGCGCGTCCTGAACGAGCCCACCGCGGCCGCGCTGGCGTATGGCTGTGGTCGCAACCTCGACAACCGCATCGCGATCTACGACTTCGGCGGCGGCACGTTCGACGTCACCGTGATCCAGGTGCGCGACAAGATCTTCGAGGTGCTCGCGACCGGCGGCGACACGTTCCTCGGCGGTGACGACATCGATCAGGCGCTGTTCGACCTGCTTGCGATCGACTTTCTGACGGCGTACGGCGTGGACGTGCACGAAAACGACCAGCTGCGGCCGCGCCTCCTGGTGGCGGCCGAGCAGATCAAGCGCAGGCTGTCCACCGAGACCAAGTGCGCCGGCGAGCTCAAGGAGCTGGCCTACGGTCCCGACGGCCGGCCCATCGACGCCCAGTACACCCTGTCACGCGAGCGCCTCGAGCAGGCGATCGGCCCCCTGGTCGAGCGCACGTTCGAGGCGGCCGCCGAGGTGCTATCGCTGTGCGGGATGACGGCGCACGATGTAGACGACATCATCCTGGTCGGCGGATCGACGCGCATCCCGCTGGTGCGGCAGCGAGTCGCCGAGTTCTTCGGCAAGGCCCCGCGCATGCACATCAACCCCGACGAGGTGGTCGCGATCGGCGCCGCCATCCAGGCCGCGGCGCTGGCGGCCGACGTCGAGGCAGAGGAGTTCTTCTCGCTCCTGCTCGACGTGACGCCGAGGGCGCTCGGGCTCGCGGTGGCTGGAGGCTACACCGACACCCTCATCGCCAGAAACGCTCAGATCCCGACCGAGCAGACGCGCACGTTCACCACCAGCGCCGACAACCAGCAGCTGGTCAAGATCCAGGTCTGCTCCGGAGAGTCGAAGCGCTTCGAGGAGAACGACCTGCTCGGCGAGCTCGTGCTCGAGGGCCTGAGCCCGGCACCCCGGGGCCAGGCCCGGGTCGAGGTGACCTTCCAGATCGACACCGACGGCCTGCTCCACGTGCGTGCGCGAGATCCCGACACGGGACGCGAGCAGCGCGCTACGATGAAGGTCCGAGGGGCGATGAGCGAAGCCGAGATCGCCAAGGCGGCCGCGTCGGTTCAAGGGGCGGACTTGCCCGCAACGCGGTGAGCTGGCGGTTCGCCGAAAAGTGGTCCAGGGGTTGAATGTCGAGATGCCGATGGTGCGAGACGCAGAAGGCCGCAGAGCCCCCGCATGAGCCGCGTGGAGGAGATCCTGCGTTTCGTGGAGGCGACGCACCCCTCGCTCGACAAGCGCACCTACTACGAGCTGCTGGGCGTGCCGAAGGATTCGGCGCCGATCGTGATCCAGCAGGCCTTCTACCAGCGCGCGGCGCGCCTGCACCCCGATCGCTACTTCAAGCTCGACGACGCCCACACGCGTCGCAAGCTGGTCGAGATCTACGCGCGCATCGGGGAGGCCTACAAGGTGCTCGCCGATCCGCAGAAGCGCGCGCTCTACGATCGGGGCCTCGGGGAGGGCAAGACACGCTACGTGGCAGCGACCGAGCGCGAGGTCAAGCGGCCGGTGGCCCCGGAGGACAACGTCTCCGGGCGCGAGGCCAAGCGCTTCGTCAAGCTCGCGTTCCAGCAGCTGATCGGGGGCGACCTCAAGGGGGGCCTGATGAACCTGCGGCTCGCCCTCTCCTTGGAGCCCGGCAGCGAGTTCATCCAGACGCAGATCAAGCAGGTCGAGGCGCAGGTCGCCGCCAAGCAGGCCAAGTGATGGCCGAGCGGGCAGACGGCGCCGGGGAGCACCCGTGAGCGGCTCTGGCATCCGCGAGTTTCCGCGTCACCACCTCGTCAAGCGGGTGAAGGTCAAGTGCGGGTCGTGGGACGCCGCATCCCAGCTCTACACCCAGAACATCTCGCGCGGCGGCATGTTCGTCCGCACCCCCACGCCGCCGGACATCGGCGCGAGCGTGGAGATCGTGGTGACCCTGCCCGACGGTGCCCAGTCGACGCTGGTGGGGGAGGTCGTGCGGGTGGTGTCGCCCGAAGAGGCCGCGCAGACCGGCGGAGTGGCGGGGATGGGTCTTCGCTTCAATCAGCTCGCGCCCTCGGACGTCGAGCGGCTCGAGCGGCTCATCGATCTCGCGCGCACCGATGGTCCCGAGGCCGAGATCGTGCTGCCCAAGGCGCGGCCCGCTGGCGCGATCCCGCTCGACCCTGCCCCTGTGGCCCCCGCCCGCTCGATCGCGGCCACGCCACCGACCCCGCCTCAGCCCCCCCTCGACATGGACTCCTTGTTCGGTGACCTCGACGCGCCGACACCCTCGATGGTCGCGCCGAGCCCACTCAAGATGGCGTCTGCCACGCAGGCGCAGCCCGGGCCCTCGTCGCCGGCGCCCGCCACCGCGACCGACGGCGCGGCCTCGATCTCCCAGGTGCTCAGCGTCGGGACCGCGCAGGCCTACATGCGCGCGACCGAGGCCTATGCGCAGGGGCGGTTCGCGGAGGCCCGCACGCTAGCGGGCTCGGCGGTGCGCGCCGATCCGCGAAACCGCGAGCTGCGCACGCTCTATCTGCTCGCGTACGCGCGCGAGCTCCTGTTCACGGATCGCCGCCAGGAGGGCATCATCCAGCTCCAGGCCGTGCTCAAG
>JAHFDS010000023.1 GCA_023248855.1 Myxococcales bacterium
TTCCTGCCAGCTGGCCGCAGCACTCGCGCGCGCGGGGCGCGCGCAAGACAAACACCTAGGGCCGCTCGTCGAACCAGAGGATTCTGACTGGAATCACGGACAGCACTAGGTGTCTCGTTTGCTCGCGCTCTGCGCTCGCGAGTGCCGCATGCAGGTTGTTCGACGATTTCTCCCCACAACTCTACTCCGGTCAAACTTCTGACGAGCGGCACTAGTCACCCGAACAAGCCCCCTGATCCCAGCGCAGGAACCTCGCGTGAACGAGCGTGTAGGTCCAGTTTCCCGTGACGATGCCCGCCACGCTGAACACGGCGAGGAGCTGCCCTTCTCCGAGCTGCACCAGGGAGATCCCCGGGCAGGCGCCCGAGATGGCCCAGCCGATCCCGAACAGAACGCCACCGGCTACCGTGCCCTGGTGCATGCCCTTCGGAGGAAACGACGGGCCCGGCGTGGAAAGCGCGACGACCTTCCAGGCCACCGCGAGGATCCCCACGCCCAGCAAGAACACCCCCACGAGCCGCAGGTCGTCGAAGGTGAACATCCGATGGACCTCGTCCCACGATGAAAAGCCGATGTGGCTGAGGGAGAAACCCAGCACGACGCCCACCAGGCCTTGCGCCAAGAGCGCCTTCATGAGAGCAACGCCTCGAGCACGAACGAGGTCGCGATGCCGGCACCGAAGAAGGCGGCCGTGGCGGCGAAGCTGCCCACCTGAAACCGGCTCGTGCCGCAAAGGCCGTGTCCGGAAGTGCATCCGCCTGCCATGCGCGTCCCGAAGCCGACCAGGACACCGCCGGCGAAGAGAAGGCCCGCCTGACCCCAGACCGACGCGCCGAGCAGCTTGGGCAGGAGCTCGGAGCGGAGCGCCAGCACCGGCGCAGCTCCGCCGGCGAGCAGGACCGAGCCCAGCCCCCCGCCCGCCAGGCCGGCGAGGAACACGAGATGCGCGACCGTCGGCAGCGGCGTCGGCCTCGGGACCACGGGCTTCGACCGGGGCGTCGGGAGGGCGAGCAGCGGAGACCGGCCCCCGAAGGCCTCGATCGTCGCCGCCTCCATCGCCTCCAGGAGCTCGGCGTCATCGAGCCTCGGCTCCATCCGGCCGTGCCTTGCACGATCGACGAGCGCGGTGAAGCGCCCCGAGACCCCCATCATGCGCCGCACCAGGAACCAGTGCAGCAGCGCGACCCCGGCGAGCGCCAATCCACCCATCCAGAACGGCCAGAACGCGATCATCGGGCTCTGGGATGATAGCAAGCATTCCGGCCTGCCCGCTGACGACGACTCTGGCGTCAACGTCTCGAGTGGGCTAGCGCGCGACGCAAGCGCCGAGGGGCTCGGTGCGCGTGCTCGAAGAGACGGGCGCGCAGCGCGAGCCACCGCTACAGCCGGCGTCGTCGATGCACTGCGGGGCGCACACCTTCGCGGCGCCGGCGCGCGGGCGGAGGCAGACGTTGCCCTCGCCGCCGCACTGCGCGGCGGAGCTGCACGAGCGGCCCTGTCTGGCCGCGTTGCCGTAGGGGTGACCGTGGGGATCGTCGTCGATGCCGTTGACCCCCATGAAGGCCGTCGTGCTCGGCGGCGCGTTCATCGTCCGCAGCACGTCGTCCCAGGTGGCCGGCGAGAGGGCCTTGCGCGCGTCCTTGCCGACGAGGGGGAACAGGATCGCCTCCATCGATTCGGCGCCCTGGCTGGTCCATGTGTACGAGGTGCTCGTCACGATGTCCATGTTCTTGAGCTCGCCGTGGGGGCCGCGCTTGCTGGGGTTTGCGCGAAAGCCATCGGTGAAGCGTGCGTAGGTCTGGCAGCCCTCGATGAGCAGCAGCTGGTAGCTCGCAGGCAACGCGAGCGTCGCGTACTCGGTGGGCAGGATGTTGCCGGCGCTCGAGGCGTGGAAGTCACCGGGCAAGAGGCGCCCGGAGGTGCCGGCGTGGCCGTTGAAGAGGATGACCTCGCGCGTGGCGAGCAGGTCGAGGAGCGCGTCGCGCAGCTGCTTCGCGTTCGCGGCCGGGTCCGCGATCATGCCCGGGTGGATGAGCGTGACCTCGACGGTCACGGTCTTTTCGCCGTATCTCGCCGTCCGCTTGAGCGGGCCGGAGCCGAGCTTGAGATCCTCGTACTTCGTGACCGGCGACTGAAAGCCGAGGCCGAGGAGGTCATCGTAGAGCTGGCGGGCATTCGCGAGATCGGCCCGGCCCTCGTTGTAGTCCCAGCCGAACTGCGCGCCCACGGTGAGCTTGCCGTCGGCCATGAGCGCGGCGTAGTTCAGAAACGCGTTCGACGAACGCGGCGCGGCCTCGACCACGATCGGCAGGGCCTCGACGGAAGCCGCGTCCTCCTTGTCGCCGTTCCAGCTGTGGACGTCGTAGCCCTTCCACCCCGCGGCCAGCAGGCTCGCGTTGTCGAGCTTCGCCAGCTTGAGGGTCGCGCGCTTCTTGCCGCCCTCCGTCGCGCCGGGCATCACGCGCAGGAGGTCGTTCTGCGCGGCGAGGGTCGCCTCGAAGTTGAACGACCACTCGAGCTCGCTCTTCGGCTTGACCTCGAGCGACTTGACGCTGTTCGTGCGCGCCATCGCGTGAAAGCCGCCGTAGTCCTTGTTCGAGTCCTCGGGCTCCTTGTCGAGCACCCACAGGTTCAGGAACCAGCCGATCTGCAGGAGCCGGGCGGAGACCAGCTCCTCGGCCGCAGCGCGGCGCTCGCTCTCGGGCTTGCCGGAGAAGGCGGCGTCGAGCGTGACGCTCGCCGTCGCGGTCGCCAGGAACTCGCGCGCGTTGGTGCCGCGGTAGTTGTCGGCCTTGCTCTCCTCGACCGCCTCGAGGTCATCGTCCGCGGGCGCCGCACCGGGCGCCGCCTGGCCCCCGCAACCGGGCGAGCCGAGCCACGCGAGCGTGGTCAAGGGCGCGAGCTTGAGCAGCGAGCGCAGGCCGTGCGGGGCGAGCTTGACGAGCGAGCGAACGAGTCCCGGGACCGGCATCTGGCACCTCCGCGGGGTGCATAGACCAAGGACCGTGCCGGACTCGCTCTCTGGAGAATCAAGTGGTTAGGATCTCGCCAGGTGGCGAGTGGGGCTTTTGTGCTGGCTGATGTCGTAGCCAGTCCTACATGAGCGCGGCGCTACGCCTTGGGCGCGACGAAGAGCTTCCTGGCGTCCACCTCGGCCTGGGCCGCGGCGGGAAGCGCGGCCTTGAGGGCGCGAGCGAGCTTGCCACGGACCCGCGGCGACACGCTGCCACCGGCGAGGGCCGCCTCGATCTGGATCCGCGTCACGGCCCGCCCGCTCTTGGGCTTGCCGACGCTGCCTTCCTTGTAGGCCGCCGGCGCGCCTTCCTTCTTGTCCTTGCGGATGGCGGCGCGCTTGGCGGCGAGCGCCAGATCCTCGGCCGACTGGGCCTCGGCCGCCGCGGACGCGCGGAGCAGCTTCTCGATCTTGACCTTGTGCTTCGAAACAACCTCGACGAACGTCATGTACCTGCTCCTGGGATGGGTCCGCCGGCCCGTGGCCGCCGAACTATTCGCTTGCAAGGGACCGGAACCTGGCATAAAAGCCCTGCTTCTGCAACCGGAAGTCGCAACGGAAGTCGTTTAGGAGGATCCCGTGTCCCGCACGTGCAAGCTGACTGGCAAGCGCCCCCTGGTGGGCAACTCCGTGTCGCACTCGAACATCAAGACCAAGCGCGTGCAGCGGCCGAACCTCAAGCGCAAGCGCTACTTCATCCCGAGCGAGAACCGGTGGGTCGAGCTGCGCATCACCACCGGCGCGATGCGCACCATCGACCGGATCGGCATCGAGCGCGCCGTCGCCGAGATGCGCGCCCGCGGCGAGCACGTCTAGTCTTTTTCCGGCTCCCTCTCCCCTACAGCGACCAGCCGCCGTCGAAGCGCGGCCGCCGTGGCGTTTGCCCCGGACGAGCCTTCTGTGCTTTGTTCCGGGCCCATGCCGGTGGAGATGAAGAGGGCAATCGTCGTCGGTGCGTCGAGCGGGATCGGCGCTGCGATCGCGCAGCGGTTGGCGGCCGAGGGGGCGGCGGTGGCCATCGTGGGGCGGCGCGCCGAGGAGCTCGCGAAGGTGGCGGCCGAGGCCAAGGGGCAGACGCCGGTGCGCAGCTATGCGCACGACGTCGTGCGCTTCGACGAGACCCCGGATCTGTGGGCGCGCATCGAGGCGGACCTCGGCGGCGTCGACACGCTGGTCTATGCAGCGGGGGTCATGCCCAAGGTGGTCGAGGGTGAATACGCGTTCGACAAGGACCGCCAGATGATGGAGGTCAATGTCGTCGGAGCGATGGCGTGGGGGGATCTCGCCGCGGCGAAGTTCGAGGCCGCGCGGCGAGGCACCATCGTGGGCATCTCGAGCATCGCGGGCGAGCGCGGCCGGCGCGGAAACCCTGGCTACTTCACGTCGAAGGCGGCCCTGTCGACGTACCTCGAGGCGCTGCGAAACCGTACGAGCCGCTACGGGGTCAACGTGGTCACGATCAAGCCGGGGTTCGTGGACACGCCCATGACCAAGGGGCTCTCGGGCATGTTCTGGGTGGTCACGCCGGACTACGTGGCGCGGCGCACGCTGGCACTTTCGCGCCGTGGCGCGAGCGCGAGCGCGTTCGTGCCCTCGCGCTGGGCGCTGGTCGCGTTCGTGGTGCGCAGCATCCCGTCCTTCGTGTTCCGACACCTGAACTTCTGACAAGCTTCACCGAGCGCGGATGGTTCAGGGTTGAAAGTCGAAGGCATGAGCCAGGCACCGCTCAAGGCGCCGCGCGAGGTGCGACGGAGCGCCCCGCCGCCGTTGCCCGCGGACGAGCGGCCCGCGGCACGCCCGGCGGCCGCGAAGGCCTCGGAGCCGAGGCCCCTGCGCATCGCCTCTCCGCTGCGCGTGCTCGACGGCTTCGGGCGCGCCGTCCACGCTGCCTGCCGCCACGCCGCCCCGGCGACGATGGACGAGCTGGTCGCGCTGCTCGAGCGCGCGCGCGGCGAGGGAATGCACGTCACCTTCCGCGGCGCGGGGCGCAGCTACGGCGACGCGTCGCTCGGCGCGCGCGGGCTCGTCATCGACCCGACGCGCCTCGATCACGTCCACACGTGGGATCCGAGGGCCGGCGTGATCGACGCGGAGCCGGGGTTGACGATCGAGGGCCTGTGGCGACGTACGCTCGAGGACGGCTACTGGCCGGCGGTGGTGCCAGGGACGATGCGTCCGACACTCGGCGGATGCCTCTCGGCCAACGTGCACGGCAAGAACAACTTTCGCGTCGGGCCGATCGGCGAGCACGTGGTCGAGCTCGAGCTCGTCACGCCGCGCGGAGAGCGCCTCGTCTGCAGCCCGACCGCGAATGCGGACGTGTTCCACGCGGCCATCGGCGGCTTTGGCCTGCTCGGCGCGATCACGCGCGTCAAGCTCAGGCTCAAGCACGTCGGGGGCGGACAGGTGCGGGTGCTCCCGCTCGTCGCACCGTCCCTCGGTGGCTGCTTCGACCTGTTCGAGGAGCACCTGCCGACCGCGGACTACCTCGTCGGCTGGATCGACTGCGTGTCGAGCGGCGCGGCGCTCGGGCGAGGCGTCTTGCACCACGCGACGCACCTGCACGCCGACGAGGACCCGACGTACCCGGAGTCGTTGCACGCTGAGCGGCAGTCGCTACCCGGCAAGATCATGGGCCTGCCGCGCAGCGCGCTCTGGCGCCTGATGCGTCCGTGGATGAACGACCTCGGCGTGCGCTTCGTCAACGCCGCCAAGTACCACGCCTCGCGCTGGCACCACGGCAAGCCCTTCCTGCAGTCTCACGTGGGCTTCGCGTTCCTGCTGGATTACGTGCCGAACTGGCGCCTGTCGTACGGGCCGACCGGGTTCATCCAGTATCAGATCTTCGTGCCCACGCAGACCGCGCGCGAGGTGATGCGTGACGTCATCCAGGCCACGCACAAGGCGGGCATCCCGGCGTACCTGGGGGTCTTGAAGCGCCACCGGCCCGACGCGTTCCTGCTCTCGCACGCGCTGGATGGCTGGTCGCTCGCGCTCGACTTCCGCGTGCCGCCGGGCCGTCGCGAGGCGCTCTGGCGTATGACCGAGCAGCTCACGGAGCGCGTGCTCGACGGCGGAGGGCGCTTCTACTTCGCCAAGGACGCGGTCCTCAGACCCACCGACGTGGAGCGCGCCTTCGGCAAGGAGCGGCTCGATGCGTTCTTCGCGCTCAAGCAGCGGCTCGACCCCGATGGCCTGCTCGAGAGCGACCTCGCGCGGCGCGTGTTCGGCGAGCGCATGAGGTAGGCAGGTCACTCCCCCGATGGGTATTTCTGGAGCTTCCGCTGCAGCGATCGCCGGTGAATCCCCAGCCGGCGCGCCGCCTCGGAGATGTTGCCGCCCGAGTCGGCGAGCACGCGGCTCATGTGCTCCCACTCGGCGCGGGCGAGGGACGGCGCGGGGAAGTCGCCGGGCGAGACCGCGAGCGGCGCGTCTGCGCGCGCGAAGGCGGCCAGGATCTCCTCGGCGTCGGCGGGCTTGGCGAGGTAGTGCACCGCCCCGAGCTTGACCGCGTCCACGGCGGTCGCGATCGAGGGCGAGGACGACGCCGAGCGCTGCGAGCGGCAGCCCGACGCCGAGGACCTTCGCGACGCCCGCGATGGTCGCGGCCTGGCCGGCGATGGCCGCCCAGCGCAGCCGCGTCACCCACGCGAAGTTGATCTCGCTCGCCGACCGCTCATGCGCGATCACGGCTTCCAGTACCACCACGTGACGAAGCGCAGGCCCTCGAACCACAACGTGGACACCGAGGCGTGATGACAGCGCACGCTGCCGAGCAGCCAAGGTGGACCGTGGAAACCCGCGAGATGCGCGCGCGCGACCCAGATGGGGGACTGGTGCGAGACGATCACCACGGCGCGGCCGCGGTGCGCCCTGGCGGTGTCGAAGATCGCCCCCGACATGCGGCGGCCGAGCTCCGAAAACGGCTCGCCCCAGGACGGGCGCAGGGGATTGAGCATCTCGCGCCAGTACCGCGGCGACCTCGGGGCATCGAGCGGCAGCCCCTCGAAGTGCGACGCGGCCTCGATGACCCGCGCGTCGCGGACCAAGGGCAACCCGAAGCGGGCGGCGATCGGCTCGGCCGTCTGGACCGCGCGCTCGAGCGGGCTCGTCAGCACGGCCGCGACGTCGGACACGCGCGACGCCAGGTGCTCGACCGTGCGGGTGACCTGCTCGTGCCCCCGCGCAGAGAGGCGGAAACCCGGCAGGCGCCCGTAGCGCAGCCGCCCCGGGTTCTCCACCTCGCCGTGCCGCACCAGGAAGACGAGGGTCCGCCGCACGCGCGCGACTCTACCCCACGATCTGCGCGACCACGATGGTCGCGTCGTCCTGGATGCGCCCGCTTGCGCGGTGCGCGTGCAGGTCCGCGAGCACCGCGTCGCGCACGTCGATGGGCCCGAGCCCCGCCTGGATGCGCCGCTGCAGGCCCAGCCGGAGCCGGCGCTCGCCGAACTCCTCGCCGGATGGATCCGTCGCCTCGGACATGCCGTCCGAATACCAGACGATCACGTCTCCGGCCGCGACGCGGGTCGACTGGACGGTGAACTCGGGGCTCGGCCCCTCGCCGAGCAGCGGACCCAGATCCGCCAGCGGCTCCGTGGCCGAGCCGGGATGGAACAGAAGGGGCATCGGGTGCCCGGCGTTCGAGAAGTGCAGCGTGCCGGCGGCGGGATCGATCACTGCCGCGAACGCGCTCGAGGTGAAACGGCCGTGACCCGCGTGGAGGACCGCGCGATTGAGGTGGGCGAGCACGCGATCGGGTGACGACGCGTCGGGGATGAGCTCACAGGCCGCCACGACGGCCGCGGTGATGAGCGCCGCGGGCACACCGTGACCGACCACGTCACCGATGAGCACGAGCACCCGCCCCTTTCCTGCATCGCGGTGGGACCAGAAGTCGCCGCCACACTCGCTCGCCGCCTCGACGCGGCCGCACAGGCGCATCCCGGCCTGCTCGATCAGCGCCGCCGAGGGCAAGAGCGACTCCTGCACGGCGCGCGCGAGCTCGAGCTCCTTGTCGAGCGCGGCGCGCTGGGCGCCCTCCTGGAGCAGCACGGAGATCCGGTCGGCGAGGTGGTTGAAGTCGACGGCCAGGCGGGCGAGCTCGTCCCGGCCGCGCGCGGGGACCCGCAGGGACAGCTCGCCATCGGCGATGCGCCGCGCCAGCGCGCCGAGCTCGACGATGGGCCGGGCCACGCGCATGCCCTGCAGGATGGCCAGGCCGGCGCCGAACAGCAGAAGGCCGATCGCGGCCCCACCCGTGAGCTTTACCGCGCGACGCGCGCGCAGCGAGGAGGCCTCGCGGGCCTGCAGGAGCTGCGCCTGCAACGTGCGCATCGACAGGCCCACGCGGAGCTGCCCCAGGGCGCGCCGCTCACCGGGGTGGCGCACGCTCTCGGCATAGACCACGAGGCTCGGATCCTGCGGATCGGGGACCCGCGGGCAGCTGGCGCCGCTGCGCAGGCGGGCGGACAGCTCGTCGTCGGGCAACTGCGGCGGACGACCCGCGCGATCCCCGCGCGAGTCCGCGACCACTTGCCCCGTGTCGTCGGCCAAGAGGACGAAGCGGACGTCGGGATCCACGGCCGCCGCCGTCTCGGCCAGGGCCTGCAGGTAGGTGTAGTTGTGGTCGATCAGCGCGGACTGGGCGGCCATCGCGGTGCTGCGCACGAGGGCGTTGGCGACCGCGTCCTTGGCCGCCCGGGTGCCCTGCGTGCGCGCCTCGGCCTCCGACGACGACCAGCTCGACAGCGCGCTCACCTCGATGCCGAGGAACGTCGCGACCACCACCGCGACCACCGCGGCGGTGGTCAGACTCAGCCGCGCGCTGATGGACCGGAACGCCACCAGCTACCAGCGTATTCGCCGGCGCGGGCCCGAGCAACCGGCGCGCCCCCGGCTGCGATATGCTGCCCGCGTGGGAGAGACGGGTCGCCTGCGCATCGACGTGTTCCGCGATCGCCGCCAGACGACGCTGCGGCTGGCGGGCCCGATCGACGAGACGGCTGCGCTGCAGGCGCTGGGACCCATGCTGGCGCCGGTGGTGGTCGATCTCGGTCACGTCACGCTCATCAACTCGCGCGGGGTGCGCGAGTGGATCAGGTTCCTGCGTGCGCTCACGCCACGCGGCGCGGTCCACTTGCGGCACTGCCCCGCGTGCATGGTCAACCAGTTCAACCTCGTGCGCGCCGCCGCCGCCGACGTGATCGTGGAATCGTTCGATGCGCCCTACGCCTGTGACGCCTGCGGATACCAGGACATGCTCGAGCTCGAGCCCGCGGTCCACCTTCGGTCGGGGCCGCCGACGTTTCCGTGCGCGCGCTGCGGTGGGGCGATGCGGTTCGACGACTTTCCCGAGAGCTACTTCCTGTTCCTCGAAGGCAAGCCGACCTGATCTGCTGCTCCGGAGAGATCAGCCCTTCTTGCCGAGGAAGAACGTCTGGATGGGACCGGGGTCGATGGGCTCACCGGAGACCAGGGCGCCGAGCAGCGCCTCGCCGAGGCGGGCCAGCGCGAGCAGCTGGGACATGCGATCGCTCATGAACCTGAGCGTGCGCTTGCGGTCGCCCGTCGCGCGCTTGGCCGCCGCAAGGAGGACGCTCTCGGCCGCCACGAAGTCGTCCGCCGCCTGCCGCACCATCTGCAGCTCGCGCTCCCGGAACACGCGAGACACCATCTTCCAGATGCTGGTCTCGGCCTCGTAGAAGTCACGGCGGTCGCCCGGCCGCCAGGTGCGGCGCACGACGCCCCACTTCTGCAGCTCCGACACCGCCATGCTGACCGCGCCGACGCTCATGTGCAGGCGCTCGGACAGCTCGGCCGCGGGAACGGGCTCAGCGGAGAGATAGAGCACGGTCCACAGGCGCCCCATCGCACGGCGGAAGCCCCAGAATTCCATCAGGCCCCCGATGGCGTCGGCCACCCGCAGCTCGGCGGCCCGGAGCTCCTCGTCCTCGCTCGACATCGATTTGTCTTGACCTCCATGCTCATTGTGCACAGAGTATTTTAAAGTTTCAATCCATTTTGAAACTTCATGACGGAGGCCCCATGTCGGTCGCGACGGACCACGCCCCTGAGCCGGTGATGTCCCACCTCGACGCGCTGCTCGCAGACCGCACGCTGCCCGACCTGCGGGCCCGGCTGTCGGAGCTCGACGGCTGGGCGCGCCAGGACCTCGCCTCGATCGAGGCCGAGCTGACGCGGCTCGGCGACAGCTCCCTGGTCGGCAAGAGCGCACGCCACCTGCTCGCCCGCGGCGGCAAGCGCCTGCGCCCGCTCTGCGTCACCCTCGCGGCCCGGCTCGGCGACGGCGTGACCGATGCCGCCCGCGAGGTCGCGGTGGCCGTGGAGCTCGTGCACAACGCGACGCTGCTCCACGACGACGTCATCGACCTCGGCGAGGTGCGGCGCGGCGCGCCGGCGGCGCGGTTGCTCTACGGCAACGCCGCCTCGATCTTCGCGGGGGACTTCCTGCTCGTCGAGGCAATCCGCCGCGTGCAGCGCGCGGCGGTGCCGGGCGAGCTCGAACGCATGCTCGCCGTCATCGACACGATGATCGAGGCCGAGGCGCTGCAGCTCTTGCACAAGGGCGACCTCGCCACCGACGTCGCCACCTACCTGCACGTCGTCGAGGGCAAGACGGCGGCGCTGTTTCGCTGGGCGCTCGGCGCGGGCGCACGCACCGCCGGCCTCGGCGAGCGCGCGCAGGCCGCCATCGATCGCTATGGCCGACACCTGGGCGTCGCCTTCCAGCTCATCGACGACGTGCTCGACTTCGCGGGCGACGCGGCCACGCTCGGCAAGGAGCCGCTCGCCGATCTGCGCGAGGGCAAGCTCACCTATCCGCTGCTGCTCGGCCTGCCGCGCGATCCGGACCTCGGCCCCGCGATCCGCGCCGCGCTCGAGACGCCCGTGGATCAGCCGCTACCGCGCGAGCTCTCGCGTACGGTGCTGGGCAGCCTCGACCGCACCGGAGCGCTCGCCGAGGCGCGCGCCGCCGCCGCCGCGCACGTCGCCTCTGCCATCGACGCGCTCGCCGCGCTGCCGCAGATGGCCGCGCGGGCGGCGCTCGGCACCATCGCCGAGGCCACCGTGGCGAGGGAGCGCTGATGCTCGTCGTCCTGCGCAAGGAGGCCGATCCCGGGGCCGTCGAGCGGGCGCTCGCCGGGGCGGGCCTGTGGTGCCGACGCCTGCAGGCGCGCGCGGGCGACACCCCGACGCAGCTGTGGGTGCTGCCGTTCTCGCAGGAGGTCTCGGCCGAAGCGCTCCTCGCGATCGACGGCGTGGCCGCGATCGCCGACTCACCGAGCCCGCACCCGCGCCTCGATGCGCAGCCGAGACCCGCGATCGTCGCAGGCGTGCGCTTCGGGGTGGCGGAAGCGCCGGTGCTGCTCGCCGGCCCTTGCGCCGTCGAGTCCGCGGCGCAGATCAGCGAGCTCGCCCGGCGCCTCGCGCGCCAGGGAGTGCGCTTCTTGCGCGGCGGCGCGTTCAAGCCGCGCTCTTCCCCCTATGCGTTCCGTGGCCACGGGGTCGAGGCGCTGGGCTGGCTTCGCCGCGCGGCCGAGGAAAATGGCCTCGGCGTCGTGACCGAGGCGCTCGGAGAGGGCGACGTGGACGCGGTGGTCGAGCACGCCGACCTCGTGCAGATCGGCTCACGCAACATGCAGAACTTCGCGCTCCTGCGCGCGTGCGGCAAGCGCGCGCGTCCCATCCTGCTCAAGCGCGGCATGGCGGCGACGCTCGAGGAATGGCGCCTCGCGGCCGAGCACTGCCTCGAGGCGGGCGCGCCTTCGGTCCTCCTGTGCGAGCGCGGGTTGCGCGGCTTCGACGGCGAGACGCGCAACCTGCTCGACCTCGGCGCGGTGGCGCTGCTGGCCCACGTGCACGGTCTGCCGGTCGTGGTGGATCCCTCGCACGCGTCGGGGCGACGGGACCTCGTGGTGCCGCTCTCGCGGGCGGCGCTGGCGGCCGGCGCGGCGGGCCTGCTCATCGAGACGCACGCGGACCCGAGCGCGGCGCTGTCCGACGGCCCACAGGCGCTCCTGCCCGAGGAGCTCGCGCGCATCGGCGCCCCGGCTCCGCGCGAGGGACACTCGTGACCGCGCCGCGCGCCGGCTCGGGCGCGATGTTCGACGCCATCGCAGGCCGCTATGACCTGCTCAACCGCGTGCTCTCGGGCGGTCTCGACCGGCGCTGGCGCCAGAACCTCGTGCACGCCCTCGGCCTTGCGGCGGGTGCGCGCGTGCTGGATCTCGCGACCGGCACCGGCGACGTCGCGATCGCCATCGCGAAGGCGCACCCGGATGCCCGCGTGGTGGGTCTCGACCCCTCGGCGCGGATGCTCGAGGTCGCTCGGCGCAAGGTCGACGCAGCCGGCCTCGCCGATCGCGTCTCGCTGGTCGAAGGCGCCGCGGAGCAGCTCCCGCTTCCCGACGCCTCCTTCGAGGCCATCACGATGGCGTTCGGCATCCGGAACGTGCCCGATCGCCCGCGTGCGCTCGCCGAGGCGGTGCGAGTGCTCCGGCCCCGCGGCGTGCTCGCGATCCTCGAGCTCGGCGAGCCGCGCGAGGGTGTGCTCGGCGCGATCGGCCGACTGCACGTACACGGCCTCGTGCCGCGCCTCGGTGCGCTGCTCTCGGGCGCCCGCGAGTACCGCTACCTCGCGGACTCGATCGCGCGGTTTCCGCGGCCCGATCAGTTCACCGCGTTCCTGCTCGAGGCGGGCCTTCGCGACGTGCACGTCGAGGCGCAGACGCTCGGCGCCTGCCATCTCTACGTCGGCAGGCGGCCATGACGCTGCGCCTCGTCTCCGTACCCGCGCCGGTGCGCCCGCTCGAGGCGGCGCTCGGGGCCCTGTCCGCGTTCGACCCCATGTCAGCGCTGCTCGACGTCCCCGGCGGGCCGCGCGTGGTGACCGCAGGCGTGCTCCGGCGCGTACCGCCGGGCCCGGGGCTGGCCGCGCGCGCAAAGGCCGCGCTCGCCGACGTCGCAGGCGACGCGCACCTGGTGGGCGCCCTGCCCTTCGCAAGCCCTTTCCGCGAGGTGACCCCCGAGCCGCCCTTCGACGCCCTCGCCGCCCTCGGGCTCGTGCTGCCACGCCTGTCGTACGAGCTCGGCGATGGCTGCGCGACGCTCACGCTCTGCCACGCGGACGGCGATCCACCGGCGCACGTCCTGGCCGCGGCGCTGGCGGCGATCGATCGTGCGAGACCGCCGGGAGCCGGCTCGCTGCTCGGCATCGCCGTGCGGCCGCTGCCCGCCATGCGCTACCAGCAGATGGTCGAGGCGGCTCTCGGCGCGATCGGCGAGGGGCGCTTGCAGAAGGTGGTCCTCGCGCGCCGCACCCTGGTCACCGCCCCACGCCCGTTCGATCCCGCGAGCGCGCTTTCGCGCCTGACCGACGAGCCGAACGCGCTGCGCTTCTGCGTCCGCGCGGGCGAGCTCGCGTTCGTCGGCGCGTCCCCCGAACGGCTCGTCGCGCGCACCGGCCTCGACGTGCGCACCGAGGCGCTGGCGGGGTCGGCCCGCCGCTCCGACGACCTGGTCGGCGATCCGAAGGAGCGGGCTGAGCACGCGCACGTGGCCGACGCGATCGCGGAGCGCCTCGGGCGCCTGTGCGACGTGCTCGAGGTCGCGAGCACGCCCGAGGTGCGCGCCGTCGCCCGCGGCGTCCACCTGCGCACGCCCGTGCGGGCGCGGCTGCGCGAGCCGGTGCACGTCCTCGATCTGGTCTCGGCGCTGCATCCGACGCCGGCCGTCGCCGGTACGCCGAACGACGTGGCGCTGGCGCTGCTCTCCGCGCTCGAGCCGGTACCGCGCGGCCTCTACGCGGGACCGGTCGGCTACTGCGACGCGCGCGGCGACGGGGACTTCTGGGTCGCGCTCCGAAG
This sequence comes from Myxococcales bacterium, assembly GCA_023248855.1. Taxonomy (GTDB): domain Bacteria; phylum Myxococcota_A; class Polyangia; order JAHFDS01; family JAHFDS01; genus JAHFDS01. Next base: position 13,903 of record JAHFDS010000023.1, read on the forward strand.
CGGCTTGCTGGCCGGCGCCGAGGCGCACCTCTACGCGGGCGCGGGCATCGTGCGCGGCTCGGATCCGGCGCGCGAGCACGCCGAGACCGAGTGGAAGCTCCGCACGATGCTGCACGCCCTCGGTGCCGCGGACGCTCCGCCCCGCACGAGCGAGGCAGCGCCCCTGCTCGGGGGCCGCCCGTGAGCGTCATGGCCAGCACCACGCCGGGCCTCGCCGCGACGGCGGAGAACCTGGCGCAACACTGGGCGCGCCTGCTGGTCGAGGGCCTGGCCGCCGCCGGGGTGATGGACGTGGTGGTCTGCCCGGGATCGCGCTCGACGCCGCTCGTCCTGGCCGCGGATGCGTGCGCGCGCGTGCGCGTCCACGACCTCATCGACGAGCGCTCCGCCGCGTTCTTCGCGCTCGGGCAGGCGCGGGCCACCGGCCGGCCCTCGGCGGTCTTCTACACGTCGGGCACCGCTGGAGCACATGCGTACCCCGCCGTGATCGAGGCGGAGCACGCGCACCTGCCGCTCGTCGTCGTGACGGCCAACCGGCCGCCCGAGCTCTGGGCCTGCGACGCGGCGCAGACCATCGATCAGACGCGACTCTTCGGCGCCCACGCGCGGGCGTTCGCCCTGGGCGCGCCCGAGCCGCAGCCCAGCGCGCTCGCCGCGCTCCGTCGCGTGGCAGCGCAGGTGGTCGCGGCGACGCTCACGCCCACGCCGGGCCCCGTCCACCTCGACGTCCCCCTGCGAAAACCCCTCGAGCCTACGCCCGCCACACCCGCCGGCGCCGCCCTCTCGGCGCTGGTCGAGCGGCTCGTGCGCGGCCCGGCGATCGAGATCGCGCCGGCACACCTGGCGCCGGATCCGACGGCGCTCGGCCAGCTGGCTCGCCTTTTGGCGCGCGCGGAACGAGGCATCCTGGTGTGCGGGCCCCTGCCGGCGGCGGAGGCGTCGCACCGGGCCCTTCTGCTGGCGTTCGCGCGCGCAGGGGGCCTGGCCCTGTTCGCGGAGGCGACGAGCCAGCTGCGCTTTTCGGGCGCCGCGGAGCCGCTGCGCTGCGACGCCTTCGACACGCTCCTGCGCTCGCCCGCGCTGCGCGCGCGCCTGCGCCCCGACCTCATCGTGCAGCTCGGCGGAACGCCGCTCTCCAGCGGCTACGAGGCGCTCGTCGCCGAGCATCCGGAGGTGACGCGGATCGTGATCTCGCCGCACGCCTTCGCCGATCCATCGGGCTCCCCGGCGCTACACCTCCGCTGTTCCCCCGCGGCCGTCGCGCGAGCGCTCGCCGCCTCACCGCGTCCGGAGGGCGCGGTCGCGCGGGCCATCTCGACGCTTTCCGCCCGCGTCATGCGCGCCGCGGCCGCCATCGCCGGGGACGGCTTTGGCGAGGCCGCCGTCGCGCGCCTCACGCTCGCCGCGGCACCCCCGGGGAGCCTGCTCCAGCTCGGCAACAGCTTGCCCATCCGCACCGTCGAGGCCTTCTGCGACGGGGCTTGCGCCGACGTCACCGTGCTCAGCCAGCGCGGGGCCAACGGCATCGATGGCCTGGTCTCCGGCGCGGCCGGCGCGGCCCTCGCGGCGCGCTCACCCACCACGCTGCTCGTCGGTGACGTGTCCTTCCTGCACGATCTCGGGGGCCTCCTGGCCGCGCGCGCCGTCGACTCGCCGCTCGCGATCGTGGTCGTCCAGAACGACGGCGGCCGCATCTTCGACGCGCTGCCGCTCGGCCGGGTGCCGGGCCTCGAGGCCGCACGCGAGCGGCACTTCGTGATGCCGCCCCGCGTGGATCTCGCGGCCTGCGTCCATGGCTTCGGCGTCGAATTCGCCAAAGCAGATACGTCACCGGGGCTCGCCGCCGAGCTGGCCCGCGCCCACGCCCGCGCCGGCTGCACCGTCATCGAGGCGATCGTGCCGCCGGACGCCGCCGGGCGCGAGCGCGCCGCCCTCGACCGGGCCGCCACCGCCCTCTGTGCCACCGAAGGAGACCTGCCATGAAGCCGACCTGGACCGCGCACCCTGGCTACGAGGACGTCCGCTACGAGACCTGGGACGGCATCGCCAAGGTCACGATCGCGCGCCCCGAGGTGCGTAACGCCTTTCGCCCGAAGACCATCATCGAGCTCCAGCGCGCGTTCCAGGCGGCGCGCGAGGACGCGAGCGTCGGCGTCGTGATCCTGTGCGGCGAGGGTCCCGATGCCTTCTGCGCCGGCGGCGACCAGCGCGTGCGCGGCCACGGCGGCTACGTGGGCGCCGACGGCGTGCCGCGCCTGAACGTGCTCGATCTGCAGCGGCAGATCCGCACGCTGCCGAAGCCCGTCATCGCGATGGTGGCGGGCTACGCCGTGGGCGGTGGCCACGTGCTGCACCTCGTGTGCGACCTCACGATCGCCGCGGACAACGCGCGCTTCGGCCAGACCGGTCCCAGGGTCGGCAGCTTCGACGGCGGCTATGGCGCGGCGTACCTGGCGCGCATCGTCGGCCAGAAGAAGGCACGCGAGATCTGGTTCCTGTGCCGGCAGTACGACGCGCAGCAGGCGCTCGCCATGGGCCTTGTCAACACGGTCGTTCCGCTGGCCGATCTGGAGGCCGAGACGCTGCGCTGGTGCAAGGACATCCTCGCGAACTCGCCCACCGCCCTGCGCCTGCTCAAGGCGGCCCTGAACGCCGACTGCGACGGACAGGCGGGTCTGCAGGAGCTGGCGGGCAACGCGACGCTGCTCTTCTACATGACCGAGGAGGCCAAGGAGGGCCAGCAGGCGTTCCTCGAGAAGCGCCCGCCCGACTACGCGAAGTTCGGGCGCCTGCCGTAGGCGTCAGGGCGGCTGCGGTCCGGGGCGTGCCAGGCGCGCCTCGACGCGCACGAGGTAGAGCCCCCGCGCGCCGGGATACGGCCCGCCCACCGCGCCCACGGCCTGCGCCGCGATGGCGGTCAGCGTCTCCCCCGACAGCCCCGCCGCCCCGGCCGGCTCTGTGAGGTCCACGTCCCCCACGTCACCGCCGTGGGCGCGTGACGCAGGGTCCTCGCTGTAGCGCTTGACCAGCTCGGCGAAGCGGGTCGGGCTGGCGATGGCGAGCCTCGCCAGCCGATGGACGCGGTCGTGTGCGCCGCGCGTCTTGCCACGGACCACCAGGACGCGAAGCCGCGCCCGCGGGTGCGTCACGAGCTCGTCCGGCTCGGCCGGCTTCGGCAGGTCGTTCACCTCGACGCCGCTCGGCAGGACGCGACCACCGATGGGTCCAGGGGCGTCGCGGCCGGACCGCGCGAGGCGCCACGCCAGCAAGGCCGCGCCCGCGAGCGCCACCGTCGCGACCGCGGCGAGGATGCCGCGACGCGTCCCCGCGTCGTGCCACCAGCCGAGGACATGCGGAGGCTTCACCGGCGCGCGCGTCGGGGCGCGAGCCGCGACCACACGCGACGCCCCACCGCGCGTGACTCCTCGACCCAGCCGAGCGGCCGCGGAGCGACGATCGGCCGCCAAGCCTCGGGAGCTCCCGGCGTCGTGCTCTTCGGGAAGTAGCGCGCCGTCCCTGGTGGGAACGACCCCGGCTCTTCGAGGAACTCGAGGAGCACGCGGTTGAACGTACGTGGACGCCACACCGCGCTGCCGTGCCCGCAACGCGCGAGCACCGCCAGGCGTGCCCGCGGCAGGCGCGCGTGCAGCACGAGCGAGCCGTTGAAGAGCGCGTCGTTCTCGCCCACGAGGACCAGCGTATCCTGCGTGATACTCGCGAGATCGGGCCGCCGATCGCGCTTTCCGAGCAGGGCTCGCCCCGCGCGCAGCATGCCGCGCAGGTCCTCGTGCGAGGTCATGCTGCGGGCCACCTCGCTCATGTGGGCCATGGGGACGCCACCCTGGGCCAGCCAGCGCCGGCGGATGAGCTCGCGCGCCGGCCTGATCTCGGCCGCAATGGGCAACGTCGCCGCGGCCAAGAAGAGCGGCGCCGGCAGCGGTCCCGCGAGCGTGTCGCAAAGGACCAGCCGGTCGACCCGCGCGGGCGCGCGTAGGACGAGCTCCTGCGCGACCATGCCGCCCATCGACAGCCCCACCACGTGGGCGCGCGCGATCCCCAGCCGATCGAGGAGCCCGAGCGCATCGGCCGCCGAGCGAGCGAGCGCCAGCCGCTGCCGACCCACCGAGCGGGTCCGCCCGTGGCCGCGCGCGTCGGGCGCGATCACCCGGTAGCGCTCGGCGAGCGCCGCGCGCTGCAGCGCCCACATCCCGGAGGTCGCCGTGTAGCCGTGGAGCAAGAGGACGCACGGCGCGTCGGCGGGCCCAGCCTCCTCGTAGTAGAGCTCGACATCGTCGAGATGAACGGTCGGCACGCCCGCATTGTATCCTCGACGCTGCATGCGGGCGCTCCTGCTGACGCAGTGCGTGCAGGCCGACTTCGTGGCGCCCCTGCCCGAAGGGTCGGCGCTGCCGAGCCTGGTCCACGTCGGCCATGCCGAGGCGGAGCGCCTGTGTGGTCCCGCCGGCGCGCTCGCGGGCTTTCTGGCGGAGGCGCACGCAATCCCGGGCCGCGACCTCGGCATCGTGCACCTTTGCGATCAGCACGACCCGGTGCGAGATCGCGCGCACCTCGAGCGCTTTCGCCCACACTGCCTGGCCGGCACGCCCGGCGCGGCGCTGGTGGGCGGGCTCGAGGTCCGAGCGGCCGGTCGCGCGCGTATCGTGCGCGCGGGCGAGCTGGGCGACTTCGGCGACGGCGAGCTCGAGGCCAGCCTGGCCGAGCTGGCGCCACCGGACGAGCCCGTCCGAATCGCCGTGGTCGGCGTGTGGACCGACGCCAAGGTGTCGTTCCTGCTGTATGACCTGTTCGTGCGCTTGGGCCAGCGCGTGGAGCTGGCCACCTCGTCGGCGCTGGTCGCCTCGCGCTCCCGCGGCGCGCACTTTGCTGCGCTCGAGCGCCTCGAGGGGCTGCTCGGTGTGCGCGTGCTGCACTCGCCGGGCGCGCTGCTCGACTGGCTCGTGCCGGCGCGTCCGCGCTGCGCTGCCGTGGTGTCGGATGCGGCAGCCGCCTGCGCGGAGGCGCCGCCGGGCTGGTCGGCCGACAGGCGTGCCGAGCGCGCGCTCCTGCTTGCGCAGCTCGCGCCGGGAGGTGCGACGCTGAGCCCGCTCGGTGGCGGCTTTTCGGGGGCCGAGGTGCTGCTCGCGCGCCCTTCCGATCCGCGGGCACCGGCGGCGGTGGTGAAGATTGGCACGAGGGACGAGATCGCCCGCGAACGCTTCGGCAACGAGCGCGTGGCGCGCGTGCTGGGCGACGTGGTGCCCGCGCTCGAGGCCTGGCGCGAGGTGCACGAGCTCGGCGGCATGCGCCTCGAGCTCGCCGCCAGCGCGCACACCCCCGCCCCGCGGACCTTCCAGCGCATCGCGGCGGCCGACCCGGGCGACGCGACGACGGCGCTCCTCGGCGCCGCGCTCGAGGGCGCGCTCGACGGTGCGCTCGGCCGCCTCTACCGCACCGCCGAGCGCGACGTGTGCGATCTGCTCGAGACCTACGGCTTTGTCAATCGACTCGGCCACGCGCCCTTTGCCGCGTCGGTCGCGAAGAAGGCGGCCGCCGTGGCCGCCGAGAGCGGCGCCGACTCACCCGAGGCGCTGCTCCGTGGCGCGCTCGCCGACGATCGCTTCGTGACGCCCGAGGTGCTGTGGTCGCAGGTGCTGCCGGGCCGCTCGCTCGTGCGCGAGGTGCACGCGGCGCTCGTGCACGGCGACCTCAACCTGCAGAACCTCTTGCTGTCCGCGGCGCCCGGCGCGACGCAGCCGGCGCGCCTTTGGATCATCGACTTCGCGCGCCTCGGCCGGCTGCCAGCCCTGACCGACTTCGCGAAGATCGAGAACGACCTCGCCTACATCCTGTGCCCGCTCGACGACGATCAGGCCCTCGCGCGCGCGGTGCGCCTGCAGGACGCGCGCCTTCGCTCCTCCACCCTCGACGCCCCAGGCCTGGAGGCGCTGGCCGAGACGCCCGCCGAGCGCCGGCTCGCGCGACTGGTCGGGACCCTGCGGCGCATCGCCGCGCGCATCGACCCGCGCGGCCCGGCCGCGATGGACGAGTACCGCGCAGCTCTCTTGCGATACGCCGCGCACACGCTCGGCTTCGACGAGCCTTCACCCAGGCAGCGGGCGCTCGCGCTCTGCGCCTGCGGTCGCCTCGGCCACTGGCTCGCCCAGGTGGTCAGCGCGCGGGGGTGAAGGGTCACGCCAGCGCAGGGGGCGAGATCGACCGCGGCGGCGACTCGACCATCGCGAGGCGTTCCCGGATGCGCCCGAGGCGCACGAGGTCCGAGTTGCGCTGGTAGATCGACGCGAGATTCCGCAGCATGCGCGCGACGATGTCACGCTTCTTCGCGGCCGGCGCGCGCGCGGGATCCCCCTGGACCAGTCGCCTTGTGTCTTCCTTGGCGAGCTCGCGCCCGCGACGGAACGGATCGTAAAGGCGCCCCTGGAACCGCACCACGAAGTGCCCCGGCGCCGCGATGCCGTCGATGAGGAGGCCGAGCCGACCCCCGACCTCCATCAGCAGCACCGACAGCGAGATCGGGATACCGAGCCGCCGGTCGAGCACCTCGTTCAAGAAGCTGTTGCGCGGATCGTAGTACTCGCGCTCGTTCCCCGAAAAACCCAGCTCGCGGAAGAGGTGCTCGCGCAGAGCCAGGAAGCGTGCGCCCTCGTCGAGACGCAAGCCGCGGTCACGAAAGCCGTCCGCGAGCCCGTCGAGCCGCTCGACGTACGCGGCGACGTCGAGCCCTGGGTACTCGAGCTCCGCCACGAGCAGCGACGCGCGAGCGAGGTCGATCTCCGCGTCCTCGCGCGCGAGCGCATGCTGGAATGCGAAAGCGAGATCGGAGTCCGTCAACACCGGAATCTTTGCCCTCCATCAGGGCGAGGCCGCCAAGCTAGAAGCCGCCTGGTCCCTCGGTCACACGGATGGAGAGAAAGGTGCCGGGCACCGCGATCGTCTCCTTGGCCGTGTCGATGATGCGGCCCGCGGCGTCCTGCACCTCGACGCGTGAGAGCTGGACCACCTGCACCGGCCCCGATGGCGGCCTGCACGAGGTCAAGTAGCCCACGACTCGCACGCCGGATTCGTAGTCGAGGGTCACGCGATGGCTGACCATGTTCCGCAGGTTGTCTTCCATGACCCGACCTGCATATCACAGGTCGACGCGCCCGGCCGCTCACAGGGTTGGCTGAAATAGCCAACCCTGTGGTGTTTCTCCCGCTCCGGGCTCCGCCCTGCGCGGGTCCCTTCGCGGCCTTGGGGCGGCCCGGCGGCCGCGGTGACAGGGTCGATCGAGGTGTGTTCGTTATTTCGATCGACCCTGTCAGAGCACCCTGTCGAGCTTCACGACGGCGGCAGTGGCAGGAATGGTGACGGCCACCTGGCCGGTGACGTCACCCGGCTGCTTAGTCATCGCGTCGCCGTCCTTGTCCACCCGGACGACCACGAACACGCGGCCCGCGAACGACGACCCTCCCGTCATGGCCTTCGACCCGTCGATGTCGAATCTGAGCGGCCAGGTGCCCACGGTGAGCTTGTCCACGGCCACGAGCGGTCCGGGCGCACCACCCTGATCCGCCCGCACGGCCAGGAACACCACGTCGCCCGACTTGACCCTGTCCTTGAGCGCCGGCGCAAGCTCGATCGTCCCCGTGATGCGCTGCTTGGGATCGATCGCAGCCTTGGTCTCGCCGGCGGGGGGATGGCCCGCCGCCAGCGCGCCGCCCGGCTGCGGGCTGTCGCCCATCGGAGGGTGGCCCACCGGCAGGGCACCCGCGGCGCCACCCACGGGCGGGTGGCCGGCCGGTAGGGCCTGATCTCCCACTTCTTCATGCACCTCCCGCGGGGCGGCGCCGCCAGCGCCGGGGGACGGGGCGGAGGCAGGCAAGCCCGGCAACGCGGGGGCGGAGGGCGCAGCGGTGCGACGCTCGCACGCCGCGACAAGCAAGAACGAACAGAGAAGCAAGCGCATGCGGCAAGCATAGAGCGCAGGCAGCGCGAGCGCATCCGCGGCGGGGACCGAGCGCGGTTGCCGGATCGCACCCCGGGTGCCATCCTGGAGCGGTGCGCGGGGGGCTGCTTCTGGCCGCGTCGATCGCGCTGGGGTGCGGCGGCATGTCCAACCAGGATCGCGAGGGCACGGCAGACGACCGCTTCGTGCGCGTCGGCACTGGAGACGGGCCGCCTCGGTTCGTGCTGGGTGGCGAGCCGTTCGCGTTCGTGGCCACGAACGCGTACTTCCTGCAGGAGGAGGCGACACGCGAGCTGGCGGGCCGCGCCACCACGTGGGTCGACGAGACGCTCGCCAAGTCGGCCGCGCTCGGCGCGCGCGTGGTCCGCACCTGGGCGTTCAACGACGAGCCCAGCCGCGACACGGCGATCCAGCGGGCACCCCTGGTCTACGACGAGGCCGGGTTGCGCGGCCTGGACCTGGTGCTGGTCAAGGCGCGCGAGCACGATCTGCGCGTCGTGCTGTCCCTCGTGAACTACTGGGACGACTATGGAGGCTTTCGGCAATACGCGCGCTGGCACGGACACGCCGACGCGGTCACGGGCGATCCGCGCTTCTACACCGATCGCGCCATCGTCGAGCACTTCAAGACGCACCTCGAGCACGTGATCGGCCGCGTCAACACGTTCTCGGGCGTCGGCTACTGGGAGGATCCGACGATCTTCGCGTGGGAGCTGGCGAACGAGCCTCGCGGCGCGGGCCTGGGCGACCAGGGCGAAAAGCTGCGCGCGTGGATCGACGACGTCGCCGGCCACGTGCGCGTGCTGGCGCCGAACCACCTCGTCACGACGGGCGAGGAGGGCTTCGACAGCGCCGCCGCAGGATACGACGCCGCCTTCTGGCGCGGCGCCAACGGCCACTGGATGTCCTCGCTCCAGCAGAGCTTCGCGCTGAACGTGGCGTCGCCGTTCGTGGATTTCGGGAGCGTGCACTTCTATCCCGAACGCTACGGCTGGCCTCCGCCAATGGCCGACGAGGCCGGCCGCCGCTGGATCCGCGAGCACGCCGCGATCTCCGCCTCGCAAGGGAAGCCCCTGTTCGTGGGCGAATTCGGTCTCCTCGGCGAGACCGCGCCCGATGCCCGCTTCTTGCTCGCCGAGCGCCGCGCCCTCTACAGGTCGTGGCTGGCCGAGGCCGCAATCAGCGCCGGCGGCGCCGCAATCTGGCAGCTCGTCTACGACGAGCGCCCCGACTGGGACCCGTTCTCGTTCCGCTACCTCGATGGCACCCGCGCCGACGATCCCCGCAACCGCTACGCGGACGTGGTGTCGTCGGCCGCGGAATCGCTCCTGCCGCGCGCCGTTCCATTACCCTAATTTTGGTGTCGCGCAGAGACGGGACACTAGAGCGCGCGCAATGCGCCTCGGGGGGCAGATTGGCCGGGCTTTGCCTGGACAAGCTGGGGGGGAGCGAGGCTCCCCCCCAGAAAACAGCTAGTGTCCTGCGCAGGATCGCGGTCGCCTGCGCCCGGCGAATAATGATGCGAACTTCGAATACAGGACCCTACCGGCAGGCGGTGAACTCGACGCACTTGTCGTTGTAGCAACCGCAGCCGTCGCTCACCGGTACCGTGCGCACGTGGCAGCGATAACGGTCGACGCAGAAGCGCTTCTTCTCGTGCGTCGGGTCGTCCACGCAAGTGAAACAGTCGTCCGTGGGATTGCACTCGTTGCGATTGCACTCCACATCCGTGACCATGCCCGCCTTCGTCTTGCAGACCTGAGGCACCGGCACCGGGTCATCCACGCAGTCGCGGTCACCGCACACCGTCGAATCCATGGTGCAATCCTGGGGAGTCACATCGGGCAAGCACGGCGAGCGCGCACCGAGGTCCGGATCATTGGGGCACCGGCTGTCCTGGGGATCTGAGCCCGGCTGGCTGAGGCTGTCGCACGTGGCCGTCGGAGTCGGCGAGCACGTCTTCTCGAGTTGGCCGCACTTGTCCACGCGCTTCGGAGCGCCACAGGTCGGCTGGGTCGGGCGCTGGCACTGGCAATCCCCATGAGTCCGGCAATACTCGACCGGGCGTTCAGGCGCAGGCCGCGCCGCCGTGGCCGGGGGCGGGTTACACTTGCGAACCCCGCCTTTCGGGCCCGGGCACTCGCGGTCTTCGTGGCAGGACTCGCTCTGGGTGACGAACTCGATCGTCGAATCCACCGAGCAGTCTGGGACAAACGACAATCCGTCCTTCGCCTTGCCAATGGTGAGATCCACCTCCCCCACCACGAGATCCAGAGGCAGCGTGTCACAAGTCTGGGTGATGACCTCTCCCGTGATCGCGTCCCGTTGCTCGAGCTTGGAGGTGATCTTCTTGCGACACTTGCCGCCCTTGGCCGCCGGGTCCGTCGCGGTCTTGTTCGGGTAGCAGACCCAGAGGCCGCTCTCGATGAGGAAGGGCTTGCCTCCCGGTAACACCGTGGGATCCTTGCCGAGAGCCAGGCGCTCGAACTCCTCGCACTCGGCCGAAGGAGTCGAGGGGTTCGGCGCAGCGCTCCCCATCGCGACACCACACTCGTGCTGCGGGGTATCGAGGATGAAGTCGAGCACCACGAAGCCGTGGAAGGTCATCGAGAGCCGACCCTCCTTGGCCACGCCACTCTGCTTGCCGAAGCATAGCGACAGGGCGCCGGCGCGCTGGAGGCCACCAGAGGTATCCGCGTCCGCGACCTCCTTGAGCACCGCCAGCGGGCAGACCTTGTCGAAAGTCTCGAACTTGCCGTCTCCTCGATATTGCGCCACGAAGTCGCAGATGTTCTCGAGCGAAAGGCTCATGGTCGGGCCAGCGCCGGTGAGGTATGCATACCGCCGCGCCAGGCACTGGCTCGAAGAATACTGCGCAAGGGCAATGACCTCACCCTTGCCCTGATAGGTGAGCGAGGTGATGTCCAGGGACCCTTCGGTGATCCCGTAGAACCCTACGTTCTCGGCGCTGTCCTTCTCACCACATCCGAGGGCGAGGGAGGCGGCGGCGAGGAGGCTCAGGCCTTTCGTGCAACGAAGCATTTCTGTGGCTCCTGGTCTGGGTAGGGATCAGAACTCGAGCCGCACGCCGACGCGCATGAAGAAGGGCGTCTGGAGTACGACCTTGTTTCGCCAGTTCGGGTTCGCCTGGGCCAGCAGGGACTCATCGTCGGCATGGCGGAGGTGGCGGAGATCCGACTGGTTGCCGTTGATGATGGGATTGACGGCATCGAACGTGTAGCGGTCGTCGCGCTGCACCTCACCCTGGTTGTTCAGGATATTGAAGAGCTGCAGATAGAACTGCGACCGCATGTTCTTGGCCAGCTCCTGCTGGTACATGAGCTGGATGTCGGCACGCCACGTCATGGGGAGACGGTCGGTGGTGCCGCGCGGCAGTACGTACGACTCGTCGAAACCGTAGAGGTTGTGGGCGCCGAGGGCATTCTGGGGCACGCCGGAGTTCACCCGGAATGACGTACCCGCGATGAGCGAGCCCGTGCCGATCTTGAACTCGTACGAGCCGTCGATCTTGACCGCGTGCGGGCGATCGGAACCCAGGGGGCCCACGCGGTTGGCGAGCAGGTCGGGCAGATCGAACTGGGAGGTGATGTTCGGGTCGAGCTGCCCCGTCTCCGCGGAAAACAGGCCACCATAGTTGCCAATGGCGCGCGAGTACGTGTAGCTCGACTGCAGCTGCCAGTTGCGCGAGAACCGCTTCCGGGCGAGCCCGGTCACCTGGTAGAAGTCACGCTCGGCCTTCGGGAACTGGCCGAAGCGCTTGGCGACCGCAGCGAACTGGGCGAGCGCCTCGTAGCGCGCCTGGGCATCGTTCGCGCGCACGAGATCGCCCTGGGCGCGGAAGGTGCGCGACGCCTGCTCTGCTGCCCGCGCCTGATCCTTGATCTTGTTGACCTGCTCGTTGGTGACGGTCTCGCCGGGGTTGACGATGTAGTACTGGGCCGCGTTGTCGACCGAGGCGTCCTCGATGATGGAGCCGAGATAGCGGCGCGTGAAGGACACCCCGAGCGCGAGATCCTCGATGACCTCGTACTCGCCACCGATGGTCATCTCGTCGTTGTACTGGCCGGCCAGATCGGGCATCGGTACCGCGTTCCGACCGCCGAGCACCTGGACGTTGGTCGCCGTGCCACGGTTGCAGTCCACAGTCCCGTCGATGAAGTTGCCGCCAGAATCGGCCAGGCCTGGGCAGGCCGCCGGCCCCATCGCCGGATACACGGAGCGGCGCAAGCCCTCTCGACCGAAGGAGCGGTTGTTGATGTCCATCGGAATGGACTCGTAAAAGCGCGCAAACGAACCGAAGAGCTTGCTGCGACCCTCACCCGTCGGGTCGTAGATGAAGCCCAGGCGGGGCGCCGTGTTCCAGCTGACCACGAGGCCGCTGTTGCCATTGAGGTCGCGGATGTCCTGGCGCTCGAAACGAACGCCGAGGTTGAAGGTCAGCTGGCCCGGGACCGCCTGCCACTGATCCTGGACGAAGAACGCGTGGTTGATCGTCGAGGTCTGCGCGCGGAACGGCGCGTTGACGAACTGCTCCTCGCCCGTGAGCGGATTCGGCCGGGCCACCGTATAGCTGTTCTGGCGGACGTTGGCCGAACGAACCTCGAGGAGGCTCCCTCCGGTGTAGCGCCTGACGTCGTCGAACGACACGTACTCCGGGTCCCAACCGCCCTTGAAGTCGTGCAGCCCGACCGCCTTGAGACCGAGGTAACGCGCGACCAACCGGCCGCCGTAGCGCTGAGCAATCGTCCTCTCGAGCAGCCCGAGCCCGCCCTGCGAGTAGCCGAGGACGCGGCAGTTCTGGATGAGCGGGTACGGATCGACCGGGCTACCGTTGGCGTCGCGCAGCTGACCGGAGGTGTCGTCGATGCAGGGCGCGAGCTTGTCATATCCGTAGCGCTCCGTCTCCCCGGCGAAGCCAATGCCGGGTCGGGGATCGAGCGTGCGCGCCCCACTGGAGATGATCTTTCCGGTGGTCGGATCGCGGCCGTTGGCGCCCGCAAGCCACGAGATGAGCGGCGACTCGCCCTCGCCGTTGAAGGCCTGCGTGACGTTTCGCTCGCGGTGGTACGAACCGATCGCCTCGATCTGCAGCTTCTTCTCGAAGAGCTTCGAGATCCACTTGAGGTTGGCGTCGTGCGAGCCACCCGACACCTGGAAGGGCGTCGGGGTTCCGCCGAGGCGCTGGCCACGCGCCTGCTCGGGATTGCCGAAATACGAGACGTCGAAGCTGTGCTCCGGAGAGAGCACGAAGGACAGCTTCGTGTTGAACTGGAAGGCCTGATTCGAGGTTTGAAACAGCTTGTTGGCGCCGAGGTTGTCACTGACGTACTGGCCATCGATAAAGTCCTGCTGGCCGTCGCCGCCGAGAACCGGCAGCATCATCGCACTGGCGCCGGTGCCGACTGTCTTCATCTTGACGCGATTGTGGCCCCGGTTCATGGGGTCCTGCTCGACCTGGTAGGTCAGGCCCGGGCGGCCGCCGCCCGGGATGGCGGTGCCATCGACGTCCATGAAGCACTTGAGCGCCTGGGGATCATCGATGTTCGTCGCGATGTCCTTCTGCTTCTGGCAGGACGCGTTGTTGTAACGGTCGGCGATCGCGCGAACCGAGCGGGTGATGGTGTCACGCGTGAAGATCGGTGACACGCCCGCGTAGAAGAACACCTTGTCCTTGACGATTGGGCCGGAGATGTCGGCGAAGAGCTGGAGGTCGTAGTCTCCCGCCTGCGGCGTGCGGCGCGTGACGAGGGAGCCGCCCTTGGTCACGATCTCGTCGGCGAGGGCCCGACCCCAGCCAGGCGTGTAGTGCGCCGAGACGCTGGCATGGAACTCGTTCGAGCCCGACTTCGTCGTCACGTTGACGATGCCGCCGGTGGCACGCCCGTACTCCGCGTTGTAACCGCCGGTGATGACCTCGACCTCCTGGATGAAGTCCACGTTGAGCGAGGTGCCGAGCGTGCCGAAGCCGATGCCCGTCACGTTCACGCCGTCGATCACGTAGTTGTTTTCGACCGACTGCGCGCCACCCAGGGAGACACCATTGTCGTCCCCCGAGGCGCCTGGCGTGCTCTCGATCAGCGACTCGAAGTCGCGACCGCGCGCGGGCACCTTGTTCATGAACTCCCTGTCGAACTTGGTGCCACGCTTGGTGCTGCCAATGTCGATCTGGGGCGCCTTCTCGACCACCTCGATGACCTTCTCGGTCGCCTTGGAGGCCTCTTCCTTCTGGCTGAAGGAGGCGTTCACGGGGATGGTCGCGTCGGCGCTGACCTGCGCCTCCTTCTTGAGCTTGGGCGCATTGCCGCCGGGCACGAAGAACACGACGAGGTACTTGCCGACCGGGACCTCCGTGATGGTGTAATTGCCCTTGTCGTCGGTGACCTCGGCGAGCTCGCCCTGCGGGCCCTGCGCGACGACGGTGACGCCCGCGATGGGCGCGCCCGTGTCCTTGTCCTTGACGATGCCCCTGATGGTGCCCTTGTTGGACGCGGCGAAGGCCCGAGGCGCACCCGCGGCGACCAGAGCGACCGCCACCAACAGAAGGCCGAGCGAGCGGAGCGTCCGAGCCATCTTCCACCTCTTCGCGAGCTGCATCCGGGGAGCCTCGATGGTGTTCATGATCAACCCCCCGTCCCGCCCATGCCGCCAGCACCGCCCATGCCGCCAGCACCACCCATGCCGCCAGCGCCGCCCATGCCGCCCATGCCGCCACCGCCAGTGGGCATTGGCGGCGGGTTGGTGTCACCTTGGCAGATGGGCCGTGTCTCGGCCGCTGTGGGTCCGCCGAGCTCACCTGGCTTGTTGGAGAGGGGGTTGCATTGGCAGTCGTTGTGCTCGGGCCCGTCGAACGTGCCGTAGCCCTGCTTGGCCCGGTAGGCGCACGACACCTCATCGCCAGCCGCCGTCGTGAAGGCGAGAGGTCCAATGGTCTTGTCGAAGGTGATGCCCCAGTTGTCCGTCAGGCCGCCGAGGAGCGAGAGCGTGTAGGACTTGGCGCACTTGAGCGCGAGCCGCGTCATCTGCGGCACCTCCAGGTGACCCGGCCGCTTGTCGGCGCACGGCACCGCGGGCCCGCGCTTGCCCGTCGCCACCGCTGCGAAAGGATCGCCCGGCATCGTCGTCCCCATCTTCCCGGCGACATCTCCAGGCTGATACAGCGGCCCGGCTGGCACCGGGATGTTCGGCGGGCCCACCTCCTCGATCTTCAGGTTCGCAGCGAGGGAGACGTAGGCGGGCGGAGTCGAGAAGACGAACGCGGGTCCGTCATTGGCGTCGAACGGCTTCGAGACATCGGGGGTCGCCACCTTCATCGCCTCGGTGGTGACGGTGACGCAGGCGCTGGCAGACACCGGCGTGCCATCGCGGCCGTGCACGTTTGGGTTCACGCAGAACTCGACCTCGGAGCGTGTGGGCAGGCCATACAGCAGGACCGCTGGGCTCCGCGGGTCCTGGAAGCCGGTCGCGAAGAACGGGCTCGAGACGACGATGGCCGGCCCTGGATTGCCAGTGGCCTGCCCGTTGATGCCTCCGGAGGGGTTGTAGGCATAGTCGGCTGCCATGCGCTGACCCGACGCGGCGCCCGTCTTGGCGGTGATGGTGACTCGGTCCTCGAGCTCGGCGACCGGCAGGCATGACGGCGCTGGATCACCTCTGTCCGTGCCGAGCAGCCCCTGGTATCCGCGCGCCATCTGGTTCGGCTTGGTGCAACCCTCGGCCGTCGAGCAGACGGGCAAGCCCGTTTGATCCGGGAAATCACCGAGGGCGCCGTGGTTTGCGCAGATGACAGGCTTGCCGCCCGGCATGGACGCGTCAAAGATGTGCTCGATGTCGTCGCCATTGAGCAGCTTGTTGAAGATGAGACGCAATGAGATGCTGGTCGAGGCCGTGAAGCACGGTCCATTGCCGTTGCAGACGTTCCAGCGCGGCGACAGCAGATCGGGGAAGATGTTCGTGCAGAACTTCTTGCCGGGGCCTTCGTCCGGCAGCGCCTTCGGGTCGAGGCTCTTGCGGCAGCAATGGCCGTCCTTGAAGCGGTCCTGGCAGCCGAGCTCGGGCTGGAACCCGGAGCAGGGGATCTCGTTCTCGCAGTCGACGAACTGCCACCTGCGTGGATCGGTGTGATCGAAGTTCTGCGTGTCGACGTTGATCTTGTTCGCAGTCAACGCAGCGCTCATGGCCGGCTCGACGGCGAACACGGCGGCGAGCTTGGGCGGACCCGCTGCTTCCTTGTTCTCCGGATCACAGGCGGTGAGCGCGACGGGGATGGACACGGCGAGCCAGAGCGCGCGGCGTGTCCATCTGCTTTGACCCAGGTGACGATCCATCATCCCGACGATCTCCTTTAGAGCGAAGCCAAACTGCGAGCCGTAATCCCGGACGAGAAACCAGCAGCTTGTCCAGGCCTGCCAGGGAGCTCTTGCCCCCTGTCCGGATGTGGGCAACCCCGTCCGGCCGTGGGATTTAACGTATTCGTTACCTCCCCTGTCAAGCCCGATCTCACTACCTCTGCCTACCTCGGCCACCTGTGAGCTTCCAATGGCTTACGGCCAACCAGAACCGAAGCCCAGGCGTACGAATACCCGAGGCGCCTGGGACCCGGCGAGCGGGCCCCGGCGCGTGATCGGGGTCTCAGCCGGGTGAGCGCCCGGTCAGTCTTTCTTCGTCGCGGAGGCGACGCCGAGCGTCTTGGCGCCCGCCCCGCGCGCGAGGTCCATGGCGCGCACGACCCGGCCGTAGCCCGCGTCATCGTCGGTCTTGAAGAAGACGATCCGCTTGCTGTCGGGCTTGGGTGCGAGGCCTTCCTTGAGCTTGTCGAACAGCTCGTTGTCCCCGAGCGGGGTGCCATTGAGCAGGAGCTTTCCGTCCGCCTTGGTCTCGACCATGTAGATGTCGGTCGAGGGAGGCTGGTCGGGGAGCTTGACTTCCTCCGACTTCGGCGTGTTGGCGTTGAGCTCCTTGAGCATCATGGGCGTGAGCACCATGAAGATGATGAGGAGCACGAGCACGATGTCGATGAGCGGCGTCATGTTGATGTCCGCGCGGACACCCCCCTTGCCACCGCCAACTGCCATTCCCATCGGCTAACCCTTGTCGTCCGTGGTGCCGAGCGCCACCGACTGCGCGCCCGCCTTGTTGAGCATCTCCATGACCTCGCGCGCCACCTTGTACTTGATGCGCTGATCGGCCTTGAGGAAGACCGGCTTGCCTGGCGACTTGCGCAGCGCCTCCTCGACCTTCTGCTGGAGCTGCTTGAGATCGCTGACCTTGCCCTGCTCGAAGTAGAGCTCGCCCTTTTCCTTGATCGACACGACGATCTGCTCGCCCGTGTCCTGCTTCGACTCGTGGTGCTTGGCCTTCGGCAGATCGACGTCGACGCCGCGGGAGAGCATCGGCGTGATGACCATGAAGATGATGAGCAGCACCAGCACCACGTCGATGAGCGGCGTGACGTTGATGTCGGACACCATCGGGGCGGCCGCCTTGGCCTCCCGGTGCAGGGCGCCGCGCCGGCCGCGCTTGCCAGACGTCGACAACGGTTACCCCACGCCGACCATGCGGGTGGCCATCGTGGTCGTGCGACCCTCCTTGAGCATGTAATCGACCAGCTCGGAGGAGACGTCGTTGATGTCGACCGTGATGGCCTCGACGCGGTTCGTGAAGTAGTTGAAGAGCCACACCGCGGGCACGGCCACGAGGATGCCGAACGCCGTGGTGATGAGGGCCTCCGCGATGCCGCCGGCGACCGCCCCGAGGCCGCCGCCGCCGGAGCTCGCCATGCCATTGAAGGAGTTGATGATGCCGAACGTGGTGCCGAACAGGCCCACGAAGGGCGCCGTCGAGCCGACGGTGGCGAGGACGCCGAGGCCCCGCCGCAGGTCCGCGGTCTCGCGCTCCTTGACCCGCTCGAGCGCGCGGTTGACGGCGTCCACGAGGTCGAAGTCGCCGACGTCCTCGGGGCCCTCCTTGCGCAGCGCCTCGAGGCCCTGCACGTACTCGGAGATGCCGGCGCCGCAGACGCGCGCGAGCGGCGAGTACTTGAGCGTCTGCGCGACCGCGATGGCCTCGCCGAGGCGACGGCCCGCGATGTAGCTGCGCAGCTGCATCACGTACTGGATCGATTCCTTCTTGGCGCGCATGAACGTGAGCAGACGCTCCGCGATCACGGCGAGGGAGCCAATGGACATGATGCCGAGGACGATGATGACCAGCTTGGCGACAATGCCGGAGTCATGCCACATCCCGATTAGCGTGAAGCTGCCACCACCCATTACGCTTTCTCCTCTTTGGCTTCTTCTCAAATGCACGGGCCGCGTTTGCGGCTGCTCAGTCTGACGTCATTGCAGCTTGAACTGGTATCGCGTGACCTGGCACGCTGCGACCGGCTTGCCACCGACCTTGTAGGGCTGATAGCGGTTGCTCTTGGCTGCCGCCTGCGCGGCCTCCGTGAGGCCCATCGCCAGGCCCTTTATCACCGTGACGCTCTGCACGCCCCCCGCCTTGGTGAAGCAGATCTTGAGCACCACGTCGCCCTCGAGTCGCGCGGCCTTGGCGGCCGGGGGATATACGGGGTTCGTGTGCATGAGAAGCTTCGGCTGCTCCATCGTCGGCAAGATGAAGACGGGCTTGTCCTCCACCGGCGGAGGAGCGGGCTTGATGCCGCCGACGACGCCGCCGACGACGCCGCCGACGACGCCGCCCTTGACGCCGCCCTTGACGCCGCCCTCGACGCCGTCGTCCTCGCCGTCGTCCTCCTCGGGCTCGGGCTCCTTGGGCCGGACCTGGTCCGGCTTCACCTCGGTCGGCGTCGTCGGCACGACCTTGGGCGTCTTCCGCCTCGGCGGCGGGGGTGGCGGCGGTGGCGGTGGCGGTGCGGCGGCCGCGAGGAAGGTGACCGTCACCTGCGGCGCGGGGAGCTCCTCCACCTTGATGAAGGACCAGATGATCGCGCCGACCAGCATCGCGCCGTGCAGCGCAATGGCGACGGTCGTCATCATCGCGCGACGCTTGGCCGCCCGGTTGTCCACCTGCGCGAACATGAAACGATCGCCGAAGGACATGGCCTAACCCTTCTTCTCCTTGGACTTGTCGTCCTTGGGGGGCTCTTTCTTCTCGGGCGGAGCGGCCGCCTTGAGGAGCGCGAGCGCCTTGTGCTGCCACTCGTTGGCCTTGGCCGTGTCGTCCTGCTGCTTCTTGAGCTGCTCGGGCACGTTGACGTCCCAGCCCAGCGCGCGCTCGCGGTAGACGAGGTTGATGTACGTCATCGCGTCGATGTACTTGGGGTTGAGCTGCAGCGCCTTGGCCAGCGGCGCGAGCGCCTCGTCGGCCATCTTGATGCGCCTTTCACCGGTGATCTGTGCCTTGTCGTGCAGCCGCTCCCAGTTGAAGACGCCGATCGCGTAATAGCCTTCGGGGTTGGTCGGCTCGAGATCGCAACGCTTGCGATACCACTCGAGCGCCTCCTCGGCCTTGCCGGCGCGGAGCAGGATGCCGGGCAGCGTCTTGACGGTCTCGAGGTCCTTCGGGTCCTTGGCGACCAGGGCCTTGAAGTAGCCGATGGCGAGCTCGTAGCGCTGCGCATCGATCCACGTCTGGATCTTGAGGTTGAGCAGGTCCTTGCGCTCGGGCAGCGCCTTGTAGGCGCGGTCGAGCGACTCGATCATGCAGTCGGCGACCTTGTCGTTCTCGGGTGACTTCAAGCCCGGCGTGAACTGCGCCTGGCACGCGTAGGCGCGATTGATGTCGGCCTTCGGCAGACCCGGATTGAGCTTGATGGCCTCGTCGTACTTGGCAACGGCGGCCTTGAAATCGCCCTTGCGGTAGTCGTCGTTGCCTTCCTTGATCAGCTTGCGTGCGCTGAGATCGTCACAGCCCGCCGCGAGCAGCAGGACCGGTCCGAAGACGGGCACCAGCCCCCGGAAAAACCGGGAAAAACGCGCGACATCGTGGCGATGGGAAGCGTCTGGCCCACCCATGAGGGGTGCGACTATACATGCGCGAACGGGCATGACAAGAGGCTTCCACGTCAATTGCGCGCCCCGGGACGCATCCATTCTGACGCAGTGTGTCGTAGCAGACGGCTGCACGATCCGGGTCAACGGATCTCGAAGACGCGCAGGTCGTCGCCGCCGCGCTCGAGCGTCTTGTGCTTGCGCAGGAGCGCGGTGCGGCCACCGCCCACCGCGAAGACGACGCCACGCTTCTCGCGCTTCTCGCCCGACATCGAGAGCACGCGACGGGCCGTGGGCGAGGGCGCCGCGAGGTCGATCACGTAGAGGTCGAAGTCGTCGGCGAAATAGGTCTTCTGCGCAACCGCGTCGCGGCTCGTGGGATCGACCAGCAGCGAGAACCAGATGCGTGCCGGTGTCCCGGTCGGCGGCTCGAGCCTCTGGCGCAGGGAGTCGAGGTCGTAGTGCGCGTGGGGCCGGGCCAGCGTGAGCGCGACGCGCACGTCGTCGCGACGGAGCAGCTCGAGCCGGGTGAGATCGTCGCTCGGCAGTACGAAGGCGGGCTGGTTGGGGCGCGACGCGCGCTCCGGCGCGTTCTTGATCCACGCGACCAGGTCCTTGAGGTCGTGGTTGCTCGTCACCTTGCCCCGAAGGACGTCGAAGACCGCCCCGCTGTCGGGCTTCTGCGCGTCCGCCTTCTTGTCGTATTCACCCTGCTTGGTGACGACGATCTGCGTGTAGCCTTCGAGCCAGGTGATCGGCCGGAGCTCGGGGCCGCGCACCGCGAGCGCCCCGCCGTTGCCGGTCCTGAGCGACTTCTTCGCCACCGGCCTGCCGCTCTCCAGATCGGTCACCGTGACCTGCCAGCTCGTGCCTCCGTCCTCGCCGCTCCTGCTGTCGAAGGCGACGACGCGCGTCCGGCCGCCGACGGTGGCGAGCGCGAAGTCGGTCGCGGGCCCGAGACGCTTGCCGGTCCTGCCGGTCGCGACCTCCACCACCTCGGCGACACGAGCCGGTGGGCTCCCGGGGGAGGGGGCGACCACCAGGACGCGCGCGCCGTCGGGCGAGAACACGAGCCGCTCGGGCGTGGTCGAAAGCGGCGCCAGATCGACCGCCTGCTTCTTCGTCCCCGACGGCAGGGCGAGAACCTCCAGGCGACAACGGTGGCTGCCGTCGGTGCGCACGACCGCCAGCTGAGCCCCGGCTCCGTCGAGGGCCAGGAGGTCATCGAAGAAGGTGTCGTCAGCCTTGAGCTGCAGGACCGGCGCCGACCCGTCGGCGCTTGCGGCCGCCGGACAGGCGAACGCGACCAGGGTGGCAAGGAGGATCCGCTTCACCGGCTGTTTCTAGACCCTTTCGGGGGCCATGTGAACGACGAGTTTGCGATCGCCCCCGTTGCGCGCGCGCCACCCGTGCTAATCCTGAGGCGTGGAGCCGGACCGGACCGAGGCCCCCTCGCCGCCGCTGGCAGAGCTGCGCCTCTGGTTGGCCATCGGGCTCGGGGCGATCGGGGGGATCCTGGGGCTTTCTGCGTGGCTGGGCGTGACCCTTCGGACCGGGCAGTACCGCGCGTTCCTGGCGTCCGGGGTGGCGCTCGGGATTGCGCTCGGCGTGCGCGCCGCGGCGGGGCCCGGCGGCCGGCGCGCGCAGGTGGTGGGCCTGGCGATGTCCCTGCCGGCCATCGCGGTCGGTCAGTACCTGGCGGTGTGCCTGCTCTGGCGCGACGCCGGAATCAAGGAGGCCGCGCTCCGGCACGGCACGGCGCCCGCCGGGCTCCTGGTGGGGCTCGGCAGGTTCCTGCAGGGCTGGGAGCGGCTGTGGGATCCGCGGCGCGAGGCGATCTTCCTCGCCGTCAGCCTGCTCACGGTGCTGTGGCTGCTCCGCCAGCGCCGGCCTCGCCCCTGAGGGCGCGATCGAGCTCGCTCGGGCGCGCGGACTGCACACGAACCGTCACGCCCGTCGCGGGGTGAGGGAACGCCAGCGCCACGGCGTGCAAGCAAAGGCGTGGCGCCCCAGCCGCGATGGCCGAAGGGGCGTGCTCGCGATCGCCCAGCAGAGGATGGCCGGCGGACGCGAGATGGACGCGGATCTGATGCGTCCGGCCGGTCTCGAGGCGGAGCTCGAGCAGCGTCGCGCCCGGACCGTGCTCGAGCGGCGTCACGTGCGTGCGCGCCGGCTTGCCGGCGACCGGCGCGTCGAACCA
The DNA here is from genome assembly GCA_023248855.1 of Myxococcales bacterium. Lineage (GTDB taxonomy): Bacteria > Myxococcota_A > Polyangia > JAHFDS01 > JAHFDS01 > JAHFDS01. The sequence continues at coordinate 36,038 of JAHFDS010000023.1, forward strand.
GCGCGGCGCCTCGAGGCGTCCGGCGCACACCGCGTGATAGATTCGCGTGAGCGAATGTGTTGACAGCGCCGGCTGCAGGGCGCTCCGCGCGCGGGCCGAGCGAGCGAGGAGCACGAGCCCGGAGGCGTCCACGTCGAGGCGATGCAGCGCGACCAGGGGGCCGAGGGTGCGCGCGGCGAGCGCCTCGAGGCAGGCGCCGCCCTGGCGCGTCGGCTGGACCGGCAGGCCCGGGGGCTTGTCGGCCACCGCAACGTCCTCATCACAGAACGCCAGCACCAGCGCGGGCGGGGCCGAAGGGGCGCCGAGGTGCAGCACGAGGCGCGCGCCGGCGCGAACGCGCAGCCCGGGATCCCCGACGCGCTTGCGATCGATCGACAGCGCGCCGTCGGCCACCGCACGCTCGAGCGCCTCGGGGGATGCGTCGGGGCAGAGCACGCCGAGCGCCTCCAGCAAGCAGCGGCCGGCGAGCTCCGCCGGGACCGTCAGCACGTGCTTGCGCACAGGTGCG
>JAHFDS010000340.1 GCA_023248855.1 Myxococcales bacterium
GAGGGCGCGTGGAGCGGTCGCGCGCACCGCGGCCCCGGCGAGCGCGACCACCGTGAGCGCGTGCGGCAGCGCGTGCAGAAGCGGGCTCTGCGCGCCGATGCCGGCGGATTGCAGCGCGATCTGACCCACCTCGGCCGCGGCGAAGCCCGTGGCCCACGCCGCCGTCGGCAGCGGCCGCCAGCGCCCGAGCACCAGCGCCGCGATGGCGATGAAGCCACGGCCCCCCGACATGCCGTCAACGAAGCCGTGCTGATCGAAGGCCATCATCGCGCCGCCCGTGCCGACCACGACGGCGCCCAGCATCAATGCGGTAAGGCGAATGGGTCCGACGCGGACGCCCAGGCTCTCGGCGGCCTCGGGGTGCTCGCCCGCCGCGCGCAGCCGAAGGCCGAGCACGGTGCGCGAGAGCAGCAGGTGTGTCCCCACGACCAAGAGCGCTCCGAGGACCAGCAGGCCCGGGCCGAGCGCGTCCGCGAACCTGGGGGAGTTCGACGACGAGCCGTGGCCGAGCCGGAGCAGAAAGCGCGTCACCGCGGCCGCGAGGAGGTTGCACGCCACGCCGATGACCACGTGGTTCGCGCGCAGGCGCACCGCCACCAGCGCCTGGACGGCCGAAAGCAGCATCGCGCAGCCGATCCCGCAGGCCAGCCCGAAAAAGGGGCTGCCGGTCGCGAGGGCCCCCATGGCGGTGCCGAACGCGGACACGAGGAGCTTGCCCTCGAGCGCGATGTCGATGGTGCCGGAGCGCTCGGCCAGGACGCCCGCCGTGGCGGCGAGCACGTAGGGCGCCGCGATGCGCGCGACCTGCTCGAGGATCACACGCCCCTCCGGAACGCGCGGCGCGCCTCGGGCGAGAGCGCCGCGAGCGAAAGGATCACGAACGCGAGCAGGATGTCGACCAGCTCCTTGGCCACGAGCGCGTTGATGGCGAGGCCCCCCTGCGAGAGCGTGCCGAAGAGCAGCGCGCCAAGGACGATGCCGGCCGGGTGACTGCGCCCGAGCAGCGCCACCGCGATGCCGACGAAGCCGGCGCCCGAGGCGCAGCCGTCCTCGTAGTAGCCCTTGTAGCCCTGGACGAACCCGATCGAGGCCAGGCCTGCGAGCGCGCCTGCAAGCGCCATCGCCCCCACCGTCGTTCGACCCACCGAGGCGCCCGTGCTCGCGGCGACCAGCGGGGACTCGCCGACGAGGCGAAGGCGAAGGCCCGGCCGCGAGCGAAAGAGCCACCACCAGACGCCGAGCGCCGTGGCGAGCGCGATCCCAAGCGCGGTCGAGGCCGCGCTGCCGTGCAGCGCCGGCCAGAAGCGCGAAAGCCGCGACAGCCGCGCTACCTCGGCGATCGGCGCGGTGTGCAGCGACTCCTTGGTGAAGACGCTGGCGCCGAGGGCCAGAGCCACCGCCTGCGCCACGAAGTTGAGCATGATCGTGGTGATGACCTCGTGTGCGCCCCGGGTCGCGCGAAGCAGACCTGGCAGGGCCCCCCAGCTCGCCCCAGCGAGCGCCGCCGCGAGCGCGACGAGCAGCGCGGCGAGCGGCCCGAGCGCGCCAGCCTGTGTGCCGACCAGGCCCCCGGCGAGCGCGCCGAGCAGCATCTGGCCCTCTGCACCGACGTTGAAGAGGCCCGCGCGGAACGCCACCGCGACCGACAGGCCCGTGAAGACGAGCGTGGTCGCCTTGTAGAGCACCTGCCCGACGCCGTAGCCCGAGCCCCAGGTCCCGCTGGCGAGCACGTGCCACACCTCGGCGGGCCTCGCACCGTACGCGATCGCGAGCAAGCTCCCGATGGCCATCGCGGCCAGGAGCGCGATCGCGGCCTCCCGGAGCGCCCGGCCGTTCATGTCGCTCCCGTCATCGCGCGACCGAGCGCATCGAGCGGCACATCCGGCGGCAACGAGGCCACGAGACCCCCGCGGTACAAGACGAGGAGCCGGTCCGAAAGCGCGCGCAGCTCATCGAGGTCGCTCGAGACGAGCAACACGGCACTGCCCTGGCTCCGTGCTTCCAGGATTCGCGCATGCACGCGGGAGGCCGCGCGCTGGTCGATCCCGCGTGTGGGCTGGCAGGCGAGCAGCACGGCCGGCGGCCGGCGCAGCTCGCGGGCCACGACCACTTTCTGCTGGTTGCCGCCCGACAGGACCCCCGCCAAGAGCTCAGGATCCGGCGGATCCACCGCGAGCGCCGCGATCGCGGTGGCACTGTCGGCCTGCAGGCGTCCGCGGTCGAGCGCGACGCGCCCATAGTCGCGGTCGTGGCCGAGCGCGTGGTTCTCCGCGACAGAAAGGCCGAGCGCCAGGGCCCGCGCATGGCGGTCCTCGGCGATGTGCGAGAGGCCCCGTGCCAGGCGCCGCGCCGTATCTTCGCGCGAGACGTCCGCCTCGTCGATGCACACGCGGCCGCTCGAGGTGCAGAGCCCCGCGATCGCGAGCGCGAGCTCGCGCTGGCCGTTGCCCTCGACGCCAGCGACGCCCACGATCTCGCCCGCGCGCACCTCGAACGAGACCCGGTTGAGCGCGCGTGGCACCGAGAGCACCTTGATCGAGAGGCGCACGCGCGCCAGGGGAGTGACCGGGCTCCTCGCCGAGGTCGTGGCGGGCGCCTCCTCGCCGAACATCGCCCGTGCCACCGCGTGCCGGTCGATCGGCGCGTCGAGCAGCGCCACAGTCTCGCCCGCCCGCAGGACCGTGACGCGATCTGCCACCTCGGCCACCTCGTCGAGCTTGTGGGTGACCACCACCGCGGAGCGCCCCTCGCTCACCATGCGCCGCACTGCGCGGAACAGGCCCGCCGCCTCGGCCGGCCCGAGCACCGCCGTCGGCTCGTCGAGCACCAGGATGCGCGCCCCCCGCGCGAGCAGCTTCAAGATCTCGACGCGCTGCCGCTCGCCCACCGAGAGCACCCCGATCGATGCCCGTGGATCCACGGGCAGGTCGTTCTGCTCGGCCAGGCGCCCCGTCTCCGCCTCGGCGCGCGCGCGGTCATAGAGCAGGCCGCGGCGCGGCTCGTGGCCGAGAAAGACGTTGTCGGCGACCGACAGCGTCGGCACCAGCATGAAGTGCTGATGCACCATGCCGATGCCCGCGTGAATCGCGCGCGCCGGCGTCCACACGCCCCCCACGGGCTCGCCGTCGAGCTCGATGCGGCCGCCATCCTGGCGCAGCATTCCGGCCAGCACCTTGAGCAGGGTGCTCTTGCCCGCCCCGTTTTCGCCGCACAGCGCGTGGACCTCTCCGGCGCGCACGTCGAGCGAGGCGCCGCGCAGCGCCGCGCGACCGGCAAAGCTCTTCGAGATACCCGCCAGGCGGAAGGCGGAGCTCATCGCACCTGCCGGGTGCTCGGCGGCCGGATGCTCCCGGCCACGATGTCCGCGCGCAGCGCCTCCACCCGTGCCCGCGCCGCCGCGGGCACGAGCGCCTGATTGTGCGCGTCGTAGACCCACGACAGCGCGCCCTCCGCGAGCCCGAACACCTGCAGGCCGCCCTCGAAGCGCTGCTCGAGGACGCGTCGGATGGTGTCGAGCACCACCACGTCGACCCGCTTGATCATCGACGTCAGCACGTGCCCGGGCGCCTCCGACCACTGATCCGCGTCGACGCCGATCGCGAGCTTGCCCTGGCTCCGCGCCGCCTCGAACACGCCGAGCCCGGTCGAGCCCGACGCGTGGAAGATCACGTCCGCGCCTGCGCCATACTGCGACAGTGCGAGCTCCTTGCCCTTGGCGGGGTTCTTGAATGCCTCCCCGGTGACGCCCGCGTAGCCGACGAGCACACGACAGGCCGGGCAGACGGCGTGCGCGCCCGCCTGGTAGCCCGCCTCGAACTTGTGAATGAGCGGGATGTCCATGCCGCCGACGAAGCCGACCGCCTGCGTCTTCGAGACCAGTGCGGCGAGCGCACCCACGAGGAACGCGCCCTCCTCTTCGCGGAACTTCAGCGCGACCATGTTGGCGGGCGGCACGACGAAGCCCTTGTCGTCGAACTTCGCGTAGTCGATGCAGGCGAAGCGGGTCTTCGGGTATTCATGCGCCAAGGCGTACATGTCGTCGGAGAAGATGAAGCCGACCCCGATGACGAGGTCGAAGCCTTGCGCGGCGAGCAGGCGGATGCCCGCCTCGCGGTCGGCCCCCTCGCCGGGCTCGACGTACTGTGCGGAGATCCCGAGCTCGCGCACCGCGCGTTCGACGCCTTCGTACGCGCGATCGTTGAACGACTTGTCCCCGCGGCCGCCGACATCGAACACCAGGCCCACGCGCGCGCGGGCCTGGCCGCTCGGCTCCTTGCGCCGATCGCCGGGCAGAAGCAGCAGCGCCACGTTGATCACGCACAGCCCCCCCAGCGCAACCCACGACCGACGCACCGTGGACATGTTACTTCAGGCTCGAGGCCAGGCTGCTGTCTGGTTCAGGCCTTGGGCCTAAAAAGGCGCTCCCGCCCGGTCAGGTACAGCACGGCCACCAGGATCACGAACGGAATCATCGACAGCGCATCTGCGTGGGGGCCGGCAAACAGCGGGTTCGAGGTGGTGGCCCAGGTGGTGATCGAGGCGTCCACCTTCTCGAGCACGCCGGCGACGAAGGCGATGAGGATGCCCGCGATCGCGCCGCCCGCGATGTAGCCCGACGCGAGCAGGACCCCGGGGCTCTTGTCGCCCTCCTCCGTGAGCTGCGCCTCGGTCATGGGTCGTCCTTGCTTGATGAGGTCCAGCTTGCGCCGGCGGTCGATCAGCCAGCGCACCATGCCGCCGATGAAGATCGGCGACGACGACGACAGCGGCAGGTACACGCCGACCGCGAACGCCAGCGAAGGGACGAGCGACATCTCGAGCACGAGCGAGATCATGACGCCGAACAGCACGAGCCCCCACGGCAGCTGCCGGTCGAGGATGCCCTTGATGATGTACGACATGAGCGTGGCCTTGGGCGCGTCGAACTTGCGAACCGCGCTGCCGTCAGGTCGCTTGTTGTACGTCCCGTTGATGCCAGGGTCGACCAGGTATGCGGCCTGGCCCGAGTCATCGACCAGGTACTTGCCCGACGGCCCGCCGGCGGTGTCGAGCTTCTGCCAGACCTTGTAGACCTTGGCGTCGCCCGCGGCCTGCGGTCCCGACAGCTTCTCGGCCACGTCGAGCTTGCTCGCGTCGGTGTGGAGGCCCGGCGCCACCTGCGCGGCCGGCACGTAGACGGTGGCGCTGGCGTTGAGCTTGAGCAGGATGGGACCGAGCGCGAGCGCGGAGGCGAGCGCCCCGATCAGGATCGCGATCTGCTGCAGCCTCGGCGTCGCGCCGACGAGAAAGCCCGTCTTGAGATCCTGCGACGTGGTGCCGCCGTTCGAGGCGGCGATGCACACGATCGCGCCGACGCTGAGGGCCGTCACGTAGTAGCGCGGCCCCGTCCAGCCCACGACGAGGAAGATGAGGCACGTAAAGAGCAGCGTGGCCACCGTCATGCCGGAGATCGGGTTCGAGCTCGAGCCGATCTCGCCGGTCAAGCGCGACGACACGGTCACGAACAGGAAACCGAACAGCACCACCGTGAGCGCGCCGCCGAGGTTCATGTGCAGGCCCGGCGCCGCCCAGATCGCGCCGATGAGCGCGAAGATCCCGATGAGGACCGCCTTCATCGGCAGGTCCTGTTCGGTGCGCGTGCTGCTGCCGCTCGAGCCGGTGGCGCGCTGCGCCGAGAAGTCGCGCAGCCCCTGGCGCAGGCCGTGCCAGATCGTCGGCACCGAGCGCGCGAGCGACACGATGCCGCCCGCCGCGACGGCGCCCGCGCCGATGTAGAGCACGTACGCGCCCCGGATCTGGTTCGGCCCCATCTGCGAGATCGGGATGGTGCCGGGCGCGAGCGGCCCCGGGATGGCGTCACCGAAGAACTGGATGAGCGGGATGAGCACCAGGTACGCGAGCACGCCGCCCGCGCACATCACCGACGCCACGTGCGGTCCAATGATGTAGCCGACGCCGAGCAGCTCGGGCGAGATCTCCGCGGACAGGCTGCCCGACTTGAACGGCGCGCCGAAGACCTTCTCTGGCACGTCCTTCCACAGCTTGCCCGCCACGTTGGCGGTCTTGTAGACGAGGCCGATGAAGAAGCCGCCGAAGATGGTCGCGGCGCTCATGCTGGCAAGAGCGCCGGCGCCCATCTCGGCCTTGGCCGCCGGAGAGGCCGCGGCGATCGAGGCCTCCGACGCGCCCGCCTTGAGCACCGCCGCGCAGGCGGTCCCCTCGGGGTACTTGAGCGTGTGGTGCTGATCGACGATGAGCGCCCGCCGCAGCGGGATCATCATCAGGATCCCGAGCAGACCGCCGAGCACCGCGACCAGCGTCACCCGCGTCATCTCGAGATCGAAGCCGAGGATCATGATCGCCGGCATCGTGACGCCCACGCCGAACGCGATCGACTCGCCCGCAGAGCCCGCGGTCTGGACGATGTTGTTCTCGAGGATCGTCGCGTCCCGAGCGCCCAGGGAGCGTGACAGCAGCCGGAAGAACGTGATCGAGATGACCGCGACCGGGATCGACGCCGACACCGTCAGACCCACCTTGAGGACGAGGTAGAGCGACGAGGCGCCGAACACCATCCCGAGCAGCGTGCCGAGCACGACGGCACGGGCGGTGAGCTCGGGCATCGACGTGGTGGCCGCGATGTACGGCTCGTGCGCGGGCTTGTCGACGGGGGCGGCAGACATGAGCAGCGGTTAGACCACGGTCCGAGGTAGGAGGTCAACGCACACGGGGCGGCCCTATTCCTCGCCGCGGACCTCGCGCCGGAGCTCCTCGCCGAAGGCGCGCGCCTCGGTCGCGCCGCCGGTGCGCTCGACGTACTGGTCGAGCGCCTTCTGGGCTTCCAGCTTGCGCCCCGCGCGCGCGTAGGCGAGCGCCAGGGTTCGATAGAGCGCCGGGGCCAGCCGCCCCTCGTCGAGGGCACGACGCAGGAGCTGCACCGCCACCCGCGGCTCGCCCTCCGCGAGGTGACGCTCGGCCTCGTCCGCCAGCTGGCGCTGCACGCGATCCGCGGCGCGCCCCCCGAGCAGGAACTGGTCGCGCGCCTCGGCCGTGCGCCCGCGGCGGCGGTAGAGCGTCGCCAGATCGAAGTGGGCGTCGGCGTCGTCGGGCGCGAGGCGCAGGTAGTCGAGCAGCGCGTGCTCGGCCTCGTCGTCGCGGCCCTCGAGCGCATCGAGGCGACCGAGCAATAGCAGAGGGCGCGGGTCGCCGGGGTCGCCGGCGAGCAACGCCTCGAGGTGCCGGCGCGCCGTCGGATCGCCCTCGGCGACCAGGATCCGGGCAAACGCGACCCGGTCCTCGCGCTCGCCGGAGCGCGCAAACGCCCTGCCGAGGGGCCCGCGCGCCTCGGCGAAAAGGCCCATCGACTCGAGGAGCTGCCCGAGGTCGCGCGCGAGGCCAAGGTCCTCGGGCGCGAGCCGCGCGGCGTCCTCGAGGAGCCGTCGCGCCTCGGTGAGCTGGCCGTCGGCGCGCCGAAGACGGGCGTCGAGCCGCGCGCGATCCGCGGGGGTGAGGACACTCTCGGCCGCGCGCACCGCGGCCTGGGCGCGCCACTGCGGCAGAAGGCCCTGCTCGACGAGGTCCACCTGCCGCACGGCCGCACCGGCAAAGAGCGTCTTCTTGTCGGCCGGATCGAGCAGGTCCTCGTCGAGCGCAGCGCGGGTGGAGGCGGCGCCGAGCAGCGACCGGAGCCCACGAACCGTGCTGCCGCGCTGCAGGGCCGGGACGCGCTGCGGACCGAGCACGTACAGGGCCACGACCTCGTCGGGGCGGGTCAGGCCCGCGGCCCGCGCGAGCGCCCCCACGGCCGGCGTCGCCAGCGTCTGCGTGATCTGCGCGATCGAGAGCAGCGTGCGCATCTCCCGCCGCGCGACGATCACCAGCGTCGTCGGCGAGATCGAGAAGACGCGCGCGTCGTGGAACGTCGAGGCGAGCGCGACCACGGTGTCGGCCGTCTCCGGCCCCACGGGCACGACCAGCGAGACCACGCCGCCCGGACGCAGCGCCCCGAGCATCGCCGGGATGGTCGCGCGATCGCGCGGCTCCCGCACCTCGCCGATGATCGCGTCGTAGTGCGCCGGCGAGCGCGCGAGCACGACGCGGGCCCGGGCCGGCAGGTACGCGTAGCGGCGCGCGAGCGACTCGGGCGAGAAGCGCAGTACGGCCTGGGCCAGCGGCGGCTCTGGCTCGACGAGGTCGAGGTGCTCGACCCCAGGCACCCGCGAGAAGAGGCGCAGCGCATCCGGGAGCGAGCCGCCGAGCACGGCGACGTGCTTGCGCCCGTCCGCGACCATGAGCGCGAGCAGCGCCGCGAGCGCGCTCTCGCGATCGCAACCCACGCCGTCGCGGCGCGCGACCGTGACGCGATCCACGCGCAGCTCGACAGCGCTGCCACGACGGCGGACCTCGACCGCCACGGCCCGCCCCTCCCCCCGGTAGAGCAGGTCTCTGCCTCGCACGTCGAGGCGCCCGCCGATCGCCCCCACGACGAAGGCCCCGAGGGCCGCCACGGCCGCCCACGCCCCGCCCGTGGTCATGGCGCCCAGCGCCGCCGCGAGGGCGAGCAACGTGACCGTGGCCGCGGGTGAGCCCAGCCGTGCTGCGACGAGGTGTCCGAGGAAGCTGCCGACGGTGGCGACCGCCAGCGCGCTCACCGTGACCAGGCGCGAGACGTCGGCGAACAGGGCGGTCGCGCTGCCGACCAGCATCAGCGCGGCCGCGAGCGCCGCGGCCAGCACCGCGATCTCCTCGTCCGCCTCGACGCGCGCGCGCAAGAGCAGCGCCCCAGCGGCGATCAGCGCGGCCACCGCGGCGGCGCGCCTGAACACCGCGCGCGGAACGACACGACGGCTGGCGAGGTACACGCCGAGCGCGACC
>JAHFDS010000341.1 GCA_023248855.1 Myxococcales bacterium
CCGCCGAGGCCACCCGCGCCCGCGCGCCGTTCCTTCGCGCGGCGGTGGCCGACACGCGGCGCCTGGAGCGCGAGCGGGTCCCGTACGCGACGCCGCAGGCGGCGCTCCTGCGCGCCGGGCTGGCGGCGCTGGCGACCGACCACGCCGCGGCGATCAGGCAGCTCGAGGCCGCGGAGGCAGGCTTTTCCCACGTGGACATGGCGCTCCACGCCGCCGTGGCGCTGCGCCGGCGAGGCGAGCTGGTCGGCGGCCACGAGGGCCGGCGGATGGTCGCCCTCGCCGACACCTGGATGGAAGGTCAGCGGATCAAGAATCCCTCCGCCATGACCGCCATGCTCGCCCCCGGCTTCGAGGCCTGATCGGGCCCGGCCGCGGCGGATCGATCACCGAGGCGACGGCCCGAGCTGCGCGAGCACGAAACGGACGCGGTCGCGTAGCCTCGGATCGACGCTGCGAGCAGCCACCTGTTCGAGCATCGGCCGCACGTCGCCCTCCCGGGCGTGCGACGAAAGGACCGTCACGAGCTCGTGATCCAGGCCGGGGCCCAGGGCACCGGTGTCCAGCGCCCGCGACATCGCGGCGAGCTCCGGGGCCGAGAGCGTGCCCTCGCCGAGCGTGTGGAGCGCCATGCGCCGCACCCCGAGGTCCTCGTCGGCGAGCGCAGCCGTCAGCACCGCCCGCGCCTCCGGAAGCGTGGAGCGGCGCAGCGCGCGCAGCGCCGCGGCCCGCACCTCGGGCTCGGGGGCCTGGGCCTTCTGCGTCAAAAGGGCACTGTCCTCGTCCGAGTGGGCGTTGCCCAGCGCGGCCACGAGCTCGGCACGCTCGGCGCTGCTCCTTGCGCCCTCGAGCTCGGACACCAGGATCGCTCGGTACTGCGCGGCGAGCTCGCGCTGGCCGCCCGTTTCGAGCCCTCCAGCCAGCGCGCCGAGCGCGTAGGCGCTCGCCGTCCAGACGCCGTGATCCTCGCGCGAGGGGCTCCGCCGATGGCGCATCGCGACGAACGCCGCCGACTGCGGGTCCGGCGCCGAGAGGAACGAGAAGCGCTGCAGGAGTGAGCTGTAGGCCGGGTCGGCCTCGGCCGCCGCCGAGCCGAGGGCGGTCCGCATCGCCGCCTGCGCCTGCGCGTGGCCGGACGACGCCAGGAGATCCAGGATGAGCTCACGCGCGCGCGAAGGGGTCGTCGCTCGGGCGAAGCGCTCGGCCAGATGCGCGCACAGCTCAGGGTGCAGGATGAGCAGGCCCGAGGCTCGCCACGCGAATTCCGCGGACACCTCCTTTCCCTCGCCGTATTGCGCCACGCCGTGCCCGAGCTCCGCGAGCGAAAGCCCCGCCACCCGCTTCTGCAGGTGCTCCTTCCGCATGGCCTGGGCATCGACGGGATCGTCGAGCGGCACCTCCGCAAATCCATCGAGTGAAATTGCACGAGGGTCGAGATGGGCACGCTCCACGAGCGTCATCTGCAGGTGCGTCTTTCGCACGAAGAGCGGGTCGAACAGCGGAGGTCGCGTCGCTGCCAGCGACTCGTCGAACATCATGCCGCAAAGCTCGCTCTGGTCGCCGAGGCGCACCTCGGCGGTCGAAGCCAGGGTCTGCTTGCAGTCGACGCAGGGCTGATAGCCGAGCACGGCCAGCGAGTCGTAGCGTGCGCGCGTGCGCAAGAGGCGCGGCGGGGCGTGCTCGATCAGCCGGTATTCGGACACGGCGTCCCCGGATGCGGTGCGCTCGTCCGCCCGCCACGAGACCTGCGCCGTGGCGGGCAAGGAGAAGCGCGATTCGCGTAGCAGCGCCCGGGCCAGCGCAGCAAACACCGGCGAGGTGCCCGGGCGCAGGTGGAGCGCACGCGGCCGGCCGTCGGGTAGCATCTCCACGAGCGCGCTCGCGCTGGTGAGCGCCGCCCGCGCCGCAGACGTGCCGAGGACGTTGCGCCCCCCCATCGTGACCTCGTCCTTTTGTACGGTCGGGATTGAGAGCTCCAGCAGGGTGGCGCCACCACGGTCACCGAACGAGCGCGCGAGCAGATCGAGCTCGACCGTCCAGGTTCCGTCCACCGCGGCCTCGGCGCCCAGGCGCGCCCGGGTCTCGCCGCGATAGCGGACCGCATAGACGAAGCTGGCGCCGCGCGGCCAAGCGAGCTGGAGCGCACGCGGGGACGCGGCCCGCGCCGGCTGTGCGTCCTGCTTCGGCGCGCGGGAGCCTGTAGGTCGCAACCCGACCAGGGCAACGGTCAATGCTGCAAAGCCCACCACCGACCACCCTCGCCGTCTCATCATGGCCCTCCTTGCGGCGGGAAGAGCGACCGAAGTGCGACCAGCGGAAAGCTCTTTTCGAGGTGAAACAGCTCTGGGCTGGCGAGCGCAACCCCCGGCCAGGAGAAGATCTGCTTCTCGACCCGATAGCAGAGCGGCCAGCCGAAGCACATGTCGGCATAGGCGCTCACGCTGCCCGAGAGCGCGCTGAGCTGAAACCTCCCGTCGCTCGCCAGCGTGAGCCACGACTGCCGGTCCCCATCGACGCTGAGCCCGGCGGTCACGGAAACCGGCAGCCCGACCTCGAGCAGCCTCAAGTCGCCGGCGACGCCCGTCTCGGCGCCGAACCCGGCAAATTCCGCCCCCACGGCGGCCGAGAGGTGCGCCTGGGCGCTGGCCCGCGGGCCGAATCGCACGCCGAGGGACATGAGCGCCGGGTGAGCCTCGTCGCAGCTCTGGGGGGCAATGCCGGAGGCGCTCGACGCCAGCTCGACCCCGAAGGAGAGGCCCACATTCATGTGGACGGGCACCGGCCCGATGGCAAAGTACGCATCGTAGGACGGGCCGCCGCGCAGCCGCGCGTCGGAGGGCGCCAGGTGGAACTGGTCGGCGCGCTCGGTTCCTCGCTCGTGGTACCAGCTCTCATCCAAGATCAGGACGTCGTACCTCGCGTACGCAGTGGGATTGCCATTCGCTCCCGCATAGGCTTCGAGCTGCGCGTCGAGGATCTTCTTGCTCAATCGGTCACCCATCAGCGCGCGCGCGACGTCCACTTCGGCCGACAGGTCGGCGAATACGCGGCCCTTGGCCTTGCACACCTTTTTCACCGAGCCCTCCACGGGGCCGTCCAGCTCGACGTCGTAGCCGACGTCGTAGCGGTAGATCACCGCGAACCAATCGGAGTCCCCGAGCACGCCGCCGCCGGGGAACCGGCTGCCAATCGCGTCGCGGCCGGTGCCGTCCTTGGTCTTCGGCAGCCCCTTGAGGGCCTCGGCGCGCACTGATTCCGCGTAATCCATCCAGCGGTCCAGGAGATCGGTGTCGGCGCGGTTGTAAAGGTGCATCGGAGGATAATTGGACTCGTCGAACGTTCCGCCGGTGACGGTGTTGCAGCGCTGGAAGTCGCGCTCGCGTTCGGCGGCGAAGCGGTGCGCATACTCGTCGACGAACAAGCGCGGCGACCAGTCGCAGCGGTTGCTCCGAGGATCGAGGCAGCCATGATCCACGGTCGTGCCGTCCTTGGCGCTCTTGTGCGTCCACTCCTCCACGAGGGCCTGGCGCAGGTTGTTCACGGTGAGGAGGAGCTTTCCCGCCAGGGAGTCCGTCGGGTACGAATTCCGCGGCTCGGGTCCACACCCGCTCAGCGTGCAGAGCGGATTGGGATCGAGGATGTCCCGGACGGTCTTGCGGCCCGCGGGTCCGACCTGCTCGAGCTGCCCCTTGTAATCGAGAAAGTCGTCCACCAGGGCGGAATAGCCAGCCAGCCGTCGGGCCTGGTCGGCGTGCTCCGCAAGCGTGAGGTGCTCGGGGGTCTGGGCGTCGTGCATGCGCACGTGCCAGTCGAATCGGTCGAGGATGCGGTAAGGGCGGACCTGCTGCGCCGCCGCGACGATCGCGGGCGCTTCGGCCGGCGCGTACTTCGACAGGACCTTGGCCAGCACGGCCGCAATGTCGAGCCGGAAGAAGGTGTTCTTGGGACGCGTCTGCGGAAACAAGAGCCCGACCGGACGCAGCTGCACCTCCATCGGCGCGCCGTTCTTTTTCTCGAGGGGCGCGTGGGCCAGGCCGCCGAACCCTGGACGCTGGGCGAGGTCGTAGACGCAGAAATAGTCGAGGCCGCAGGAGGCCGCGGCGTCTTCGAATCGGCTGTAGCCGTAGTACTTCTCATGGGTGAATTCGGCGCAGCTCGCGACCGTCGCGCCATTTCCCTCCCAATCGGGGTGGATCGGGCTCGTGTCGCCGGGCGTCGCAAACGGGGCGCTCAATTGTGCCGAGGCGCTCACGCTGGCATACGTGTGATCGAAAAATAGCGCCCAGGCTCGCGAGCGATCGTAGGCCTGGCGCCCCACGCCGCCAAATAGCCGCCCTGCGCCGCTGATCCCCTCAGGCATCACGGCCTGCACGGGGCCGCCGGCGACGAGGCCGGCATGGTACGCCCTGAAAGCGTCGGCGAGCAGTGGCTTGCAGGCGTCGCGATTGGAGCCCCAGCAGGTCGCATTTTGGGCGCTCTGGGGATCCTGGCAATAGCCGAGCGAGGCGGTGGGACAGTCGACCCACGGCAGCCAATCGTCGGGAATGACGATGCGAGGGCCGGCTGACGAGGAGCCACCCATCCCGCAAAGGAGGGCAAGGCCGAAGCAGCAGGAAGAGAAGCGCACGAGGCCTCCGGAGGTCGATCGTTCAATGGGTGAACGAAGTCGCAGGGTGGAATTCTCCGCGTGCGTCGCGAAACAAAAGATCGCGGACACGCGAATAAACGGCGGCGCCCGCGTTGACCCTGCAGGAAATCAATCGAGCGAGGATGACGATGTCGATGAAAAATCGTTCGCGGTCGCGTGCACGCTTGCTGATCGCCGCCTGGATGGTCGTCGCGGCGGCGGGCGTCACCATGCTGTGCGCGATCGACGGCCCGCCCGCGGCGCCCTCCGCTCCTGCCGCCGAGGCGCGTCCAGCGGCGCCCGGGGCGGAGCCGGCAAGGGCCGGCCGTCGCATGCCGGGCGACCTGGCGGAGTACGCGCTCAGCCTCGACGCGGAGCTGTCCTACGCCGCCGAGGCGCTGCCGGCAGGGGCGACGAATCTACGCCATCTCGTGAGCACGCGGACACAGGGCCGCCTCGCGGAGCAGGTGGTCGAGCTGTTGCGGGCGCACACGGTGTCGCTGCTGCGCGTCGAGGCCGCGCACGTGGTGCACGAGCGCGGGCAACAGCGCGACACCGCCGTGGAAGCGGCCCTCGACCGGGGCATCCTCGTGGAGCGCGACGAGCGCGGCACGATCACGCGCGCACGGCTTCCTCTCGGGCTGGACCGGACTGGCGCCACCGCCGTGCTGGCGCTGGCCGATGTGATGCAAGGGGTCCTCCCTCGCGCCGGGCAACACACCTGGACCGCGGCCGAGGTGACCTCGGAGGGCACACGGCAGGTGCGCTACGTACGGCTGGGCTCCGGGCCCGCGTTCGAAAAGCGGATCGAGCGCGCGGCCCAGGGCGGATCCGAGACCGTGGTGACGGGCCAGCTACAGGGCGCGTGGGATGAGCACGAGGGCACGCTGCGCGAGCTGCGGGGGAAAGAAACCCACGTGCGAGCGGGGCAAGGGGGAAAGACGCTGGCGCTGGCGGAGCTGCAGATCGCATTGACGCGTGTGGGCAATGGGCGCGATCCGGCTCGCGCTGCGGCTGCGTTGGCCGCAGTGGAGCCCAGCTTCGGGCCCTGGCGCCGCCTCGACGACCCGCTGCCCGCCGAGGCCGGCGATGAGCGCGCGGCGCTCGCCGTGCTGGTGGGTGGCCGGTCGCTGGAGGACCTCCTCGGGCTCATCGCACGCGCGGACAGCGATCCGCAGGCTGAGCAAGACGCGCGACGCGCGCTGTGGGCCTATTTGCGGCTGCACCCGGAGGCGGGCCCCCAGCTGGCGGGCCGCGCCGCTCGGCAAAAACCGAGCGATCTCGGTGCGCGCATCGTGGTGGCCGGGCTCGTGCGCGCCGGCAACGCCCCTGCGCAGGCGGGTCTGCGGGAGGTGGCCGAGGCGTGGCGGAACACCGAGGCGGCGCTTCCGATCGTGCTCGCGCTCGGGTCGGTCGCGGCGCCGAGCCCACAGACGGAGGCGTTTCTGCGCACGCTACAGGGCGACGCGGCGACCCGACCGGAGCTGGCGCGGATCGGAACCGTGGCGCTCGGCGACGTGGCCGACCGCGTGCGCGGGAGCGATCCCGAGCGAGCCGACGCGATCGGCGCCGAGCTCGAGCGGCTGCTGCGGAGCAGTGAAGACGCGGCGGACGTGGTGGCCGGCCTCGCGGCGCTCGGCAACGCGCGGTCGGAGCGGGCCCGAGAGCTGGCGCCGCCGTACCTGTCGAGCAGCGACCCGCAGATCCGCCGGATGGCGGTGTTCGCCCTCGCGCGAAGCCCCGGTGACACCGCGCACGAAGCGCTGCGACGCGTCGCAGCGAATGACCCTGACGAATCCGTTCGGCACGAAGCCGAGCGTGCTCTCGGCGGCTGAGCCGCGTTTTCTTGGAACCGAATCAACGGAAAAGGAGAAGCACCATGCGCATCGCAAGCAAGCTCGCTCTTCCCGCGGCCCTGGCCGCCTTCGCCGCCGCGCCGGCGGCCCACGCCAACTGGGGACCCGACACCGGACCGGTCGGCCCATCGACCTCGTGGCCGATCGACGTGCTCGACAGCGGACAGAGCCTCGAGCAGACGTGGACGGCGTTCGACTTCGACGCGAAGCGCGATCTGAAGGACCGAAATGGCAGCCTGGTGACGAATGCCCTCGGGACGGTCAATGCTCTCCTCGGGAAGATTCCAGGCCTCGGCCTCCATCTCGACGCCAATGCGAGCGTCCACGTGGGCGCCACCGCGTACGTCCGGCAGCCACAGTTCTTGCTCGCCGGCCGGAGCCTGGGCGTGCGTGCCCAGGCCGATTTCGACGCCTACCTGGACCTGCCCGGTATCCCGAGCCCCATTTCCACGAATCCCCCGATCTTCGCCGGGTTCAGGGCCGACACGCACCCCTATGCGGCCGCCGAGGCCTCGTACGTTCGACCGGGTGCGGGCTCGTGCTACCTCTTCCGCGGCTGCCGGAACAGCGCGCCTTATTACCACGAGCTCGTCGAGCTGCGCAGCTACGACGGGTCCACGAGCCCCATCGTGAACACGAGCCAGCCCGACCCGCTCTCGTTCGAGCGGGACTGGTACATCTTTCCGCGCCTGCCCGACGTGCCGCATTTCCACTTCGGCCTGGCCGGGCAGAACGTGGACGTCATCTCCTACTTCTCGAGCGAGATCGGCGGTGTCGCGAAGGCGTCCCTGAACCCTGCGGGCGGCAGGTCCACCCTGGATGCCTTCGGCTACGCGGAGCTCTTGGTGACCCTCACCGCCCCAGGCGCGGGCGGCTACGCGCGCCTGACCCTGCTCGACGGCGGCAGCATCGCGAACCGCCCGCAATTGTTTGCGCCTCTTTCGGGTGCGCAGGCGCACGCGCAGGCGTCGGTCAGCGGCGCGCGCAGCCTGCTCGGGGATCGCAGCCTGTGTGGCGGGGTGGTCGCGTCCCTCGACGTGGAGCACGTCGCGAAGTACTCAGTATTTGCGGCGTCTCTGCTCGGTGAGATCGTGAACCAGTCGTCCGACGGGTTTTCGTTCACGCCGCCGCGCTTTGCTCCCGCGCCGACCTGCCTGACCTTCTGACGCTTTCTCCGCGCGCCGCGAGAATAATCGCCCGCCGCTGCGTTGACCCTCCGAGTGAGCCTTGATTCCCCCTGTGCCCGCGTGCTGGGATGCGACCTCATGTCGAGGCCGGCTCTGGCTGCAGAGCTCGCGAGCGAGCACCAGACCGCCCTCTACGGGTTCGCGCTGCGCCTGAGCGGCGATCCGAGCGACGCCGCCGACCTCGTCCAGGACACCTTCGAGCGCGCGCTGCGCCGGCTCGACGGCCTGTCGCCTGGCACCAACGCGCGCGCGTGGCTCTGCACCATCCTGCACAACCTGTTCGTCGATCGCTGGCGCCGCCAGTCAGCCCAGCCGGTCCACCAGGCGCTCGACGAGCGCATCCTCGAGCTTCCACAGGCGGAGCCGGAGCCCTTGCCCGCCTGGGTCCACCTGGGCCCCGACCAGGTGTGGCGGGCGGTCGGCCAGCTCGAGGAGGACCTGCGCGAGGCCTACCTGCTGCACGTCGCCGATGGCCTGTCCTACCAGGAGGCCGGGGCGCGGCTCGGCATCCCCGCGAGCACCGTCGGCACGCGCCTTCTGCGCGCGCGGCGAAAGCTGCGGGAGCTTTTGGGCCGGCCCGCGGCCGAGGAGCAGCGATGACACCGTGTGAGCAGGTCGGGGCGTTCTTCGACGGGCAGCTGCCAGCCCACGAGGCGGCCGCGTTCCGGGCGCACCTTTCCGGCTGCGCACCCTGCCAGCGCGAGATCCGGGCGGCGATGCTGCTCGCCACGGTGGAGGAACAGCACATCCGCGGGCAACGGCCGAAGACCAGCGACGGTGCGGCGCCGGCGCGTCCGACCGGCGTGATCTCGCTCACGTCACGTCGGCGTCCTCGCCACCTCCTCCTGACGGCGCTGGGCGCGCTCGCGGTCGCGGCGACCGCGGTGCTGCTCGTGCGCCGGCCGCCCGAACCGATCCTCCTGGCCACGGCTCGCCGCCCGATCGAGCCCCGACTGAGCTATGTGCCTGCCGACCGCTACCGGCCCTATGACGTCGCCCGCGGGAGCCGCCCACCCGGCGGCGAGGTGCCGCTCACGACGCTCGCGGAGCTGGAGCGCAATGGGGATCTGCACGGCGTCGCCGCCGGGTACCTGCTCGCCGGTGAGCGCGCACGCGCCGCCCCCTACCTGGAGCGCGCGGGCGCGAGCCTCGACGTGGTCTCCGATCAGGCGGTGATG
>JAHFDS010000342.1 GCA_023248855.1 Myxococcales bacterium
TCCGCGCGGCACCACCAGGACGGGGCGATCCGCGCTGTCGAGGACGCGCTCGGCCGTGCTGCCGAGCAGCCACCGCGCCGGGGCACGCCGGCCGTGCGTGCCGAGCACGATGAGGCGGGTTGTCATTTTCCGTGCCTGCTCGACCAGGGTGACGTCGGCGTGACCATCGAGCAAGCACTCCTCGACCGCGAGCCCCTCGGCGCCGAGGGTGCTCGCCAGGGCCTTCAAGGACTCTGCCGCCGCCTTGCGGAACGAAAGGTCCAGGCTCCCGAGGTCCCCGGTCGAGAGCGCGCTCGCGTCGAAGGAATGGGCCAGCACGAGCGTGTCCTGGAACCGGCGAGCCAGGTTCACGGCCGCCTTCACTGCGCTGGCCGACGCGGCCGAGAAGTCGGTGCCACACAGGATGTTCATGGAGCGGGAACAGAAGCACCTGGCATGCCACGAGGAAGGGCGGCATGCGACTTGCTGACTTGCCAAGGGTCAATCAGGAGCTAGCTCATGATGGTCACGCAAAGGAATCTCGGAAGAATAGAGACAGGGCTGCTCGAGCGCCGGGCCTTCCTGGCCAGCCACGCGGCTTCGGACAGCGATCGCGCCGCCATTGGACGCATCGATGCGGCGCTGACGCGCATCCGTCGCGGCACCTATGGCTGCTGCGCGCAGTGTGGCGGACCGATCGAGGAGCTGCGCCTGCGCAAGCTGCCGGAGACGCCGCTGTGCCTGACCTGCACCCTGGGGCGGTCCTGAGGCCGCCACTCGGCGCGGAGGCGATCATGCGACTGACACTCGGTCGATTGCTCAGACATTCATTTCACGAGGACGACGCCGCGCGCGGCAATGTCGCGATCGAGGAGGTGCGGGAGCGGCTCGAGGGCAGCACCCACCAGCATGCGACCGCCTATGAGGTCGTGGTGCCCGATCACCTCGACGCGAGCTGGTTCACGCAGCTATTACACGGGCTCGTCCACTACTGCGAGGGCATGGGGGCACATCTGCCAGGATGCAGCGGCGTGTTCGTCGCCTGCTTCCGCGACGATCGCCTCTACTGCATCCACGCCGCCGACGTGGTGCGCTTCGGATGCGACGAGCTCCATATCACACCGGCCGAGCTGGTGGAGCTGTCGAGCCTGGCCGTGCATGACCGCGAAAAGACCCAGGCGCTCCGGCCTGATTAGGTTGGATCAATGTGCGTGGGTCGGCCGGTTGGCGATCCAGTCCGCGAGGTCGAGTGACGACACGAGACCGACCACGTGACGCTCCGCGTTGACCACTGCCAGCTGGTGCACGTGGTGACGGGCCATGCGCGAGGCGGCCTCGGCCAGAGAGTCGCCCTCCGAGACGGCGATGGCCACCGGCGTCATGATGTCGGACACGGTCGCGGGCGGGACCGTCACCTCGTGGAACCCGCCCTGGGGCTGACGCGGCTGCGGCTCCCCTCCCTCGGTCGGCGGCTCGAGGTCGTCGGCCAGGAGCGCGCGCACGAGATCGGTCATCGAGACGAAGCCGGCCAGGCGCCCCTCTTCGTCCACCACCGGCGCCGAGGTCAGCCCGCGCGACAAGAGCCACCAGGCGAGTGACTCCAGGCTGACGTCCTTGGCCACGCAGCCGATGTGCCGCTGCATGAGCGCCCCGACCCGGTCCGCGTGCGGCGCCAGCTCGTCGGGCGCGTGACCATTGTGGGGCTTGCCATCAGGCTCGTTCGGCCAGAGCTGGGCGCAGGTGGGGCAACGGAGAATCGCGACGGCATGCTCCGAGCCGTCTGCGCGCAGATCGTCGCGCAGGACCACGGGCGTCTGGGCTGGAGTCGGGAACACGATTCGCTTCATGGGGAACCTCCACGACGATCTCATCCTGGTGCCGTTTCCCTGCATTCGCCAGCCCGGATCGCACCCGCAGGAAGGTCCCGATCGGAGGTCTTCCGGCGCAATGATTTCTCGCCGCGGCAGGTCGATCACAGGCAGGTCGATCACAGCACGGCGCGATGTTCCACATGCACGCCCCGCTCCGCGAGCAAGCTCTCGGCGAGCTCCCCGGAACGCAGGTCCGGCGCCGTGACCGTGAGGACCACTCGCTCGTGCTCGAGCGTGGGCGCCATGCGCTCCAGCGAGCGGTCGAGGGAGGCTGCGCCGCCGATCGCGCCGAAGAGGCCGCCCGAGCCGACTCCGGCGGCCCCGAGGAGCACCACGCTCGCGACGCCGATGCCGAGAAACTGCGAGACGACGGCTCCAAGGGCGGCGCCCAGCACGCCGCCGAGCACCGCCCCGAGGATTGCTCCCGAGCGCGCTGCGCTCTCGGCGTCCCCGGTGTCGGCGTCGTGCAACGGGCCGCGATGGGTGACGATCTCGCAATGCGATCGATGGGTGCCGATTCGTTCGAGCGCGGTGACGGCGGCCTCCGCGTCTGCGGGGGTATCGAACAGTGCGAAGAACGTGTGCGTCATTGCCCTACTCCTGTGAGCGCCGCGCCCCGCTGCCGCGCTGCCTCGAGGGTCGTCGTCATCGTGACCCCTTGGCAGTGCGAGGAACGTGCCGGCTTCCGCCGGCTCAGAGGCTGCGCAGCACCGCGAGCGTCTGGGTGATCTGCTCGCGTCGGCCTCGGTCGCGCGGGGAGATCGCGGGCTCGGGCACGAGGTCGAGCAGGGCCGCGTAGGCCGCGATCGCGTCGGGCCGCCTGCCCGACAAGAGCGCGAGCTCGCGCGCCTTGGCACGGAGCGCCGCGTAGTGCGCCTCGGCCGCGTCCTCGACGATGAGCTCGGCCCGGGCGCGCACGCCCGCGAGCAGCAGGGCGAGGCCTGCATGCGCCTCGCCGTCGTCCCCCGTCAGGTGATACGCCTCGGTCAGAAGGCGCATCGCCTCGGGCTCGTCCTCCTCACGCACGGCGCACGCCGCGCCGGTCAAGAGGGCCCGGGCGCCCGCACGGACGCCCTCGGGGGCGGCGGTCCGGTCGAGCCACTGCCGGCCCAGTTGCTCCGTGACGCTGGCCAGGGCCGCAGCCGCGCCGCGCAGGAACAGGTCGCGGGCGATCGCGATCCCCATGGTGCCGTCACCGCTCGCGAGCGCGTCGATGGCCCGACGCACCGCGGCGTCGAGCGCTCCGACCGAGGCCGCCGTCCCGGCGGGTCCCGCCGCCGGTGGCGTCGTGCCAAGGCGCGGAGGAAGCGGAGCCCCCGTCGGACGCGCGCTGGCGCGCCGGAACAGCGTCTGGCAGAGGTTGCACAGGAGGGCGTCGTCGCGGTTGTCGAAGCCGCACGACGGGCATCGGAGCGCCATTGCCGTCGACCGTACAGCGCGCCCCGCCCACCGAGCAAATCCGAATCTCTCTTGAACCAAGCCGCTGACGCGGCAGCTTCGGAGCGCGAAGCGCCGCCGCAGAACCCTTCGGCGAGCATCGCAGCAGGCCAGCGTCGCTTGCGGACTCACTCGCGGCTGTCACTGCAGCACGCGCGGCAGCGGCAAGTCGAGGTTGCGCGGATCGACCGGTCAAGGGGCGCGAGACACAATAACACTCTACGCGACCTCACCTGGTCGGGAGCGGCGAAGAGCAGCGCGATGACTCCGGCGATCATCGGTCGAGTCGGTAGCTTCTGCTCGGGGACGCCGCGAGCGGCGAGACATGGTGCAGTGCACAAGAAATCTTGTCGGCGAACGATGAGACTCGAGGTCGGGAGTACATTGCCGGAGCTGCGGCGGTCTGGTCTACTTGGGCGAAGGAGTGCCTGCGATGGCAGAGGCCTTGCGCCAGATCGTCGACGCGTTCGACGACGACGTGTTCTGGTGCGCGGACGCGAGCACCCTGCGCTTGTCGTTCCTGAGCCACGGGGCCGCCCGGCTGCTCGACCTGCCGGTCGAGCAACTCCTTGACCAGCCCGACGCGTTCTGGGAGCGCATCCCGGCGGACGATCGCTCCAAGGTTCACCTCGCCCTGCAGCAAGCGGCCACCCAGGGACAGCGGCAGCGCGTCGTCCACCGATTTGTCGCCGCGTCGGGCGAGGTCTGGCGTGAGACGGCCGTGCGGCCGATCCACGCCCAGGACGGGGCGGTGCGGCTCCTGGCCGGCCACATGGGGCCCTGGCAGCAGGAGGCGGTCCGCCAGGGCGCCCGGCTCGAGGCGATCGCGCGGACCTCCACCGCCCTCGGCGCGGCGCGGCTCGAGACGGCTGCGGTCGCGCAGGTGACGGTCCGGTGCGTGTCCGAGTGCCTGGGCGGCGGCTGCCACCTGCGCCTGCTGTCGGAGGACGGCGAGTGGTTCGAGTCGACCGCGATCCACCACGCCTCACCGGAGGTGCTGGCGCTCCTTGGCGAGATCCTCGGGGCGAACCCGCGCTCGCCCGCGCACTACGGGATCCTCGGCCAGGTCCTGCGCACGCGGCGCTCGGTGCTGAGCCCGAGCCTCTCGCCCGCCGAGATGCGCGCCCAGATCCCCGAGATCTACTGGCCACACCTGGATCGCCTGCCGCAGTGCAGCCTGGTCGCGGTCCCCATGCTGGTGGAGGATCGCGTGATCGGCGTGCTCGGCATCGGCCGCTCGATCGGCGAGCCGGCGTTGACGGTGGATGACCAGCACCTGATCGAGGACCTGGCCGAGCGAGCCGCCCTGGCGATGGCGAACGCCCGGTTGTACGAGGACGCGCAGCACGCGCTCCGCCTGCGCGACGAGTTCCTGTCGGTCGCCTCGCACGAGCTGCGCACGCCGGTGACCTCGCTGCAGTTCGCGGTGCAGACCTCCCTGCGCAGCTTGCGGGCCGGCGTCCAGCCCGGCGCCAGCGCACCGCTCATCGAGATGCTGGGGACCGCCGAGCGGCAGAGCAGGCGCCTCGGCAAGCTGATCGATTCGCTCCTGGACGTGTCGCGCCTGCAGGCGGGCAAGGTGGACCTGAGCCCGCAGCGGCTCGATCTCGCGGAGCTCGCGTGCCAGGTGGTGGAGCAGTCGCGGCGCGAGGCCGAGGCCGCCGGCTGCTCGCTCACCCTCGAGGCCGACGAGCCCGTCGAGGGCACGTGGGACGGCGCGCGGCTCGAGCAGGTCGTGACGAACCTCGTCGCGAACGCCCTCAAGTACGGCGCCGGCGGCGCCATCGAGGTGACGGTGAAAAAACAGGGCGACGGGGCGCTCCTCTCGGTGCGGGATCACGGCATCGGCATCGCTGTCGAGCAACAGCCGCGCGTGTTCGATCGCTTCGAGCGGGCGGTGTCGGTGGAGCACTATGGCGGCTTCGGGCTCGGCCTCTTCATCGTGCGCCAGCTGGTCGAGGCGCACGGGGGCGTCGTTTCCGTGCGGAGCACACCCGGCGCCGGCAGCACGTTCACGGTCGAGCTGCCCTGCGCGCCGCCCGCGGGGGCACCCGCGGGAGCCCCTCCATGACGGCCTGCGTCCTCGTCGTCGACGACGACGCGGACATCCGCAGCACGATGGGCTTCGCGCTGCGGAGCGAGGGTCACACCGTGCGCCTCGCGGCCAATGGGCTCGAGGCCCTCGAGGCCCTGGACGCGAGCGGCGAGCGGCCGTGCGTCATCCTCCTCGACCTGACGATGCCGCTCATGAATGGCTTCGAGTTTCGCAAGATCCAGCTCGCTCGGGCCGACCTCGCGAGCATCCCGGTGCTGATCCTCTCGGGCGACGGCAACGTCGCCAAGAAAGCCACGACCCTGGGCTCAGCCGGCTACCTGCAGAAGCCCGTAGACCTCGGTGAGCTCCTCCAGACCGTCGAGCGCTACTGCCCCCGCGCCGCCTGACCACGTCTGCGGCGGCGTGCGCCGGCGACAAGCGCGGCCAGGCCCGAAGGCGCCTGCGAGCCCAGGGCCCACAGCGCGAGCACGGTGCCCAGCGAATGTACCGCCGCCACGCCGCAGCCGCCACGCGCAGCTCGGTCTGTGCGAGCATCGCCCCATGCCCGCCCTCACCGACCGCAAGTACTTCACGCCCTCGGGGCGTACCCTCGCGTGGATCACCAAGACGCATCTCTGGCTCTACGAGCGCACCGGCGGTCGCCTCGGCGCCGCCCTGCCCCAGCTCTCCGAGGGGCACTCGCGCCTGCCGCTCCGGCTGATGCACGTCCTTCTGCTGACGACGCGCGGCAAGAAGACGGGCCTATTGCGCACCGTTCCGCTTCCGTACTTCGTGCTCGAGGGGCGCGACGTGCTGGTGGCGTCCTTCGCCGGCGGCGACCAGAACCCGGCCTGGTACGGCAACCTTGTGGTGACGCCCGAGGTCACCGTCCGGCGCGGCCGCGAGGTCTTCCGCGCGCGCGCCGTGCCGATCGAGGCGGCCGACCGTGAGCGCCTGTGGTCGCTCCTGGTGGCCGAGTGGCCCCGCTACGCCACCTACCAGAAGAAGACGACGCGCGAGATCCCGCTCGTCGAGCTGGTCCGGTCAGGCCTGGAATAGCTCCCTGGCCACCCGGGTGGCCAGGCTCGCCGATCCGCCACCCACCGTCGCTCTCAACTCCTGGAAAAATCAGCACCCCCAGGCCCGCGCAGGGCGGCACGCCGCGTGCTTTGCGCGCGGGTGCGCGATTCCGCGCGAATCTCACGGAGGCTCGATCCCATGCGCAAGAACATCTCCCTATTCGCACTCCTTGTTGGCAGTGCACTCTCCGCGTGCGGCGCCGAAGACGCCGCGCCCAAGACCGACTCGAGCGACGACGCGGCGCTCAATGCGGTCGAGAACTCGCCCGAGACCGCCGAGGCCAAGGCCGACTCGATCGCGTCGACCTCGACCTATTACACGGTGCGCCAGGACTTGCGCCGCTGCATCTCCCCGGTGTGCGGCGGCTTCTGGGTCAGGCGCGTCAACCAGGCGCGCACCACCTGCCAGGACGGCAGCCAGGCCGCCGAGTGCTACGTGGCCGATCTCGACCTCGCTCGGCTCGATCTCGACGACGCCACCCTGTCGCGGCTGAACGACTCGATTCGCGCCGGTCAGGCCGTGCTGCGCGGCTCGATCCGCGCCGGCCTCTCGTACGGCGGCAATACCTTGGGGCGTTTTGGCGCCACCGAGGGCTATCGCGCGATCTCGTCGGCGACGCCGGTGGGCTCGTTCTACCGGGTGAACGACCTCGGCGTGCGCTGCATCACCTTCCCGTGCTTCTCGCTCCACGCGGCCAAGCTCAACTCGACGGTGTCGACCCAGCTGTCCGCGGTCAGCGGCTCGCCCGACGTGGCGATCACGGCGTCGGGGACGATCTTCGCCGGCACGATCCGCACCGTTCCGCACGCGGGCCCGGCCGGCACGGGCCGCGAGCTCGCGTACACGGCGGCCTACGAGCGCGTGAAGCGCGATGCTTGCCTTACGCTCGCGGAGGATGCCTGCCGGCTCAACCCGGCCTGCGTGCTGGCCCCGAGCGGCTGCGATCGCCCGGCCTGCGAGCCCGACGGCGAGGGCGGCATCGTGTGCCACCCCTGCGATCCCATCCTCACCTGCCGCGCGAAGTAACTCCCACCACGCCCATCCGCCTAGACGATCGCGCGGCCGCCGGGCAGGAGCGGGTCGTGCGGCAAGCTGCCTCGCGGCGAGCGCAGATACACGAATGGCGTCGCATACAGCAGGTTCGACACGCGTGACGTGTACACGTCGGCGTAGCGCTCCACCTGGCGCGCCAGGTGGCTCTTGTCGTTGCCCGCGCGCATGAGCAGCCCCCAGCGCGGATTCGCCAGCTCGGCGGCGCGCCTGGCCAAGGGCCCGATCTCGGCGTCGAGCGCATCGAGCTCGACCCGGGACTCGGCGATGCGCGCGTGCAGATCGGCCTCGCTGGGCCCGCGTGTGGGAGGACCGTAGCCGGCGCGCAGGCGCTGGATCGCGACGCGCAGCTGGCACACGTCCTCCTCGATCGCCTCCTTGCGCCCCATTTGCTCCGCTATCTGCGCCTCGATGGGCGCGAACTCCGCCAGCGCCGCCACCTCGCTCTCGAGCTCGCGCAAGACCAGCGCGGTGCGCCAGCGCAGCACGCTCTTCGACGCGTTGATGTCGCCGAACATGTGGTCGCCGACGTAGAGGATCTCGTCGCCTGACAGACCGAGGTGACGCTCGAGCTCCACCGCGCTGCCGCCGAGGTAGGCGCCGCCCGGCAGGAGCGCGCCGACGTCGGGGCGGAGCAGGCCCTCGGGCGTCGCCACCTCGAAGAAGGGGCTGCGCTTGGTGAAGAAGTCGGGCTTCCTCGCGCCGACGATCACCACGTCGAAGAGGTCGCGCCAGGTCTTTCCGCCCGGCAAGAGGCCCCCGAGCGCGAACTCCATCATGGAGACCGTGTAGCTCCACTCCGAGTTGGTGATGAGCAGGAGCTTCTTGCCGGCGTGCTTCTGGTCGAGCAGCGCGAGCGGCAGCTCGGGATCGCGCGCGACGAAGCGCTCCTTGTGGGCCATGATCTCGGCCTTGAGGCGGCCCTCGGCGTGCAGCGCGTCCATCGCCGCGCGCACCCTCCGGTAGAGGTCGGTGTAGCCGAGCACGCCCGGCAGCCCGCCGGCGTCGAAGAGGTCGACCAGCTGCGCGTACATGCAGCCCTCGGACAGCGAGAACAGCGTGTTGAGGAAGCTCCAGCGCGGCTCTGCCAGATCGACGATCGTGCGCGCGTAGTCGCGGCGCTGCGCCTCGTAGTCCTGAAGGTGCGTGCCGTGGGCCGCGCGCTTGACGAAGCCGAAGCGGTTGGCCTTGAGGAGGTTGCCGCGTTCGAGGTCGATGACGAGGCCGCGGATGACCATCTGGGGATCGAACTCGAGGTGCTCGACCGGCCAGCCGGCGGCCGCGAAGCGCGCGCGCAGGTGCTCGTAGGCGAGCCGCTCCCACGCCTCCACGTGATAATGGACGAGCGTGTAGTCCATGTCGTAGCCGATGGAGCGGATCGCGCGCAGGT
>JAHFDS010000343.1 GCA_023248855.1 Myxococcales bacterium
GGGCGGCACGGGCGGCACCGGCGGCGCCGGCGGCGGGACGGGCGGGACGGGCGGGACGGGCGGCGGCGCGGCAGACTCGCGTACGGCCTTCATGGAGTGGTCAGCCTGCATGACCAAGGCAAACTGGGATACGGCGCAGATGGGCACGTGGGCCAACAAGAACGCCGAGGGCGGCGTGGTCTGCTCCAGCTGCCACAACGACGGCCTGCAGCGCTTCAACACCAACACGGACTCCAATGCGATGTTCACCGCGAATCGCAGGGAGCTCTTCATCATCGGGTTCTTCACGGTGCGGGTGAACCCGGATGGCTCGAACACCGTCATCCCCGCGTTCGACAAGATCAAGCGCATGGGCGACGGCTCGACCTTCCACCCGACCTTCGACGCCGGTACGGACAACGTGCACTTCCAGCGCCTGCAGCGGTTCTACGACCTGACGGTCGCGAACAAGCAGGCGGGTACCTGCGGGACCCCCGGCTTCCCGCCCTGATCTGACCGAGAATCCTTGAACCACGAAGGTCGGAGCCCGAAAGGGTCTCCGACCTTCGCCTTTTCGGAGCCGACTTACTTCGCCGGCTCCGTCTTCGCCGGCTCCGCGAGCGGCTGCGCGGGGCGCTTCTTCCGGAATTCCTTTGTGTACAAAGCAATCGACTCGGTCGCCTGGTCGGCCTTGCCGACGAAGATCTGCCCGCTCTGCTGCGCATCCGCCGCGAACGAAGCCTGCGCGAGCTCGTCCGCCGCGAGGCGCAGCATTCGACGGTCGTCGTAGATCATCTCGGCGTCCGCGATGTCGCTGCCGTAGACCCCCTGGAGCTCGAGGAAGCGCAGCAGCTTCCAGCGCGGCTTTCCGCCCTCCTGGATGGCGGCGGGCGACTCGGGCACGAGCTTGTGGCGCTTGATCACGACGGCGAGCCGGTCGTCCTTGTAGACGTGGATGCCGCCGCGCAGCGGCTCGCCGAAGTAGGGCACGCCCTCGACGGGCTTGCCGAAAAGGAGCACGTCCTCGGCCGTCACCTGCGGAGGCTTCTTGCTGACATAGGCCGCGATCGTGCGCACCTGGTCGAACACCGTGTTGGTGAGAAGACCCGCCGGTGCGAACAGGAGCGGCTTGCCGCTCGTCCCTCCACCGAAGCCGAAGCACAGGTTCTTGCCGTGCTTTCTGAGCTCCTTGGCCGTGACCACCATTGGCACGCCGCTGCCGCCGTAGAGGTGCAGCTCCTTGATCGCGGCGACGTCCACACCGAACGCGCGCAGCAGATCGAGGATGCGATAGCGGCGCTCGCGGGTGGGCGCCTCGCGGGGGCCCTTGTCGCCCGGCGCGAAGTCGAGCGACTCGACATTGTCGATCCAGATGGGCTCGAGCGAGAGCGGAAGCTCACCGAAGTGCAGAAAGCCCAGCGCCTTGCCGTCGGCGTACACGGCGGCGTCGCGCCACTTGCTGTTGCCGGTCTTGAACTCGGCGGGCACCCAGGGGGCCTCGGCGCGGTGCTGTCCGGACCGCCCGAGCGGCCCGTCCGCAGCTCGCGCATCGGCGGCGCGTACGGCGGCGTCGGCCGCCGGGCTCGGCCTTGCGGGTCGATTGCAGCCAGTCAGGGTGGCGACGCCCCCCAGCACCCATCCAACGTGTCGACGCATGGTCCTTCATCAGAGCAAACCCCGCGCCCGGGCGCGAACATTCCCGCCTGGCCAGAGCCTCGCGACCGGCCGATGTGCCCTGGGGTCTCCGGTCCTGTCCCTGTCGCCCCCACTCCTCAGTCAAACCCGTAGCTGCCACGGAATCATTGGAGTTTTGTCCGGCATGAACTGTGCTGTAACAACCTGGCATGGTGACCCTGCGTTCCTGGAAGTTCCTCTCCATCGCAACCTTCGCCGTGGGCCTTTCGGCCTGCAGCGTGTTCGACCCGGACATGGGCTCCGGCCGGAACACGCCCGAAAACAACAACCAAACCATCGGTGACGAACAGGAAGGACTGGTCTGCAAGGCGACTCTCGCGGTCAAGGGTGTCAAGCGTCCGAGCGGTCAGATGCCCGACATGGAGGAGGCCGAAGCCGGCTGCGTTCCGCTCGGGACGTGGCAGCTCGAGGTCGCGGTCCAGGATGCCGGCGGCTGCGCTGACCTGAACGTGGCCCCGATCTACACCTACGAGGTGTCGCTCGATCCGGCGGGTCAGTACCAGGTCAAGTGGCTCGAGGATCCGGCCAACACCCAGGTCCAGCTGCGCGTCGGTCAGGAGGGCCCGGGCATGTGCAAGGGCTCGTTCGAGCACCGCTCGGCGGACGGCAAGGTGAGCGTGACGCTCAAGCCGTTCGAGCAGGACAACGGCATCACCGGCCAGGGCGACGTCCGGATCGCGCAGTAGCGCCCGGCTTGCTCGCTCCCGCCTCAATCCTCACGGCTCGGTCACCAACCACCCCTCATCGCTCGATCCTTCGCGGCCCCGTGGCCGGTGGGCTCCGCATGCTCGCCGCAAGGTCTGTTACGCTCAAGGCGCGGTCAACCTCTTGACGATCGGCACCGGATCGTGGACGCGCCCTCGGCCCTGACTCGCGTGGATGCGCGCGTGCGCGTCGCGTACCTGGTCGGCGTCGCGGTTGGCGTGTTCTTCCTGCGGCAGGCCTGGATGGTCGCCGCGGCGCTCGGCGTGCAGGCCGCGCTGTGGCTCGTGGTCGGCCTGCCCGCGACGCGCCTCTTGCGCCAGGCCCGCAAGCTGTGGGCGTTCGCCCTGCTCATCGTGCTGTCCTTCGCGCTCACCTCGCTCGACGGCGGCGGCGATCGCTGGATCCGCCTGCGGGTGGCGCTGCCAGGCCTTGGCGATGGCATCCCGATCAACGTCGCCGGTGCGGCGGCGGGCGTGCTCATGGTGCTGCGCGTGCTGTGCGTGGTGCTGGCGTCGCAGGTAGCGCGCGCCGGGGATCCGCGGGCGATCGCGCTCGGCCTCAAGAAGCTGCATACGCCGACCCCGATCGCGCTGTCCCTCGATGTCGTCCTCGCGTTGCTCGGAAACGACGAGCGCCACGGACGCGGTGGCGGACGGGGCCGAGGTGGTGGCGGCGGTGGCGGTGGTGGTGGTGGTGGTGGTGGTCAGCACCAGGAACCAACGGAGGGCTTGTGGGCGAGCATCCGGCGCATCGCGCGCGGTGACGTGGCGCCGATCCTCGGCCGCCTGGACCGCCAGATCGGCCGAGCCAGCGCCCACCTCGAGGCCAGCGTCGACCCCACGAGCGCGGAGGGGCACCGCGCGCGCTTCCTCTCGCACGACATCAGCGTCATCGGCGGCTTCGCGCTCGTGATGCTGGGGATCAAGGCGCTCAAGATCCTGCCCAACATCCCGTTCGCGCCCGGCCACAAGCTCGTCATTCTGACGCCGCTCTACGTGCTGGCGCGGATGCGGGTGCGGGCCCGCCTCGGGGCGATGTACGTGGGCCTGGTGATGGGGACCGTGGCGTTCCTGATGGGCGACGGCCGCTACGGCATCTTCGAGGTCGCCAAGCACGCCACGCCGGGGCTGATCTGCGACCTCGTCGTGCCGCTGCTCGTGCGCGGCGGGCGCACGCCCGGCGCGTTCACCTGGACCATTCTCGGCGGCGTCATCGGCGCCGGCCGCTTCGTGACCATCTTCCTCGTCACCATCGTCGCCGGGGCCCCCGCGCTCGCGTGGGCGTTCCTCATCCCGGGCCTGGCCATCCATGTCTCGTTCGGGGCCCTGTCCGGCCTCGTCACGGCCGCGCTCGTCCGCGCCGCTCGATCGGCTCCGCCCGTCAGCCCCAACAAGCCCACACCCAAGGAGAGTGTCCAATGAGCAAGCTCGTGACCGGGGATGGTCGCACGCACATCGACTCGCCGCTCATGCGCGAGTCCCTGCAGAACCGCGGCGTCATCCGGAGGACGCACAGCGACCGCGAGATCGAGATCATGCCGGAGGTGGTCCTCGTGAGCCTCGGCGGCCAGTCGATCTTCGACCGGGGCGCCGGCGCGATCCTCCCGCTCGTCGAGGAGCTGCGCTCGCTCATCGGGAAATATCCGCTGCTGATCGGCGTGGGCGGCGGGACCCGCGTGCGGCATACGATCTCGATCGCGCTCGACCTCGGCCTGCCGACGGGCGGCGTCGCGCAGCTCGTGGGAGCAATGGAAGAGGCCAATGCGGTGCTGC
Organism: Myxococcales bacterium; assembly: GCA_023248855.1. Lineage (GTDB taxonomy): Bacteria > Myxococcota_A > Polyangia > JAHFDS01 > JAHFDS01 > JAHFDS01. The sequence goes on from JAHFDS010000343.1 coordinate 4,152, forward strand.
TCAATGCCCTCTTGGCCAAGCACGGCTCGATCGTGATGCAGCGCGAGCACTTCTGGGAGTTGCCGCTCTACCTCAACTCCAAGATGTTGCCGATCGTGATCAGCGTGCCGCCGTATCACTTCTGGGAGCCACCGCCCGAGGACGGCCCCTTGCCGGCGCACGGCTCGGATTTCGGCCTGTTCATCCAGGCCGAGGTGCTCGGCATGCGGAAGATCATCTTCGTCAAGGACGAGGACGGCCTCTACGACAGCGACCCCAAGCAGCACCCGGACGCCAGGCTCATCGCGCGCACGACCCTCGGCGAGATGCTCACGAAGATGCCCGCCGAGCTCATCCTCGACAGGGAGCTCTTCCTGGCCTGGAAGACCGCGCGGCACGTCGAGAAGGTGCAGATCATCAACGGCCTTCGGCCCGGGCTGCTCACGCGGGCGCTCGCGGGCGAGGACGTGGGCACGGTGATCACGCGCGAAGCATCCGAGGTGGCCCGTGGCTGATCGGGACGTGGCTGACCGGCCCGCGCGCCGCACGCTGGCGAGCTCGCTCGGCGAAGGCGCGTTGACCTCCTCCGCGACCACGGTGGACTACTCGCCGGTGGCGATGATGCCGGACGTCAAGGTGCTCAAGATCGGCGGGCAGTCCGTGATGGACCGCGGCCGGAGCGCCATCTTTCCGCTGCTCGACGAGATCGTGGCGGCGAAGGGCCAGCACCAGCTGCTCCTTTGCTGCGGCGGCGGCACGCGCGCGCGCCACATCTATTCGATCGGCGCGGACCTGGAGATGCCCACGGGCGTCCTGGCGGCGCTCGGTCAATACGTGCCCCGGCAGAACGCGCGAATGCTGCAGATGCTGCTCGCCCGGCACGGGGGCCTGTTCATCATGACGGACGACTTCGAGAAGCTGCCGCTGTACTTCAACGTCGGCTGCATCCCGATCATGACCGGCATGCCGCCCTTCGGGTACTGGGAGAAGCCCGACGGCGAGGGTCGGATCCCGCGCCACCGCACGGACGCCGGGACCTTCCTCTCGGCCGAGGTGCTGGGCGTCAGGCGCGCGATCTTCGTCAAGGACGAGGATGGCCTCTACGAGGACGATCCGAAGAAGAACCCATCCGCCAGGCTGATTCCGCGCATCTCGTCCTCGGAGCTGCTCGCGCGTGACCTGCCCGACCTGATCGTCGAGCGCGTGGTCCTCGAGTACCTGCCGCGCGCCCGCTACTGCCACGAGCTGCAGTTCATCAATGCGCGCAAGCCCGGTCAGCTCACGCGCGCTCTGGCTGGTGAGGACGTGGGCACGATCATCTACAAGGGGTAGGCCCTCACCCTCCGGTCGTCTGGATCACGGCGACCTCCACCTTGTCGATCAGCACCGCGCAGCTCGCGCCGCCGCAGCGGATCTCGACGTCGCCGATCGAGGTCGGAGGCGCCAGGTCGGTGCCGAGGGCGAGCGAGCCGGTGTCGTTGTCGGTCAGCACGCTGAGCCGACACGACTGCACGGTGACCGTCTTGCCGACCGTGAGCATGGCGGGGCACGCCGGATCGCAAGCGTCCACGGTGAAGATGCACGAGCCGTAGCGCACGCTCATCGACGCGGTCTTGCCGTCCTGGGTCAGCCGTGCCGCGCTCTCGGAGTCGAACGTCAGCGTCGTGTTCTGGCCGCTACCGAAGGCCGCCACGCCTTCGGGGAAAGCAAACGGCTTTCCCACCAGCGCTCGCGTGACCGCCTCGGTGACGGTGACGGTCGCGAGGTTGGCTCCGGGGATCGTGTCGTCGCCCTTGCTGCTGCAGGCGAGGACGAGCAGGACCGGGAGAAAGGCGGCTTCGCGGCGCTTCACGGCCGCACTCTACTCTGGCTGGTACGCACTCGGTGCGTCGGCGAATGCCCATTGACGCGCCGCGTCGAAGGCGCATGATCTGGGAATGCACATCCCGCCCTGGCCGGTGTCCGCGGAGCGTGGTCGATCCGAGGTCGCATTGCGCTTCGAGGACATCACGCAGGATGGGCGCATGGTGCTCGAGGTCGCCGGGCAGGCGCTCGGGCAGGCGGTGTGGCGGCAGCTCGTCAACGGCTCGCCGCTGATGCGCGTGCTCCGCACCTCGACCATCGTGCCCGTGTTGTCACGCCTGCGCATCGAGGGCGAGGCGGGGCCTTTCGCGGTCGCGGGTCCGGTGTCCGCCACCGGCAGCTATGGACTTGCGCACGCCGACGACGGCCGCATCTTCCTGCTCATGTGGGGCGAGCTCGCGGCGCCGCACGCGCACACGTACGGACCCTCGGCGGCGCCGGACGCGGCGCGGGCCACGGCCATGCGCGTCTTCGCCGAGCACGTGATGACGCGCCCCTTCGGCCCCGCCGAGGAGCGCCGGGTGCGCGAGCTGCCGGAGCCGATGGAGCCCGTGCCCGCGGTCGCCTGGAATGGTCCCGCGCCGGAAGCGCTGGCGTCACTGCCGCCGGGTGCGCGGCCGCTCGACGAGGTGCCCCTGCTCGATGACGCGGAGCTCCCGTTCGGCCTCATCCACACCGACTCGAACCAGCACGTGAACTCGCTCGTGTACCTGCGGGCGTTCGAGGAGGCGCTGCTCCGCCGGCTGCGTGCGCACGGAAGATCGACCAGCGTGCTCTCGCGCATGGTCGACGTCGTGTACCGCAAGCCCTTCTTCGCGGGACAGGTCGCGCGCGTGCGCCTCCAGGCCTTCGAGCTGGACGGCCGCGTGGGCGCCGCGGGCACGTTCGTGCTCGACGGCGCCGCCGACGCTCGGCCCCACGCGTTCGTGCACATGCTGGCAGGGTAGGGCGCGCGCTACGCGGGCGCCGGGCCCGGCGGCGACGCCCGGGCGGCGAGCGCGGCCTCGAGCTCGCGCACCGCCTCGTCGGTGTGGCCGAGCATGCGCTGGAGCGCGGGCACCGCTCGCCGACAGGCCGTGTAGCCGAAGCCGAGCTGATCGCAGTAGCTGTTGATCGTGATGTTGAGCGCCAGGTAGTCGAATGGGATCGACACCGGGTAGATCTCCTCGAGGCGCATGCCGTCCATGTGCAGCGGCTTCTTCGGCCCCGGCACGTTGGAGATGACCACGTTGAACATGGGCCGCTTCCTGGCGTAGCCGGTCAAAAGGGCCGGGCCCATCGACATCCCCATGGCCGCGCCGAAGGCGAGCCGCTCGAGCCGCGTCATGCCGGAGAGGCGCTGCTTGCCCATCGTCGTCGATTCGGTGACCAGGCGCAGTCGCTCGAGCGGATCGGCGACATGGGTGGCGAGGTTGGCGAGCATCATGGAGACCTGGTTGCCGCCCTCGGCCGGGCCGTCCTCGCCGCGCACCGAGACGGGGACCATCGCGATGAGCGGCCGGTCGGGCAGGGCGCTCCGCGCGAGCAGGTAGTGCCTAAGGGCGCCGCCACAGAGGGCGAGCGTGATGTCGTTGAGCGTCGCTCCGGCCGCGCGCCCGAGGGCCTTGATGCGGTCGAGGCTGTAGGCCTGGGCGGCAAAGCGCCGCGACCCCGAGATCGGCACGTTGAAGATGGTCGGGGGCGCCTGGAAGGGCGCAGCGCCGATCGGATCGACCTGGCTCGATCCGCGCAGCACCTCGCGCAGGCCGCTGCCCACGCCGGGCAGGATCTGCGCACCCATGCGCGCGGCCTCGAGCACCGAACCGAGCAGCCCGCCCTCGCGTGGCGTGGCCACCTCGAGCGGTCCGCGCCGAGCACGCTCCTGCGCCCACATCGGTGGACGTCGCTCGTCGGGATCCTCGGACAGCACCGCTTGCAGCATCCTGACGGCCGCCATGCCGTCGAACATCGCGTGATGCACCTTGACGTAGGCCGCGATGCGCCCGTCGGCGAGCCCCTCGATGAGGTGCAGCTCCCACAGCGGGCGGCTGCGATCCATGAGCGTGCCGTGCAGGCGTGACACCAGCGCGAGCAGCTCGCGAACCCGGCCCGGCCGCGGCAGCGCGGAGTGTCGCAGGTGGTAGTCGAGCTCGAAGTCCTCGTCCTCCTCCCAGAACCAGTGGCCGAGGTGAAACACAGGCCGCAGGTTGAACGGCGGTCGCGCGCTGACGTGCTTGCGCATCGACTCGACCACGCGCTGGACGTGGTCGTCCCACGAGCCGGCCGGCGCCGTGTAGAGCTGGAGCCCCGCGACGTGCATGGGCTGCCGGCGCTGCTCCGCCCACAGGAAGAATGCGTCGGCGGGGCTGAGCGGCGTCATGGCCGCTGATCCTAGATGACGGCCGGCGATCCCGTATCAATTCTTGCGCCCGCCTCGCAGGTGCCCGAGCATCCGAGGAACCACTGCCGGGGGCCGACATGTCCGCAAACGCAGTCGCCACACCGCCGCGCGAGCCTCGCCGGCCCGTCGCCGCGGAATCGAGCGAACCGTGCGAGCTCAAGGGCTCGATCGCGCCGCTCACCGTGCTCCGCGTCCTGGATCCGTCCGCGGAGGCCGTGCTCGCCTACCTCGGCGCGCACCTCGCGCAGGCCGGTGACTTCCTGACGGATGCGCCGATCGTGATCGATCTCGGGCGCGTCTCCGCAAACGCGCCGGTCTGCCTCGACCGTCTGGTGGCCGGCTTGCGGGCGCTCAAGCTCGTGCCGGTGGCGGCGCAGCAGGTGCCGGTCGAGCTCGAGGACGCGGTCC
>JAHFDS010000344.1 GCA_023248855.1 Myxococcales bacterium
GCTGCAGCCGGCCGGGCTCGCCATCGCGCTCCACGGCGCTCACGAGCCGACCAAGCGCGCGCCGCTGCCCGCGTCGCGCCGCCTCGAGCAGCCGCGCCGCCTCGTCCGCCGTCAGGCCTGCGCTCCGATCACGTCGAGGATGCGCGACATGATGCCCATGAGGTCGAAGTCCTTGGGCGTGAACACGGCGCGCACACCCAGTTGCTCGAGCGCAGGCCAGTCCGACTCGGGCAGGATCCCACCGACCACGACCGGCAGCTCGGGCGCGCCCTCGCGCGCCAGCGCCTCCATGATCTGCTTGACGATCGCAACATGCGAGCCCGACAGGATCGAGAGCCCGATGACGGACGCATCCTCCTCGACTGCCGCGCGCACGATGTCCTCGGGCGCGAGGCGGATGCCGCCGTAGACGACGTCGAAGCCCGCGTGGCGCGCCGCCACCGCGATCATCTCGGAGCCGTTCGAGTGTCCATCGAGCCCGGGCTTTCCGACCACGATGCGCGGCCGGGCGCCGTGCGACTGGGTCCACGCCTCGACGCGGCGGCGCACGTGGTCCACGAGCTCGCCCGACATGCGCAGGCTCTGGCCATCCACGCCGGTCGCGGGCCGGTACTCGCCGAACACCTTGCGTAGCACGTCCGACCACTCGCCGGTCGTCACGCGCGCCCGCGCGCACGCGATCGACGGCCCCATGAGGTTGCCGCCGCCTCGAGCCACGTCCTCGAGCTGCCGCAATGTGTCGTCCACCGCGCTCTGGCTGCGCTTGCGCTTGGTCGCGGCCAATAGCTCGAGCGTCTCGCCGGCCGAGCCCTCGTCCACCTTGAACAGGCCCCCGTCCTCCCCCGACAGGAGTGCGCTCGGCAGCGCCTCCGTGAGCTTGTTCCGGCCGACCACGACGATCTCGCCCGACTGGATCCTGGCCATGCGCTCGGCCTGGCTGCGCACGAGCGCGGCCTTGACCAGGCCCTGGTCCACCGCGTCGAGCATGCCGCCGGCCTCGCGGATGCGCTCGATCTCGGCGTACGCGGCGGCCTTTAGCGCCTCCACCTTGCTCGCGACCACGGGCGAGCCGTCGAACAGATCCGGGTACTCGAGGAGGTCCGTCTCGAGCGCCAGGATCTGCTGGAGGCGCAGCGACCACTGCTGGTCCCACGGGCGCGGCAGCGAGAGCGCCTCGTTCCACGCGGGCAGCTGCAGCGCCCGGCAGCGCGCACTGCGCGAGAGCGTGACGCCGAGCGTCTCGAGCAAGATGCGCCAGGCGTTGTTCTCCGGCTGCTCCTCGGTCAGGCCCAGGGAGTTGACCTGCACGCCGTAGCGGAACAGGCGGTACTTGGGGCTGCCGACGCCGTAGCGATCGCGCGTGATCTCGTCCCACATCGCCGTGAACGCGCGCATCTTGCACATCTCCTCGACGAAGCGGATGCCCGCGTTGACGAAGAAGGAGACGCGCCCCACGATGCGCTCGAAGTCCTGGCCCGAGATGCCGCGCGCGCGCACCGCGTCGAGCAACGCCATCGCATTCGCGAGGGCGAATGCGAGCTCCTGCACCGGCGTCGCGCCCGCCTCCTGCAGGTGGTACGAGCAGATGTTGGACGCGTTCCACTTCGGCAGCGCGGTGAGACAATGCTCGTACATGTCGACGATGAGCCGCATCGACTCCTTGGGCGGGAAGATGTACGTGCCGCGCGCGAGGTACTCCTTGACGATGTCGTTCTGCGTCGTGCCCTGCAGCAGCCGCGGATCGGTGCCGCGCGCCTCGGCGACCGCCACGTAGCACGCGAGCAGCCACATGGCCGTCGCGTTGATGGTCATCGACGTGTTGATCTTCTCGATCGGGATGCCCTCGAACAGGAGCTCGAAGTCGTCCACCGTGTTGACCGGCACGCCGACCTTGCCGATCTCCGGGCCCGCCAGCGGATGGTCGGAGCTGTAGCCGCACTGCGTGGGCAGATCGAACGCGATCGAGAGGCCCGTCTGTCCGCGCGTGAGGTTGCCGCGATAGAGCGCGTTCGACGCCCGCACGTTGGTGTGTCCCGCGTACGTGCGGAAGATCCAGGGCTCGTCGCGCTCATCTTCGTCGCCGAGCTTGTGGGCGGGCCTGTCGCTCATGGTCAGAACATAGCGCCTCTGCCGCGGTGCGTCACGAGCGCCGCTCAAGCGCCCCTACATCGGCTCGTCAGGGTCGAGCCGGTGCGCGACCAAGGCCGCCGGAAGCGCGGGTCGCAGCGAAAGCGGTCCGCCGGGCAGCGTGTGCCCTGCCGCGACGGCCTTCTTGGCCTCCCCGAGGGAGATCGGATTCAGGAGGATGGCCGCCGAGGCGCGCTCCTGCCGCACCGCCTCGAGCGCACTGCCGAGGTCCCGCACCGGCGAGAGCGCGTCAGCGGGCACGCCGAGCCGCTCGATGAGCAGCGCCGCCAGCACGTGCGCGTCGTCGCCCTTGAGCGCCTGCGGGCCGGGCACCGGAGTGTCACGCCGCAGCGACAGCAGGAAGAAGCGCGTCGCCGGCGCCGCGACCACCGCGAAGCTCACCGAGCCCGCGCCGAAGTGTAGCGCGCGCTCGACCTCCCTGGCCGTCACGTAGAAGTTCTCCCGCACGTCGAACGGCTCGCGCCCGAGCGCGGAGATACGCGCCTCGATCGCCTTGCAGCCGATGCCCGGCGCGACGAGCAGATGGGGACGCTCGACCGCGAGGCCCGGGTCCTGCTCCGCGACCACCAGCACGGGGGTGGCGTCGCTGGCCGCCCGAGGGTGCGGCGAGCGAGCGCGCGACGCCCTCCCGTAGGCGCGCTGAGCCTCGAGCTCGGCGCGGCCGCACACGAGATGTAGCCTGCGCTCCATGAGGGGAGCCAAGAGCCACGCCTGCGCGGCCGGATCGTCGAGCGACCACAGCCGATGCCGCACGCCATCGACCGTGGTCACGTCGAGCCGCGGGGGCTCGCTCTCGAGCCGCTCGAAGCACTCCGCGCCGCGACCCTCCGGGTCATCGTAGGTGACGACCGGCAGCGCGGTGGCCACCCCCGACGCCGCCAGGGTAGCGCTGCCGAGCGCCTCGTCCGGCGGCGCGACCACCGTGATCGGCGCGTCCACAGGCAGCAGAGCGACAAAGCCCCGGCGCTCGCGCTCGCGACCTCCGATCTGCGCCGATCCGATGTAGCGATACAGCACGGGCCTGTCGTCCCGCACCAGGGCCCGCGCCGAGAGGAGGACGTCGAGGCCCACCGCCAGGCCTTCGATCAGGGCGCCGGCCGTCGAAGGATCGGCGATCAGCCCCCGAAAAGGCAGCAGCGTCGGCATTGGCAAGATTCTAGCGGAGGTCCCGCCCGTGGGTGCGGTTCCGTGTGGGCAGGACGGAGGAGAGAAACGCTCTACGCGGTGGCGACGACCTTGTACGTCTTGACGCGGACGAGCATGTGTCCGTCCTTCTCGAAGACCTCACCCTTGATCTCGACGCGCGCCCCGGACACCTTCTTGTCGCCGAGCACGCTCCTGAGCATCTTCTCGCCCGACTCGTCCTTGACGATCATGTACCGCGTCTGGCCGTCCTTGCCCGTCGCCAGCGTGAGCACGCAGCCGGTGCAGTCCATGCCCTTGGCCTCCATTGGACAGCCCTCGCGCGAGACCGTGCCGACGAGCGTGATGGCCTTGCCGGGCTTGTCGTTCTTGGCGCTCTTGGCGGCCTCGTCGTGGCCGGGGCAAGCGAGGGCGGGGGTGGTGGTGGCGAGGGCGCCCACGAGCGACGCCAGAAGCACGAGCTTGTTCATGTCGAAATCCTCCTTAGGATCGACTGCAGTCTAGCCGACCCCCTCGGCCACCGCCAGGCCCGGTCCGCCCTCCAGAAGCCGCCCCTGACTACGGGCGAAGGGCTGCGTCAGCCGCGATCAGCTGGTCTGCTGCCGCTTGCCGCCGCGCGCGCAGGCGCTCGCCGAGCGCGAGGTCCGACAGGGCGAGGATCTGGGCCGCGAGCAGGCCCGCGTTCTGCGCGCCGTTGATGGCAACGGTCGCGACCGGAACACCTGGCGGCATCTGAACGGACGACAGGAGCGCGTCGAGACCGCCGAGCGTGCCAGCGGCGATCGGCACCGCGATGACGGGCAGGCTCGTGTTCGCCGCGACGGCGCCCGCGAGGTGCGCCGCCAGGCCCGCCGCCGCGATGATGACGCCATACCCGGCGTCGGCCGCGCCGCCGACGAACCGCGACACCGCCTCCGGCGTGCGGTGCGCGCTCTTGACGTGCACCTCGTTCGGCACGCCGAGCTCGGTCAGGACGTCGGCGGCTGCTTGCATCACGCCGAGATCGTTGTGGGAGCCCATCAGGATGGCGACCCTCTTCATGGCATCCCCTTCTCTGCGATGTCGTGACGAAGCTGCATGCCCTCGAAGCGGATGTGACGCGCGGCCTCGTACGCCCGCGCCCGGGCCGCGCCGAGGTCGTCCCCGAGAGCGGTCACACCGACCACGCGGCCACCGGCGACCACGACCCGTCCGTCCACGCGAGCTGTCCCCGCGTGATAGACCCGCACGCCGGCCACCGCGTCGGCCGCGAAAAGGCCCTCGATGGGCGCACCCGCGCGGGGTGCTTCAGGGTATCCGCCGGCTGCGATCACGACGCACACGCTCGGTCGTGGATCGAAATCCGGCTCCGCGTCGGGCAGGCGCCCCCGCGCCGCGCCGGCCAGCCACGGCAGCGGATCGCCCCGCCATCGCGCGAACAGCGCCTGCGTCTCCGGATCACCGAAGCGGCAGTTGTATTCGAGCACACGCGGCCCGTCCGGCGTCAGCATGAGGCCAGCGAACAAGACGCCCCGGAAGTCGATGCCCGCACGCGAAAGGTGCCGCACCATCGGCGTCACCGAGAGCGCGGCCAGCTCGGAAAGACGTGCGTCCGGCACCAGGGACGAGGGTGAGTACGTGCCCATGCCGCCGGTGTTGGGCCCGGTGTCGCCGTCGCCGAGTCGCTTGTGATCCTCGACCGATGGCAGCACCGCCGCGCGCGCGCCGTCACACAGCGCCAGGATCGAGACCTCGCGACCCGACATCCGCTCCTCGAGCACCACCACGCGTCCGGCCGCACCGAAGCGCTCCTGCTCGATCATCTGACGAGCCGCGTCCCTGGCCCCCGCGGCGTTGGTGGCGACGACGACGCCCTTGCCGGCGCACAGGCCATCGGCCTTGACGACGGTACGCTCCGGGTGAGCCGCCAGGGCGCGCTCGACCTCGGCGAGGCTGCTGCAGACGGAGAAAGCCGCCGTGGCAACGCCGGCCGCGTCCATCGCCTCCTTGGCGAACGCCTTCGAGCCCTCGAGCCGTGCGCCCGAGGCCCCAGGGCCCAGCACGTCGAGCCCGCGCGCGCGCAGCACGTCGGCGACGCCCGCGACCAGCGGCGCCTCGGGCCCGACGAGCACGAGGCGCACCCCGGAGCGCTCGCAAAGCGCGCCCACCGCGGCCGCGTCCTCGAGGTCGATCGTCTCGCACGTCGCGACCTCCGCGATGCCGGCGTTGCCAGGCGCGCAAGTGATCGCGCGGCCCGCTCGCGCGATCCCGCGTACGATCGCATGCTCGCGTCCGCCTCCACCGAGGACGAGCACCGGTTCCACGAGGCGAGCTTACTTCCCTCCGCTTCCTGGACCTAGACCTAGCGCTTCGACCGGGGCGCAATGATCCTCGGCGGCGACGTCGAGCCGAGCGAAACGAGGCGCAAGGGCGTAGCGAGCGAAGACGCAGGGTAGGGGGCCCGCGAGGCCGTGCCGAGCGGGGGAGGGGCGGCGCGCCCCTCCTGCGGCGGCCTTCCGAGGCCGCCGATCGTGGACTAGCTCGGGAGCGCCTCGCAGAACTCGATCCGGCGGGGGACCTTGTAGGGCGCCAGATTCTTCGCGCAGTGGTCGATGACCTCCTCCGCGCTGCATCGTCCGATCGGCACCACCTTGGCGACCACCATCGGGCCACCCAGCGGATCCTGGATCACCATCGCCTGCGCGGCCTTGATCTTCGGGAACTGCTCGAGGCAACCCTCGACCTCGCCGAGCGCGACGCGCTTGCCGTCGACCTTCACGAGGTCGTCCTCGCGGCTCTCGAGCATCAGCCGCCCGGCCTTGTCGACAAAGCCGATGTCGCCCGTGCGGAACCAGCCCTCGGCGTCGCACCCACCGATCGGCACGCCCTTGGTCTTGTCCTTGGCGAGCGTCGTCGGGGCGACGAAGCCCGGAGAGACCGTCTTCGAGCGCACCCAGATCGCGCCCGACTTCTCGGGAGCGAGCTTGCCGCCCTGTTGATCCTGCACGCGGATCTCGACGTCCTCGAAGGTCTTGCCAACGCTGGTCGGGCTCTTGCCGGTCTTCTCGATGCAGATCGGGCCGGCCTCGGTCGTGTGATAGACGGAGTAGATCCGCACGCCGTGGTTCTCGCGGAACGACTCGGCGACCGTGTCGGACAGCGCCGATCCGCTCGACAGGAAGCGCGGGTTCTTGAGCTTGAGCGGCCTCGCCGTGGGCAGCTTGGCGAGCGACGCATAGAGCGTCGGCGTCCCCGGCAGCATCGTGATCTCCTGGTCGCGCAGCACCTTGGCGATGCGCTGCGGGGCCACCTCGTCCTCGAGGAACAGCGTCGCACCGTAACGCAGCGAGGCCAGGAGGCCAAAATCGAAGCCGAAGGGGTGGTACAGCGCCACCGTCGTCAGGATGCGGTCTTCGGGCTTGACCTCGAGCGTCTTGCCGATGCTCTCAGCCGAGGCGATGAGGTTCGCCTCGGTGCGAAGGACACCCTTCGGATCGCCGCCGACGTCGGTCGTGAACGCGATGACCCGGAGCGCGTCGGGTGCGACGGCCTCGACGCGCTCCATCAGCTTGGTCGCACGCGGCACCTTGGGCGCACGCGTCGGGCGCCCGTTGGCCTTCCGGGTGCTCGGTGGCGGCTCGACCGGGTACAGGCTGCACGTCAAGAGCGTGCCCTGCAGGCGCCGGCGCGCCTCGGGCGTACGCTCCTTGGGCGCGCGCGGCTGCGGGCTCGCCACCGGCGGCGGGCGCGTCACGCGCGAGCGATACGAGGGTCCGAACTGATCGCGACCCGCGAGCACCGACTGCGGCACCGCTGGCGCCGACTCCCCCCCGCGCGGGCGCGTGATGAGCCCGCGCAGCGGAGCGACATCGAAGATCATCTCGAGCTCGCGCGAGCCCGTCGTGGGGTCGAGCGGCACGAGCACCGCACCGAGGCGCGAGATGGCGAGCGCCAGGATCGCGAAGTCGGGGACGTTGCCGAGCATGAGCCCGACCCAGTCGCCCTCCTTGATGCCGATCGACGCGAACTCCTGGGCCCGCCTGTCCACGCGGTGCAGCAAGCCCCGCCAGGAGAGGTAAGTCTCCCGGTACACGAGCGCCTTGGCGCTTCCGTGGATGTCAGCCGTCTCGCGAAGCCAGCGGTAAAGGAGCATCGGGTTTGGCCGGCTGGGGAACGGCCCGGCGGGCAACACGTTAGCACATCCCCTCCCGCCCGGATCGGGTCTGGCCCCACGACTTTGACCAAGCCCACGCCTTTACACCGAGCCAAGCCGGCCGCTATACTCGCAAGCGGTCAGATCCCGTGGTTCGGAACAAGACCGTCGTCACGGTGATCAGCAAGGTCGCGGAGCGACCGGCGGCCAAGGACGCCTGCCTGGTCGTCATCTACGGCCTCGAGCTCGGCAAGAAGTTCAGCCTGGAGACGCCGAGCATCATCATCGGCCGAAGCTCCAAGGCCGACATCCAGATCGACCAGGAGTCGGTCTCGCGCAACCACGCGAAGATCGTCAACACCGGCAAGCAGATCCTGATCCGCGACCTCGGCTCCACGAACGGCACCTACGTCAACGACGAGCTCATCGACGAGCACGTGCTGCAGGACCGCGAGTTCATCAAGATCGGTCGCACGATCTTCAAGTTCCTCACCGGCGGCAACGTCGAGGCGGCCTACCACGAGGAGATCTACCGTCTCACCACGGACGACGGCCTCACCCAGATCAAGAACCGGCGCTATCTCATGGAAGCGCTCGAGGCCGAGCTCCGACGGGCGCAGCGCTACGCGCGCGACGTCTCGCTCATCATGTTCGACATCGATCACTTCAAGCGCATCAACGACACCTACGGGCACCTCGCGGGCGACTACGTGCTCAAGCACCTCGCCACCGTGATCAAGCAGCGCATCCGCCGCGAGGACCTGTTTGCTCGCTTCGGCGGCGAGGAGTTCTCGATCCTGCTGCCGGAGATCGCCCACGCCAACGCGATGATCTTCGCGGAGAAGATCCGCGCGCTCATCGAGCGGACGGAGTTCAAGTTCGAGGACTCCGAGATCCCCGTGCGCATCTCGATCGGCGTCGCGTCGCTGGACAAGGGTCGTTTCGGGGACAAGGAAGAAGAGGGCCGTCAGGTCGACATCAGCGGTTTCATGAAGCACGCCGACGAGCGCCTCTACGCCGCCAAGAACGGTGGCCGTAACCGCGTCATCGGCTGATCTCGTCCCCCTTCCCCCTATTGGTCCGCGAGGTCCCTTGTGCGGACTCTCACAGTCGCCTCAGATCTGGAGATTTTTTCCGACGCGCGTGCGACAACGCGCGCAGGGTGGGGGGCCATCCCGATGGCACAGCTGAGAGGACGAAGATGAAGACTTCCACGCGAATCGGTTGGACGGGCTTGCTGGCAGGCTTGCTCATGCTCGGATGTGGCTCCGACCCGAACGGCGGCGCCGGCACGGCCGGCTCCGGAGGCGGCGCTGGCAGC
>JAHFDS010000024.1:0-12283 GCA_023248855.1 Myxococcales bacterium
CGCCCGCGGTGCCGCTCGATCCCGCGGCACCGCCGGAGCCCGCCAGCCCGGCGGACCCAGCGCCTCCTTTCGCATCCTCGCCACAACCGGCCAGCATGAGTGACAACATGATCCCCGTGAGCGTTCCGCGTCGTGTCATGATCTTCTCCGTGGCTCGATCCGAGCGCAGCCTGCCACGTGGCGGAGCGGCGCAGCAACACTCCACCGGCCCCTTCGGCCAGGAGTTTTCGTCATGACCTCCGCGGGGCAAGACCAAGCGCGCAAGGACTGCGCGCGCTTGGAGGCCAGCGAGGAGCCCGGCTACCTCGATCACCGAGGCGAGCAACTCTACTACGTCCTGCACCCCGCTCTCGGCGCACCGCGCGCGGCCGTCCTGCTCGCCGGGCCGTTCGCGTCGGAGCGGCCACACCGCTACATCCCGTGGGTACGCTGGGCGCGCACGCTGGCCCGCGAAGGCTTCTGCGCGCTCCGCTTCGACTACCGCGGCGTGGGCGAGAGCACCGGACGGTTCGAGGACCTGGGCTTTGCGGACTGGCATGACGACGTGTGCGCCGCGACACGCTGGCTCGGGCAGCGCGTCCCCGAGGTCCCGCTCGTGCTGCACGGCCTCGGCCTCGGGGCGCTGCTCGCCACGCGCGCGTTCGACGACGGCATCGGCGACGCCTTGCTGTCGTGGCTCGCGCCCGTCTCGGCCCGAGCGATGCTGTACGATCAGCTCAAGCTTCGCCTCGTCAGCGACATGGCCCTCAAGCTGGACCGCAAGGGCCGAGACCAGTATCTCGCCGCGATCGAAGCAGGCCAGACGATCGAGGTCGAGGGCTACGGCTGGACCCGCCGGCTGCTCGAGCATGCCGACGCGTTCGCGATCACGCCCGGCGCGGCCTCGGATCCACGCCGCCCGTGCCATGCGCCGGTGCTCGACAAGGTGTCGGCGCACGTCTTCGGGGGCGTCGGACCGAACCCCGAGCGCGACGCCTCGGGCGGAAAGCCGATGCGCCTCGTCAACCCGAACCTGTCCGCGTTGTTCGACCAGAACATCGCGTGGCTGCGCGAGGCCACGAGCCCGCGGAGCACGTCGTGAGGCGCATCGTCACCCTCGAGGTGCGGGGCAGCCGACTGATCGGCACGCACCACGATCCCGGGGCCAGCACCGCCCGGGACGCGGTGGGCGTGCTCCTGCTCAGCTTCGGGCAGCAGCCCCGCGCCTGGGTCGGCGACCTCGGCGTCCACATCGCGGACCGACTCTGCGACGCAGGCTATCCGACGTTCCGCTTCGACATGCCCGGGCTCGGAGATTCGCCGGGCGAGCTGCCCGTGCATCTCGAGATCCTGTGGCGGACCATCCAGGACGGAGCGCACGAGGCGGCGGCGCGCGACCTCTCGCGCCAGCTGCGCCAGCGCTACGGGCTCTCCGGCCTGGTGCTCGGGGGCTTCTGCGGCGGTGCCGTCACGGCGTCGCTGGCCGCGGACCCGTCCGGAACCGACTCGGCGGGCCTCATCCTGCTCGAGCCCGAGGTGTCGCTCGTGCCCACGCCCGCGAGGCCGACGCCGGTCCACGAGGTCGATTCGGTGACGTCCTACCTCGAGCGCTGGGAGCTCATCAAGGACCGCGTGCGCTCGCCACGCTCCTGGCTGCGCCTCCTGACCGGCAAGAGCGATCTCCGCTACTGGCAGGGGCTCGTGCGCTATGCGATCCGGCGTGCCCGTGAGCGCCTGGCCAACCAGGAGCTTCCGCCCGATCTCAACGTCCACATGATCGATGCGCTCGCGCGCGTGGCGCGTCGCAAGCTGCCCACGCTCATCGTCAGCGTGGGCATTCCCAGTCGGCGCAAGTACTACGCAGAGTATGGGTTTCTGCCTGGCGTGTCCGATCCCCAGAAGGGCATCACCTGGATCGAGGTCACCGGGACCACGCACGCCATGCTCGCGGGAGGCGCCAAGGAGGCGACGCCCCTGCACGTCGTGCGCTGGATGAAGGAACGCTTCCCTGCCGGCGAGCGGTCGCGGCGAGCGTCATGATCGCGCTCTCGATCGCCTTGTTCGTGGGTGTCGGCCTGCTCGCCGTGCCCTGCCTGGTGTTGCTCGTCGAATGCCTGGCGGCGCGCCGGAGCGCGACCCGCCTGCCCCCCGCGCCGGCCGGGGTGGTGCGAACCACGGTGATCATTCCCGCTCACGATGAGGCGCTCGGCATCGGAGCCACCGTCTCGTCCTTGCGGGCGCAGCTCGGTCCGGCAGATGCGCTGGTCGTGGTGGCGGACAACTGCACCGACGACACGGCCGAGGTGGCCCGACGCGCCGGCGCCACGGTGCTCGAACGCCACGATCCTGCTCGCCGGGGCAAGGGCCACGCCATCACCTTCGCGGTGGCGTCGCTGCGCGCGAGCCCGCCCGACGTCGTGGTGCTGGTGGACGCCGACTGTCGCGTCGCGCCCACCGACGGGGTCGGCCGGCTCGCCCACGCCGCGGCGAGCTCGGGGCGGCCAATCCAGGCCGAGTACCTGCTCGAGGCCACCGCACGTCCCAGCGCGCGACAGGTGGTGGGTGCGCTGGCCATCCTGGTGCGCAACCGGGTGCGTCCGCGCGGCATGCACCAGCTGGGCCTGCCCTGTCAGCTGACCGGCAGCGGCATGGCTTTTCCGTGGGCCGTGCTCGAGTCCGCGCCGCCGGGCGAGTCGAATCTGGTCGAGGACCTCGTGCTCGGCCTCGAGCTCGCGCTGCGCGGGACGCCGCCCTTGCTCTGCCCGGAGGTCGCGGTCTCGAGCGAGCTCCCCGAGGGCGACCCGTCCCTGTTCAAACAACGCCGACGCTGGGAGCACGGGCAACTGTCGACGCTGCTGGCCTTCGGTCCGCGGCTCGTCCTGGCCGGCCTTGCGCGCAGGAGGCTCGAGATCCTGGCGCTCGGCCTCGACCTCTGCGTGCCGCCGCTCGCCTTGCTCGTCATGCTCCTTGTGGCCCTGGGGACCGCCTCGGCAGCCGCGGCGCTCGGCGGCCTCGGGCCGGGGCCGCTCGTGCTGTCTGGCGCGCTCCTCGGGATCGTCGCGATCGCGGTCGTCCGGGCCTGGTGGTCCTTCGCGCGCGACACGGTGCCCGTGACGGCGCTCCTGTCCGCGCCCTTCTACATCGCCTGGAAGATCCCGCTCTACGTGGGCCTCCTCGTCCGCGGCAAGCACGCGTCCTGGGAGCGCACCGCGCGCAAGGGCGAGTAGCTGGCCCGCCCGTTCGCCGGTGATGCGGGCGCCTTGCGCCGGCCAGCGCCCCGATGGCGCTGTATTCGCAAATCGACGCCGCTCGGCTGGCGATCGCAAGGGGTGGGGGCCCGTGAGGACTTGTCCGAACGGGGAGGGGATGCTCGGCATCCCCTCTGCGGTCGCCGCCCACGGCGACCGATCGTCCACTAGTACACGCGGGCGTGGGTGCCGGCCACGAGCTGCAGGTACAGCCAGAGCTCGCGCTGATGCAGGTTCACGGCGCTGGCAAGCAGGTGCTGGCCGCGATCGGAGTAGCGACCGCCAACCTCGACCGAAAAGCGCGGGGAAACCCGGTAGCGGACGGGGATCTCGGCTCGGACCAGCGTCTCGTCGGGATGGCCAGGCTGCGGCGTCAGGCTCAGGCTGGTCGCGAGCTGCGCGCTTGCCGCGACGGTGAGGGCCCTGCGGAAGGTGGCCGAGATCGACGCACTGACGGTGCCACGGGTGAGGCTCGTGACGAGCACCGGGTCGAGGAACCAGGTCGCGGCGGCGCTCACCTCGGAGTCGACCACCAGGCCGCGCGCTGGTCGCATCCGGGACACCAGCCCCGCATGTCCGACCGGGCTCGCCACCGTGGGGGCGCCCGTACCAGCGGGGTGTGCGATGGCATGCGCCAGCACGACGCCACCCCGAAGCTCGAGCGTGTGCGTACGAGTGAGCCGCCGGTGCCAGCCCGCGCCAGGCTCGACCGCGAGCACGTGCAGCCCGGACGACAGCCGCTGGTCGGACAACCCGGCGGCCAGCGTCAGCTCGTCGCGCCGCGAGAGCGCATGGCGCGCCGTCTGCGACAGATCGACGAGGGTGCTCTGCGAAAGTGCCACGCCGGCGACCGGGGCGGCGCCACTTTCGTCGAGCGGGCGCTGGTGGGTGGCGCCGAGGCGCGAGACCAGGATCCAGCGGCGCAGCTCGCGTACCTCGAGCGCCGTGCTGCCCCCGAGGGTCAGAAGGCGTGTGAGCGTCGGCAACGTGCTCTGGCTCGGCCCGAGGGTCTGCGACAGCCCTGTGTAGTCCACGTCGCCGAAGCTCGTGCTGACCTCGCCGAGGACACGAGCCCCCCGCTCGAGCCGCTGCTCGTGCTCCGCGCCGAGGAAGTGCATGACGAGCGGCTGCTCCGCCCCCATGTGGCTCGGCGCCCGGTAAGTCAGGCGTGGCCCGTAGTGAAGGCGTGTCTGCCCTGCGTGCGAGCGCACGGCGAGCCCAGCCTCGGGTTGCACGGTCGATCGGGCGGCGCTCTCCGGAGCCTGGCCCGCCAACGGTGGCGCCTCACCACCCCGCAGCTCGGCGCGGGCGCCGACCTGTAACTCCGCGATGGCGAGGAGCAGGGCGCACGCGAGGTGGCCCATCACGGCTACTCCACGACGACCGTGTCGCCGTCGAGCAGCTGGAACGCTTGCGCCGCGGGCGCCTGGCCGGTGAGATCGAGCGCGCGGAACCGCACGGCAGGCGCGCTGCCTTCGCGGTGGACCACGTAGATCCCGTCGTCGTGTGCGAACTCGGTGAGCCAACCAGCCGAGGCGAGCGCGGCCACGACCCGTCGGTCACGGTCCAGCTCGTACGCGCCCGGCGTACGCACCTCGCCGACGACGGAGACGCGCACGGGGCGAGACCGCAGCACCGTCACGACCACGCGAGGGCTCACGATCACGCCTTGCAGGCGCGCGACGATCGCCTGCGCGGCCTGGCCGGGGGCCTGGCCGGCCACCTCGATCGGTCCGAGCCCGGGGTGCAGGTATCGCCCATCGTCGCGGACCACGACCTCGCCGCCCATGCTCGGCTGATCCTTGACCTCGACGAACAGCGTGTCGCCGCGCAGGATCGGTGCAGGCTGCGTTGCGGCGGCGGGAACATCCTTGAACCACGCGAAGGGACGCGGCGTCGCGCAACCACTCGAGCCCATCGCGAGGAGGACGGCGAGCGCGGCTCCAGTCATCGCGGCCTGGCGGAACAGACGCCGAAGACCACCGAAGCCGAGGACGCCCATCGCGATCATCAGGCCCGCGAACAGGCCCAAGAACGCGCGCCCCAAGAGGAGGCGCTTGAGCCGAACCTGCTCGAGGTGAACGGGGTCCACGATCTCGTAACGCGAGCGCGCCGACACCCGCTCGAGCTCGAGCTGCAACTCGGCGCGCTTGACGCGGTCGAACAGCTGCGCCCGCAGGCGGCGCAGGCCATCCTCCGTCTGCGCCAGCTCGCCGACGCGTGCGCCGACTCGCGGCATCTCCCGGCTGATGCGGTCGAAGTTGTCGAGGCTGCCACGCACGCTGCCGAGCTCCCTCTGCGCGGCGCGCAGGCTGCTCTCGGCCTGGTCGCGAAGGTTCGCGAGGTTCTCGTAGTCCACGTTCGCGAGGCGATCGAGGTGGCTGGTCTCGGACGTCATCTGCGTGGCGATGAGCCGCTCGGTCGCCGCCTTCTGCTCGATCAGCTTCTTGATCTCGGGGTGACCGTCCGCGAGACCTTGCGCGCGCAGCTCGCCGAGCTGCTGCTGGAGGGCCGCGAGCCGATCACGATGGACCTGCGTGGACTGGGCCTTGGCGTGCGCGAGCGGTGCGCCGCGACCGATGCGCCTTCTCAGGCTGTCGAGCTCGCCCTCGAGCCGGTGCACCTGTCCGGTGAGCTCGACCTTGCGGGTCTCGAGCATGCCGCGCGCCTCGGGCGTGAGCGCCGTGTGCTCGGGCAGGCGGTCGACGTTCTTCTCCTTGTAGGCCACGGCGCGCGAGCTGACGGCCTGCAGCTCGGCGTCGAGCTGGCTCATCTGCTGCTTGAGGAAGTCGACCTCGGCCACCATGACCTTGAGGCGCTTGGCCACCTCGCTCGACAGGTACGTCTTCATGTGGGTGTCGAGGAAGCCCCCAGGGTCCGCCGATCCGGGCTCGCCCGCGTGGGGGCTGAAGGCCACCGAGTACTCGTTGGCCCCCGTGTTGTCGATCTTGAGGCGCGAGGTGGTGCGGTGGAGCGTCTCGTCGTCCGTGGGCGCTCCCCCGGGCAGCGCCCGCAGGGTGGCCTTGACGAGCTCGCGGTTCGTGAAGCCCCGCGTGACGTCGAAGAAGAACTGCGTGGTGGGATCCACCACCTCCTGCCGCCGTGGATCCACCGGGTCGGCCTTGACCTCCGGGTGCAGCGTGACCGCGGCGACGGCGGTGATCACGGGTGGCAGAGCCATCGCGCTCGCCAGCCCGGCGAACAGGCCAGCGGCCGAGGCAATCGCCAGGAGCTTGCGGTGCTGGCGCAGATAGGCCCAAAGCCGCAGCAGCCGCTGCGCGATCTCGAGCAGTGACAGGCTCTTTTCGTCGTCGTCCTTGGCCCGGGCGACCGCCGGCGCCTCCTCCTTGCGCCGGATCGGCTGCGGCGGAGACATCTGCGCGGTGATCGGGTCGAGGTCGAGGCCGAAGGGTCGGCGCGGCCGATCGAGGGCCTGCCGATCGATCGGCATGGTGACCTCGACGTCGCCGACATCGATGCGCGACTTCGCCTGCGCGATGGCGAACATCCAGGGATCTTCGCTGGGCCGGCCCTCGCGGCGCTGGTGCAGAAAGGTCAGCTGGACGGCCCCGAGGCGAACCGTGTCGCCGTCGCTGACGCGAACCTGCGTGACGCGGCGCTGCTCTTGCGGTCCGCTGACCAGCACCTCGACGTACAGGCCTCCGTTTCCCGGCGCCACCACGGCATGCACGGGCGCGATCGATCGATCGGGGATGCGGATGTCGGCCGCCTCGTCGCTGCCGATGGTGGTGCGCCCTGCGCGCAGCATGTAGACGGTGCCGCCCGGGCGCTTGCCCGAGACGAACACGAGGAAGCGTGGCGCGCCCGGCTGGTCCACCCGCTCGCCATCTGCGAGCTCCACCGACAGCTCCTCATCGGCGGGGTCCGGCGCCGCTTGGCCCCGGGAAAGCGGAATGGAACGCAGCTCGGACGACATCACATCACTCGGTGCAGGCGGGCACGCCGGCCTGGCCCTCGTTCAGAGCCTCGAGGAGGCCGGCGAGGCGCACAGCCTGCTTGCCTGCGGTGACGCTCGGGCGCACGCCGAAGGGCAGCCTGCCGTCGGTGTCGCGGTTGGCGTCGATCCAGCTCGCTCCGTCCGTGAGCGCGGTCCGAGCCGGCGCAGCGGGCACCACTCCCTCGGCCACGTTCAGGCGTGCGGCGATGAGCGCGTGGGCCAGGATCAGGCTGGCGTCGCCGCCCACGGGGGTGGACATCAGCTGCCTCAGCTGGGCCGCAGAGTAGCTGGTCGAGCCGAGCGAGAGCGCGCTGACCGGCCATGTAATGTGGTTCTTCCAGAAGCCGAAGCCACGTACACAGGCGGGCGTGCCGCAGCAGACGTGGTAGTCGACGGTCCAGCCGAACGCGCCATCCGAAAACGGCGTGCCGTAGGACCAGCCCGGCTCAGCCGTCGCGCCCCAGGGCGTGCCACCCGCCCATACCGTGAGGTGCTCGGTGCCGCGCACGAGCGTCAGCATCGCCGCGTACTGCAGGTGCTGGCCGCAGGCAGCCGGCAGCGGCAGGCGCACGCGCGTGGCGTCTACGCCGCCGAGGCTCTGCTGCACCAAGTACTGGGTCGGATCACTGGAGGGCGTGCCGGGACCGACCGAAAGACTCAGCGACTCGATGAGCCACGAGCCGGGCACCCACGACCCTTGCGCCACGAAGAGCAGCTCGACGTCGGACGTGTCGTTCGAGACCAGCACGTAGCCGGGCTTGTTGCCGTCGGCGGCCTGCAGCGGCGACTGAATCTCGATGCAGCCGGGGGCCAGCACGAGCGCGCTCGCGCTCGCACCGAGGCTCACCTCGTCGGACCCGCCTGCGCAAGAGGACAGAAGGCTCGCCGCGAGCGCCGCGGCCACACCGAAATGGCTTCGCGAAATCGTCATGTTCATCTCCCTTTAGGCCCCGCCGCCCCGAACGAGCTCCGGCACCGTCTGCAGAATCACCTTCAGGTCCTCGTAGAGGCTCCAGTTGTCGATGTACTCGAGGTCCATCTTCATCCACTCGAGGAAGGTCGTCTTGTGCCGGCCGCGCACCTGCCAGTAGCAGGTGAGGCCCGGCCGGATGGAGAACCGGCGGCGCTGCCAGTCCTCGGGCATGAGCCCGTAGTCACGCAGCGACAGCGGCCGCGGGCCGACCAGGCTCATCTGCCCGAGCAGCACGTTGATGAGCTGCGGCAGCTCGTCGACCGAGTACTTGCGGAGAATGCGGCCCACGCGGCTGACGCGCGGGTCGTGCGTGAGCTTGAAGGCGGCGCCGTCACGCTCGTTCTTCTGCTCGAGCTCCTTCATGAGCGCCTCGGCGTTGACGACCATCGAGCGCAGCTTGATCATGCGGAAGAGGCGCTTGTTGAAGCCCACGCGCTCCTGCGCGAAGAATACGGGTCCGCCGTCCTCGAGCTTGATGGCAGCCGCGGCGATCAGCAGGACCGGCGAGATCAAGACCAGCGCGCAGGCCGCAGCGATCCGGTCGAAGGCGTGCTTGAGCGAGAGCTGCCAGCCCGCCGCGGGCGCGGTGTGCAGCATGAGCGTCGGCACGCCATCGACCACGCGCAGCTTGGTGCCGCTGCCCTTGCGCGCAGGGAACATGTCGAGCAGGTAGTGGACCGTCACGCCGTGGGTCTCGCAGCTCGCGATGACCTCGCTGATCGTGTCGAAGTGGGAGCGCATCGGCAGGCCCAGGTAGACGGCGTCGATCACGCAGCTGCGCAGCACGGCGTCGAAGGTGTCGAAGTCGCCCAGGTAAGGCAGGTCACGGCGGCGGCGCTCCGGCGCATCGATGAAGCCGATCACGTCGGTGTCCGGGCTCGTGCGCTTGAGCTGCTCGAATGCGGCCAGCGTGGTCGGATTCACGCCGACGAAGACCGCTTGCTGGCGGGACAGCTGTTCCTCGGGGCTCGGCTCCGTCGAGCGCTTCCTGAAGGACCGCGCGACCAGCGCGGTCGGCACGAGGGCGAGGGCGAGCCAGGCGGGGTCGGCACGGGTACCCCCGCGCAGGAGCAGGAGCAGCGCCCCGCACACGAGCATTCCGGCCGAGGCAAGGAGGATGCTGCGACGTGATCCTTCAGAGCTGATGAGCATGGGAGTCGGTCCAGTCGGAAAAGGTGAGGATTCTTCTTCACCGGGGCT
Organism: Myxococcales bacterium; assembly: GCA_023248855.1. Lineage (GTDB taxonomy): Bacteria > Myxococcota_A > Polyangia > JAHFDS01 > JAHFDS01 > JAHFDS01. The sequence continues at coordinate 9,359 of JAHFDS010000024.1, forward strand.
TCGGGTTTCACCCGCGGCAGTTCTGTATGACGCATTGCATTGTTCGTGCCAGAGACACCCACATTGCCCCCTGCCAGGATCCGCGTTCTTTCGGAGACTTGACTCTGCATAATTTTCCAGTAGTGGTCACTCGTGTGGCCACCTGGTCACTCGAGGAGCCAGATCGAGGGGCGGAGTCTCCGGGGAAGGTGCGTTCCGTGTGGACCCAAGGGCAAGACAGCACACGGTTTTTTCTTCTGGACCGGCGTCTCCGTCCGGCAGGAATTTCGGGCTGGTCTTCGATCCGGGGAGGGGTGCGTGAAGTAGGGATGCCGCCTACGTCGGATCCGGGACCGGCATGGGGAAGTCCGGCGCGGGCCCCTGGCCGAGCACCCAGCGATACACCTCGATGACGCGGTCGGCCTTCGCTCCCCAGGTGAACTGCCGGTGCGCTCGATCGAGCGAGGCCGCGCCGCGCCGGTCGAGCTCGACCGGATCTGCGCACAGGGCCTCGAGCCGAGCGCCGAGGCGCGCGACCAGCTCGGGCCGCGGCCCGAGCGGGATGGCCCAGCCGGTCTTGGGGGTGACGAGCTCCGCAGGCCCAGCGTAGTCGACCACGATCGACGCCAGGCCGACGGCCATCGCCTCGAGCACGGCGCCGCCCCCGAACTCGCGGATGCTCGGGAACACGAAGACATCTGCCTCCGCGAGCCGGGCCGGGACTTCGCGGTGGGGCAGCCAGCCCGTGAACGTGACCCCTGCGCCGAGCTGCTCGTGCTGGGCCTGCGCCTCGAGGGGCGCGCGCTCCGGGCCATCGCCGATGAGCTCGACCGTGAGCCGGCCCGCGCGCACGAGTGGCGCCGCCGCTTCGAGCAGCATGTCGACGCCCTTGAGAGCGATCAGGCGCCCGAGGAAGACCGCCCGCACGGGCAGGCTCGCCTGCCGCGTCCTTCTGGCGACGAAGCGTTCGGGATCGATGGCGTTTTCCGGCAGGTAAAGGCGTACCGCCGAGGCGGGCAGCTCGGCGAAGGTGGTGCGCGAGCCGACCAGGACCGCCGCCGCATCGCGCAGCGTGGCGCGATACCCGGGGAGCAGCTTGTAGACGCCTCGAACGTACGAGAGCCACTCCTGCTCGCGGCGGCGGAACGCAGCGAACTCGCGCGGCCACGGCACGCCACCGTTGAGCGGGCCCACGACGAAGGGGACCCCCGCGCGCTTGCAGCGGCCGGCCAGGATGCTCGGCGTGCTGGGGCTGAGCGGGGTGATCCGGTGGACGACGTCGAACTCGCGCCGGACGATCCGCGCCCCGAACGTCCGCCACACGAGGTGCTCGAACAGGTAGTACGAGAGGCTCCCGAGCGCCGTGTGCACGGTAAAACCCTTCTGCTCGCCCACGAGCAGCGTGCCGGCCTTCCACAGCACCTTCGCCAGGGCCTCGGTGTCGATCGCGGTGAAGTCGGGGCCTTCGCGCAGACCCGCGCGCAGGAGGGCCTCGCGGTTTCGTACCTGCGTCACGAGATGCGCGTCGGTGCGCGCCGAGAGCGCGCGGGCGAGCGACCAGCCCACGAGCGGGACGCTGACCCACTCGGGGTTCGCGGCCTCGGCGAGCAGGAGCGGTCTCAGGCGCGTGCTCACGAGCCCGCTCGGCCGAGCGTGTCCTCGAGCGAAAACCGCACGAAATCGCGCAGGAGCCCCGGCGGATCGGGGTCGTGCTTGGCGAGGAGCCGCCTTCGCAGGCGGAAGGCCACGTGCGGGACCGCCCAGGCGACGTCGGCCAGCGAGCGGTAGAACGCGCCGTGATTCTTCTCGAAGTAGCGGGCGCGCGACTCGAACCAGTAGCGGGGCATGGGGCGGCTCACCTTGCGCGTCGCGGCGACACCGGTGCTCTGGCCCTCGAGGTGGACGATGCGCGCGGCGGGGACGTACCAGCACTCGAAGCCCGCCCGGTGCGCCTGCAGGCAGAAGTCGAGCTCCTCGAAGTACAGGAAGTAGCCCTCGTCCATCAGGCCCACCTTCGCGAAGACCTCACGCCGGATGAGCATGGCGGCCCCGGACACCCAGTCCGCGCGGTGCGCCTCGGGCCGGGGCGGGGGCGCCACCATGTGGCGGCGCAGCGCGCGGGTCACGAGCCCGAGGCGGAAGCCGCGTTCGACCTCGCTCAGCACCGTCGGAAAGTTGAACGCGGAGTACTGGGGGCTGCCGTCCGGGAACTCCAGCCGGCTGCCGACGATGCCCACCTCGGGGCGCGCCGCGATGAACTCGAGCAGCGCGCCGAGAGCGCCGGGGCGCACGATCGTGTCGGGGTTGAGCAGAAGGACGTAGTCGGGTGGGCACCCGGCCGAGAGCAAGGGCCCGAGCGCGACGTTGTTGCCGGCCGCGAAGCCGCCGTTCCTCGGGCTCGGCAGGAGCTCGACCCACGCGCTCCAGCCCGACGCCGCGATCGCGGTACCGATGCGCTCGATCGAGTCGTCGCCCGAGGCGTTCTCCACCACGACGACCTTGCAATCCGCGAGGCTCGCCACCTCGGGCTCGAGCGAGCGCAGGCAGTCGATCACGAGCCCCGCGCTGCGGTAGCTCACGATGACCACGCGCATGGATGCGTCAAGCCGCATGGAACACCTCGCCCTCGTCCGGGATCGTCTGGCAGGCGCTGAGCAATGCGCCGGCGAAGAAGAACGGGACGTAGGTGAACATGCCATTCGGCAGGAGGTCGAACGTGTAGACCGCGACCGTCATCGCCAGCGTGCTCACCTGCAGCGCGGCGGTGGGGTTCTTGATCCTGCGCACGCGCCGGAGCGCGACGAAGACGGGGCCGGTCAGGATCGCGAGCACGGAGGCGAGGCCCACGACGCCGAACGAGCCCAGCATGATGATCCAGTAGCCGTCGGTGATCGAGGCCGGCTCGCCCTGCTGAGTGTAGACGAGGTTGCGCCCGAACCCCCCCCA
>JAHFDS010000024.1:12293-35777 GCA_023248855.1 Myxococcales bacterium
CTCGCGCGCGTGATCGAGCAGGATGGTGTCGTTGTCGAAGCGGAACTTCAGGGAGAGCGCGCGCTCCTCGTTCGAGACGGAGCGCGCGATCTCCACCAGGCTCTTGTCGGGAAAGGCGCCCGTGACCTTGAGCGTGGGATAGGCGAGACACGCGATGGCGAGCGCGGCGGCGAGCCGGACCTGCGCGCGGGGCCGGGCCAGCCGCGCAACCGGGAGCAGGATGAGCCCGACGGCGATGGCGCCGGTGCTCTTGCAGAGGACGAACACGGTGACGAAGTAGCTCAGCCACAGCCAGGAGGGAAGCCCCCAGCGCGTCCGCCGCAGCCGGGACTCGGTCGCGCAGAACAGGCTGACGACCAGGGCGAACAGACCGACGGCCAGACCATGCTCCATGAACACGGTGGGCCGGTATCCGCCCCAGCGCATGGTCTCGAGGAAGTCCTCGCGCGCGTGGTAGCCGTAGACCCAGCGATGCAGATTCGGGCTCATACGGATCTCGAACAGCATGAGCAACGAGTACATCGTGCCGAATGCGAGCATCACGCGCCAGAGCCGGGCGAGGTCCTCCGAAGACCGCACGGCCGCACGGCCGAGCAGGAACGGTACCCAGACGGTGAGCATATGCCGGATGGCGAAGGCGGGAATGTCGCGCAGCTCCATGCCCTGCCGGTACGGCAGGCCGTTGAGTCGCTCCTCGTTGGTGAGCACGGCCGGGATGATGGCGAGCACCATGACGATGAAGGCAAGGTCGAGGCCGCGGCCGGGCTTGGCGCGCCGGATCATCGCGGGCGCGAAGATCATGCAGCCGAGCAAGGCCGCGAGCTCTGACACCGCGTGCTTGCCCAGCGGCGGAATGAGGGGGGCGTCGAAATCCACCCCTTCGGGCAGGAGCAACATGCCGCCGAGCACCACGTAGAGCAGGGCGCGCCGGGCTCCGAGGATCGCGAACAGGAGGAGGGCCACGGGCACGCACAGGCCGAGGACGACGTACGCAAGGGGGCCCGCCACGCTGGATCACTGTGTTGGTTGACGGGGAACGGGTCAACCCTCCACCCGGCGGGTTTCCCGGAGGGCTTGTCCTCCTGCATTTACCTGATAGGGTGCGCAGACTTCATGCCTGACGCGGCTTCAGCTTCGTTGCAGTCGGACGGCGAGGCCTTCAAGAAGGCCGCGTGGCGAGGCTCGACCATCACCCTGCTCGGCCAGGGGGCGAGCGCGGTCATCCGCGTCGGGGCCAACCTGGTCATCACCCGACTGCTCGTGCCCGAGCACTTCGGCGTGATGGCCCTCGTCAACGTGTTCCTGATAGGCCTTCACCTGTTCTCGGACATCGGCGTCGGGCCGAACATCATCCAGAGCCCGCGCGGCGACGAGCCAGCGTTCCTCAATACGGCCTGGACCGTGCAGGTGATCCGGGGTGGAGCGCTCTGGATCTGCTCCTGCCTGCTCGCCTGGCCGCTCGCGCACTTCTACGGCAAGCCCGAGCTGGTCCTGCTCATCCCGGTGGCGGGGCTGTCCGCCGTCTTCGGCGGCTTCGAGTCGACGCGCCTGTTCACCCAGAACCGCCACCTCGCCTTCATGCGTGTCAACGCGCTGGACCTCGGCGCGCAGGTGGCGAGCGTCGCCGTCATGATCGTGAGCGCGTACGTCCTGCGCTCGGTGTGGGCGCTCGTGATCTCGGGGCTCGTGTCGTCGCTGCTCCGCACGGTCCTCAGCCACACCATCCTGCCCGGCCAGCCGAACCGATTCGCGTGGGAACCAGCGGCGCGGCGCTCGCTGTTCGACTTCGGCCGCTGGATCTTCGTCAGCACCTCGGTCACGTTCCTGGCCTCGCAGAGCGATCGGCTCGTCCTCGGCAAGCTGGTGCCGGTCGAGGAGCTGGGCCTTTACGCCATCGCCGCGAACCTGGCGGCGATGCCCGCGCAGGTCATCTACCAGGTCACCCAGAAGGTCTTCTACCCGCTGCTCGCGACCGCGCTCCGGAACGAGACCCACGACGCGGGGACGATCCTGCGCGCACGGGCGCGCCTGCTCGTGCTGCTCGCGCCCGCGATCGCGCTCGGGGTCGCGATGGCGCCGCCTGTGGTGGCGCTGCTCTACGACCCGCGCTATGTGCGCGTGGGAGGGCTCACGTCCCTCTTGTCGATCGGCACGTGGCTCGGCACGGTCGCCTCCTCGTACAGCATCATGTTGCTCGCCGCGGGGCATCCGAAGGAGCTGAGCTTTGGCTATGCGCTCAAGGTGGCGCTGTTCCTCGGCCTGGCGTTCCTGGTCGCGCCGAGGTGGGGCACGCCCGGGCTCGCGCTCCTGGTCGCGCTGTCGGAGCTCGGGTTCTTCGTGGTGGTCATGCTCGGCGTGCGCAACCGACTGCGGCTGGTCGACTTGCGCGCCGACCTCGGCACGACCGCGCTCGGCGCGGCCGCGGTGGGGTTCTTTCTCGTGGTCCACGCGCTCGTGCTTTCGGTCACGGGGGCGCCGATCGTGGCGCTCGCGGTGGTGAGCGTGCTAGGTCTCGCAGCCACGGCCCTCTTGGCCCGCAAGTTCCGGATGATCTGATGCCGCAAGACGCCTCGCTTCCCGAGTGCCTGCTCATGGGCATGCGCCTTTCGCGCGTGGACTACGAGGGGCTGCTCGATCACGTGTTCGCCGCCCTCGGGCGAGCCCGTGGCGGCTGGATCATCACGGCCAACCTCGACTTTCTGCGCCGCTACACCCTCGACGTCGCGGCCCGTTCGCTCTACGACCAGGCCGACGTCCGCGTCGTGGACGGCATGCCGCTCGTGTGGGCGCTCGCGCTGCAAGGCCAGGCGCCGCCGGGCCGGGTGGCCGGATCGTCGCTGACGTGGCGGATCTGCGAGCGCGCAGCGAGAGAACGCCGCAGTGTCTACCTCCTCGGGGGCGAGCCCGCGGCCAACGAGCGCGCCGCCGAGGTGCTCGCCGCCACGTATCCGGGGCTCGTGGTGGCCGGCCGTTCGAGCCCCATGTTCTCGCTTCCGCCCACGGCGACCGAGCTCGCGCCGGTGATCGCGGAGCTAGAGCGCCTGGCCCCCGACGTGCTGCTCGTGGGGCTCGGCTCTCCCAAGCAAGAGCACCTCATCGCCGCGCTGCGCGCGCTTCTACCGGCGACGTGGATGGTGGGTGTCGGCATCAGCTTCAGCTTCGTCGCCGGACACGTCCGCCGTGCCCCGCCGTGGCTGCGGGTCCTCGGCCTCGAGTGGGTGCACCGGCTCGCCCAGGAGCCCCGACGGCTCGCGCGGCGCTACCTAGTGCACGATCTGCCGTTCGCCGTCCGCCTGTTCGCGAGCGCCGCGGAGCACCGGTTGCGCGGTGGCCAGCGCGCTGGAGGATCGGAGGCGCAGCCGTGAAACGCGTCGCTCTGCTGGTCGCGCTCGCGGCGGCCGGCGCGCTGCTCGTGCGCGGACTGGGCGGCGCCTCGGGGGGCGCGACGGGCGCCCCCCCGCCGGGGCCCAAGGCGACGCCACGGCTCGGCATCAACCTCTCCTCGCCGGCGGACTGGAGCACCGAGCTCCCGTTCACCGATCTCTTTCGCAGCGCCCGCGGGTGGATCAGCCAGAAGGACGGCGCCCCCTTCGGTGCGGGTCCGAAGCTCGTGCTCGACGCGCACGGCTGGATCACCCGGCTCGAGCCGGGCGGCTGGGCCGAGACGGTGCTCTCGTCGGGCCTCGGACCGCACCTGCCGTCCGGAGACTACACGCTCGTCTACGAAGGGCAGGGCGAGCTCGAGCTGTGGGGCGCGCGCACGACGGTCAAGCAGCGCGCGCCGGGCCGGCTGGTGATCGCCCTCGAGGCGCCCGGGGAGAACATCTTCCTGCGCCTTCGGGCCACGAGCCCGACCGATCCGGTGCGCAAGATACGCGTCTACCTGCCAGGCCTGGCGGACACCCGCGCGCCGAGCGGACCGTGGCACCCGGCGTTCCTGGCGCGCTGGAAGGGCATGGCGGTCGTCCGTTTCATGGACTTCCAGCAGACCAACGGCTCGAAGCTGCGCCACCTCGGGGATCGGCCGACGCCCGACGACGCGACGTTCGCCGAAAAGGGCGTGCCGGTCGAGTGGCTGGTGGATCTCGCGAACCGCCTGGGCGCGGATCCGTGGTTCTGCATGCCGCACGAGGCCGACGACGAGTACGTGCGCGGCTTCGCCGAGATTGTGAAGGCGCGGCTCGATCCGGCGCGCCGGGCGTGGATCGAGTATTCGAACGAGGTGTGGAACGGGCAGTTCCCGCAGCACGGGTACGCGGTCCAGATGGGGCGCAAGCTCGGCCTCGGCAAGGACGACTCCACCGCGGGGCTTCGCTACACCTCCCGGCGTTCCCGCGAGATCTTCGCGATCTGGGAGCGCGCCTTCGGCGGCGCGACACGCCTGCGGCGCGCCCTGGCGGTGCAGGCGGCCAACGCCGAGGCGGCCACCGAGCTCGTCCGCTTCGAGGACGGGTACCGGAGGGCAGACGCGCTCGCCATTGCGCCCTATTTCGGCCTCGTGCCGACACCCGCGGGCGCGCCGGGTGGCGAGCAGCCACGCGCGGCCGAGCTGCACGGGCTCTCGGTCGAGCAGCTGCTGGACCGGGTCGAGGGCACGGCGCTGCCGATCGCGCTCGGGCGCATGAAGGACGCGCGGCGCGTCGCCGAGCGTCACGGCCTCTTGCTCGTCGCCTACGAGGCGGGCCAGCACCTCGTGGGCGTGACGGGCGCGGAGAACGACGACGCGCTCACCGCGCTCTTCGCCGCAGCGAACCAGCACCCCCGCATGGGGGCGCTCTACCAGCGCTATCTCGAGGCCTGGACGCAGGCCGGGGGAGATCTCCTGTGCCACTTCTCGTCGGTGGGCCGCAACAGCAAGTGGGGCAACTGGGGCCTGCTCGAGTACTTCGATGACGACCCGCGGCGCTCGCCCAAGCTGATGGCGCTCCTGTCCTGGGCGCGCAGCCTCGGCCAGACCGTGAACGGGCCGCGGTGAGGACCCCGCGGGGAGGCGGCCGTTGACGCGCAAGGACGTGGGCCTCGTCGCCATCGGCAGAAACGAGGGCGAGCGGCTGCGGCTCTGCCTCACGGTGGCACGCGCGCAGGCGGCGCACCTCGTGTACGTAGACTCCGGCTCGAGCGATGGGAGCCCGGCGCTAGCGCGCTCGCTCGGCGCGGAAGTGATCGAGCTTTCGGCCGACCGGCCGTTCACGGCGGCGCGCGGTCGCAACGCCGGCCAGCGCCGGCTGCGGGAGCGCCTGCCCTCCTTGCCGTTCGTGCAGTTCGTGGACGGCGACTGCGAGCTCATCGACGGCTGGATCGACCTCGCGGCACGGCGCCTGCTCGAGCGCACGGAGCTCGCGGCGGTGTGCGGGCGCGTGCGCGAGCGCTTCCCCGAGCGCTCCATCTACCAGCGCCTGTGCGACGTCGAGTGGGACACGCCGGTCGGCGACGCGGCCTCCTGCGGCGGCAATGCCATGATGCGCCTCGAGGCGCTCGGCGCGGTAGGCGGCTTTCGCGAGGACCTGATCGCCGGCGAAGAGCCGGAGCTGTGCCTGCGGCTGCGGCGCCGCGGCTTCGCGATCGAGCGCCTCGCTGCCGACATGGTCTGGCACGACGCCGCGATCCTCCACTTCTCGCAGTGGTGGAAGCGAGCGGTGCGCGCGGGCCATGCGTACGCGGAGGGGGCGCATCTGCACGGCGACGGCCCCGAACGGCACTTCGTGCGGGAGTGCCGGCGCGCCTGGCTCTGGGGCGCTGTCGTCCCTGGGCTCGCGGTGGGGGGCGCGCTGCCCACGCTCGGCGCGAGCCTCTCGCTGCTCGGTGGCTATCCGGTGTCGGCGCTGCGCGTCTACCGGGACATGCGACGGCGCGGGCGCAGCGCGGACGACGCGCTCGCCGCGGGCGTCCTCTTGACGGTCGGCAAGTTCGCGGAGCTCGGCGGCATTCTGCGCTTTCACGGCAGACGGCTCGGCCAGCGCGAGCGCACGCTCATCGAATACAAGCGCTGACGAACGGAGCCTACCCCTTGGCGAGCAGGCGCAGCGCGGCCGAGGCCAGCCTCTCCGGCACCATGGGCAGGCCGAGCTCGAGCAGCTGCTGGGCCCCCACCACGAGGAGCAGCAACAGCCGAGCGGCGTCTTCCGCGGGGACGTCCTTGCGGACGAGGCCGGTCGCTTGCCCGCGCGAGACCGTCTGCTCCAGCCTCCGGATGCTCTCTGCCGCCAGCTCGAGGTAGCGCGCGCGCACGCGGGGCGACCGCGCGCACGCCGCCCAGAGCTGGCTCGGCGGCACGCCGCCGGGCCGCGACAGCGGGTATCGCCCACCTTGCACGAGCGCGAGGAAGCGCGCGACCACCGTGCCGACATCCTCGACGTCGAGCAGCTCGCCGAGCAGGAGTCGACCGGTCTCGCTCATCACGGCCTCCACCAGCTCGTCACGATCCTGGAAGTGGACGTAGAACGCGCCGCGGGTGAACCCGGCGCGCGCGCAGATCGCGTCCAGGCTCGGGGTCTCGAGCCCCTCCTCGCGAAAGAGCGCCATCGCGGCCTCCACCAGGGCTTGCCGGGTCTCGACCTTCTTCTGCGCCCGGGCCGAGTCGGGGCGCTGGGGCTTGCGCCGGGGCCGCTTGCGTGGTGCCGACATGCCCATCCGTATGTAGCGGAACCGCCCGGACCGGGGAAGCACCTCGCCGCTCGACGTCCCAGTGGGTCCGGCATTGACATGCGCGCGCGATGCCCTATGATGCATTCACATACGCATTCGTATGTGAAACTCGGAGGAGGTTCGAATGCAGCCAGCTCAGCACGACGTCTCGGCCATTCCTGGCACGACGCTTCCCGGCGGGCGCGCCCTGCCCGACGTGAACCAGCTCTCTCTCGATGCCCTGCTCGATCTCGACGCAGCGACCCTCGAGGCCCTCTACCAGCGCGCGCGCACGCCTCGCATCGAGGAGCTCTCGGGCGATCTGCCGGGGCGCATGCTGGCCACCGTGGTGCTGCCGGTTCGGGTGGCCGATCCCGTGCGGCGCTTCGCGGGCTCGAGCGCCTTTCCGTGGAAGGGCAAGACGTTCCGCCCGCTCGGCGCGGACCACGGCGAAGGCGACAACCGCATCCTGTCGAATCGAATCCACCGCTTCCGCTTCACGACCCACCTCGGCCCCTCCCGCGCAGGCGCGTTCGACGCGCTCCACCTCGACTATGACCACGCCGACAACCCCTTCTTCATCCGCGTGGTGCAGGACGAGCTGCGCACGCTCCGGGACGGTCTCTGGCTCGGCCAAGCGTACCTGGCCACCCAGGGCGCGCCGCGGCTCGTCCTGTACTTCGGCCTCGCCCGGACGCTCCCTGCGTAGCCCCCCGACGCGAGCTTGGATCACCGTATCTGATCCGGGCATCCAGCCAGCACCGGCGACAGGCTCGCGATGAGCGGCCCGCACGAGGCCCTCGCGGACGCGTGGCCGTGTATCTTCAGGCCCATGCGACGAGAGCAGATGCTGATCGGCCAGGCCTACACGGACGCGGCGGACGGAAGGACGTTCGAGCGCAGGAGTCCCTATTCGGGCGAGGTCATCGCGACCTATCCCGAGGCCGGCCTCGCGGACGTGGAGCGCGCCGCGGCCGACGCGCGCAAGACGTTCGAGGACGGCCGCTGGAGCGGCGCACCCGCCAAGGTCCGGGCGGCCATCCTGCGCAAGACCGCCGACGTGCTCCGGGCCCGGCTCGACGATTTCGCAGCCAACCTCGTGGCCGAGGTCGGAAAGCCCATCTCTGCGGCCAAGGGTGAGGTCCAGGGCGCCGCCGAGGTGCTCGAGTACTACGCGGCGCTCGCGCTGGACCTGCACGGGGAGGCGTACTCGGCCCAGGCAGCGGACGCGCTCGGCCTCGTGCTGCGGGAGCCGGTTGGGGTGGTCGGCGTCATCATCCCGTGGAATTTCCCGCTCGTCCTGGCGTGCTGGAAGCTCGGCCCGGCGCTGGCGGCGGGCTGCACCGTGGTGCTCAAGCCGTCGCATTGGACGTCCGGCTCGGCGATCCTGCTCGCGCGCGCTCTCTCCGACTCGGGCCTTCCGCCAGGCGTCTTGAACGTCGTCACGGGCGAGGCCGAAAACGGGGCGGTCATCGGCCAGGCGCTGTGCCAAAGCCCACTCGTCGACAAGATCGCCTTCACCGGCTCGACTGCAACCGGCAAGAAGGTGATGCAGACCTGCGCGCAGACGCTCAAGCGCGTCTCGCTCGAGCTCGGCGGCAAGTCGCCGAACGTCGTCTTCGCCGACGCGCCCGCGATCGACGCCGCGGTGGCCGGCGCCTTCTTCGGCATCTTCATGAACGCGGGCCAGGTGTGCCAGGCCGGCTCGCGCCTGCTCGTGCAGCGATCCATCCACGCCGAGTTCGTCGACAAGCTGGTCGCGATGACGCGTGGCAAGCTCCGGCTCGGCGATCCCGCCCAGCCTTCGACCACGCTCGGCCCCCTCGTGTCCGAGCCGCAGCTGCGCCGGGTGGTCGGCTACCTCGACCAGGGCAAGTCGTGCGGAGCGGTGCTCAAGACGGGCGGCGGCCGCCCAGCCGATCCGGCGCTCGCGCGCGGCCACTTCGTCGAACCGACGATCTTCGACGCCGTGCCGGCCGACGCGACGATTGCGCAGGAGGAGATCTTCGGGCCCGTCCTGTCGGTCTTGCCGTTCGAGGACGAAGCCGACGCGCTTCGCCTGGCGAACCACACCACCTACGGCCTCGCGGCGGCCATCTGGACCCGAGATCTCAACGTCGCGGTACGGCTCGCCAAGGGCATCCGCGCCGGCACCGTCTGGGTCAACGCCTATCACGGCACCGGCGTCGCGAATCAGATGCCCTACGGTGGTTACCGTCAGAGTGGTATCGGCCGCGAGCTCGGCCGCGCCGGCCTCGACGAGTACCTCGAGACCAAGTCGGTGCAGATCAAGCTCGGCTAGCGAAGTGGCCGAGTCCCTGGGTCTAGGTTCGCACTGTCCCTGTCGGCCACATTCGCGCCGACGTCGGCCCACGCCCTGCCAGCCGGCCGCGGATGGCGCGAGCAAAGCGGCCCGGAGCCTCGGGTTCGCTCGATAGAAACATGAGGGGCTCGAAGACCTCGAGCTCCATCAGCAGGAATGTTCCATCCTTGACGATGCCATCCACGCGAGCATAGACGGGCAAGGTCGGTGTGTGCGCGATGCACATGCGGGCCTGATCGATCACATCCTCGGTGACCTGGACGCTTTCGCTGGTCCCACCGAACTGAGATTGGACTCGGTAATCGCCCGGCCTGGGGCGCTTGCACACGGCGTGGCTGTAGACTCCGTCGAAGAACATGAGTGAGAGCTCGCCCCCGCTCAAGATCTCCGGCAAGAACGGCTGCACCAGGACCCCACGATCTTGCAAGGTCTGCGCGATGTCATCTGCATGGCGCGCGTAGTCTTCGAGCCGAAAACGAGCCGTGCGATAGGCGCCGCCTGCGATGGTCGGCTTGACGACGATCTCGTCCCACCCGCGCGCGCCCGCCAGGGCAGCAATGTCGGCCTGCTCTTGCGGCGCCACGCAAATGGTCGGCACGAGCTTGACGCCCTTGCTAGCCAAGTCTTGCAGGTACCTCTTGTCGAAATTCCAATCCAGGATCTCATGTGAGTTGCACATCAGCACCCCGCTCGCGATGCGCGCGGCGAGCCAGCCGCGAAATTCGGACGCTCGCCGGAAATAGTCCCAGGGCGAGCGCATGACCAGCGCGTCGAAGGCGGTCCAGTCGATGTCGGCGCGATTCCACACGGCCGGCACCGCGCTGATCCCGCTCTCTTCGAGGGCAGCGACCAACAAGTGGTCATCGGCGTAGAGCAACGGGAGCTCCTCGCAGGTCACGAGGGCAACGCGAGGCGTGGCGGAGGGTGCCATCAGGGGTTTCTCCTCTTCCTGCGGACAGTCACCTTTGCTTGTCTCATGCGCTTCCAATCAGGGATCTCGGACATGACAGCTCCTCCAGCGCGCGTGCGCGCCGACAAATCTGACCGGGGCCATTTCCCCGGTCCGCGTGGTCGCGAAAAGCTCAGCCTCGTTCGAACAGCTCGAACAGCTCGATCGGCGCTCGCTCGCTCGCGAGCTCGAACGAGCCGGCCGGCCGCGTCTCGATCTCGGGTGCAAGGTCGGCCAGCACCGCACTCGTGGCCCCGAGGCGACTCGGGCAGCGAGTCGAGACGTGCGGCAGCACCATGAAGGCGGTGTTCACGGTGGCGCCGAGGATGTCGAGCGCGGCGTAGTCGTCGTGCCCGATCCGCCCGAGGTAGATCGGCCCCCGGTGCAGCGCCACCACCAGGCCCTCCAGGAGGCCACGCATGCGGAGCGCCGAGCGGGCCGCACGCTCGCAAAGGCCCGGTCCAGAGAAGAACGCCAGCGCGCCGTCGCCGACATACTTCACGGGGACGCCGTCGAAGTGCCGCATCACCTCGGTCACCGGGTGGTGCAGCCCGTTGATCCAGGCGGCGAGCGCGCGCGGGCTCTCAGCCCGGGAGCGCTCCGCGTAACCCCGAACGGTGGTGACCATCACCACGGCCTCGAAGGTCTCGCGCTCGATCGGGCTCCCGCCGAGGAGCCATTCCACGCTGACGTCGAGCAAGCGTGACAGGGGCACCAACACGACGATGTCCGGGGCGTTCTCTCCCCGCTCCCACTTCGACACCGCCTGCGGGGTGACCCGGAGGGCGCTGGCCAGGTCCGCCTGTTTGAGGCCCCGGGCCTCGCGCCGTTTCCTGATCCGCGCCCCGAGCTCTCCGAGATCCATGTCGTGACCCTAGCGCGGGGGCCAACCGACGAACATGGCGGGGTGGTTGTGATCGGTGGCGCAATGGTTGAGCTCCCGATCAGTCGCGGAACCCCGGCGCCAGCATGCGCGCGAAAGCAGGTGGATTCCTGATCTTCTGCGCGAACATCCAGTCATCCGCGGCCTGCACGAGCGACTCGCCCTCGCTGCTGTGCAGGACCTGGCCGAGCCGGATGCGTGCCACCGCGGCGAAAAGGCCCATCTCGAGCGCCTCGAAGCCCGCCACGGCCCGGCGCGTGTGGTGCAGCGTCGCCGCCTCGTCCCGCTTCACGAACGCCACGCCCGCGAGGAGAAGCTCCCCGAGCGCCTGGGCGAAGCGGGCGTCGTGGCCGACGAGCGCCCGCGCATCCCGGCTCGCGCGGACGACCAGGGAGGCGCGCTCCGACGCGCCGAGGGGCAGGCGCGCAGCCAGCGCGAGCTGCGCCCGCCCGCGACAGCACAACCACTCCACCCGCACCATCTGGCCGTGCAGCAAGCGTGAGCCCTTCAGGCGGGGCCAGCCCTCGGCCACGCGCCTGAGCGCGGAGGCCGGATCCGCCCGGTAGAGGTCGATCTGCACGCCCGCGAGCAGCTCCCAGAAATGCTCGACATGGAACCCGAGATGGGACCACTGGTCCATGACCCTACCGAGGTGCCGGCGCGCGCGATCGGGATCGTCCGCCGCGAGCAACGCCGCGTTCAGGACGCTCGTGCGCAGGCAGGCTGACGCCAACAGATCGCCACGCTCCTGCGCCTCGCGATGCAGGAGTGGAATGCGACGCACGAGCTCGCCCATCTCTCCGAGGTAGTAGAGCGCCCACAGCTCCGCCACGCGGGCTTGCGTCAGCTCGAGGACCTTGCCCGCGCACCGGGTCCCTAGGATCGCCGCGGCGGCGGCGCAGTGCGCCTGGGCCGCCCGGAACTGCCCGCCGAGGTAGGCGCACATGCCGGTCGCGAAGGTCGAGATCGCATCGCCGTAGGGGGATCCCACCCGTTCGGCGAGCTTTCGTGCACGCTCCGCGGTGCGCAGCCCGCGCTGGGGCGCGCCCTCGAGCGTCTGGCGAACAGACCAGGCGGACAGCGCCCGCGTCACGCGCTCCGGATCGCCCGACCTGAGGGACAGGCGCAGGGACAGCGCTTCGTAGGCCGCACCGCGGACCGGATCGATCCACGACAGGCCGAGCCCGAGCGACCAGGTCAGGTCGACGCGGTCGAGCAGGCTGGACGGGATCTCCTCCGGAGTGCGATCGCGAAACCTGGGCCCTCGCAGCGCGAGTAGAGACCGGTTTACGATCAGCATGCGCACCGCCGCGCCGTCGCTGGCAGGAAACGGCAGGCTCATCTTCTCGAGCACGCTCGCGAACTGCGCGTACGCCTCGTCGAGGCGTCCGCTGCGCAGCAACTGGTCGGCCGCCAGGCGTTGCAACGCGAGGCGGCTCGCCGCGTCGGCCTCCCGCGCCGCCTCGAGGTAGGCCTGGGCTGCCTCCGCGCCACGGCCGCCATTGGCGAGCGCCTCACCGAGGCGCCCCCGTAACCGCAGCCGATTCTCCGGCGACGTCTCCAGCCCGGCCAGCGCCAGCTGGTAGAAATACACCGCGCGATCGAAGGCCAGCGCCCCCGCCGCCTGGTCGCCGGACAGCGCCGCGAAGTGGCGCGCCTTGTCCGCATGGCCGGCGCCTTGCCAGTGCGTGTGCAGCGCTTGAACGTCCGGCGTCGCCTGCGCCTCGAACGCGAGGGCGAGCCGCTCGTGAGACGCCCGCTGCTGGGGCCCGTCGAGGTGCTGAAGCACCGCCTCCCGGATGCGATCGTGCGAGACCTCGAGGACGGCACCACCGTCCTCCGTGTGGACGAGGTTCGCCACGCACAGGGTCGACACCTGGCGCGCGTACTCCGCGGCGGTGAGGCCCGCGGCGCGCGTGGCCACCGGCTGCGGGATGCGCGTGCCGGCGACCACCAGCTGATCGAGCAGGCGGCGCGCCTGCTCGGGCAACGCCGCGATGCGGCGCCACAGCGCGCCTTCGAGGCGGGGCGGCAGACCCGGACGCGAGGCCGTCAGCGCCTGCCGCACGAGCTCGTCCACGAACAGCGGGTTGCCCTGCGACTCGCGCACGACCGCGGCGACCAGATCATCGCCCGCCGCCTGCCCCGTCGGTGCGAGCAGCCGGTGGGTGAGCTCGATCGCCTCGTCCACGGAGAGGGGTCGCAGCTCGTGCAAGCGGACGTTCCCTTCGATCGGCAGAGGCGCCTGATCCCGCGCGACGCCCGCTGTCCGCCGCGTGGCGAGGAGCAACAGGCGGGGCGCCTCTGGCTCGCGCATCACCTGCTCGAGCAGGGCCCAGCTGTCCTGATCCGCCCACTGCAGATCGTCGATCGTGATGACGACCGGCTGTCGCTCCGCGATGCGCTGCAGGAGCTGACGGACCGCGGAGAAGAGCTGACCGCGCTGCTCGAGCGCATCGGCCGACTCGCGTGGCAGCACCGCGCGAGCGATCTCAGGCACCCCGCGGAGCACCGGGAATACCTGCCCGAGGAGCGCCACGGGCGCCGGCAACAGAGCTGCCACCGTGCCCGTGGGCTGACTCGCCAGATATCGACTCAGCGCATCGACCACGCCGTCGAAGGCCTTGAAGGGGATCGACTCGCGCTCGTGGCAGCGGCCCTGCAGGACCAGCACGGCCGGCAAGCGCTGCCGGAGCCTGCTCGTGAACTCGCGGAAAAGGCAGCTCTTGCCGACGCCCGAAGGCCCCGTGACGACCACCGCGAGGGACTGCCGGCGCGACTCGTCGAAGGCACGACCCAGCTCGTCGAGCTCGCGCGCGCGCCCCACGAAGGCCGGGCTGCTGGAAAGCTCCGTCGGTACCGCCCAGCTGCCCGAGGGCGCGCTGGCCTGGTCGAGCGCGCCGAGCCGTCGCAGGACCTCGGGACAGGCGGGGCGTACCGTGGGGTCGGGATGCAGCATGTCGGCACAAAGGCCGTCCAGGTCCCGGCTGACCTCGGGCACCACGACGCTCGGCGGCGCCACCTGGTGCTGCTGCTTGGCCAGGAGGACCTCGTAGGGATTGCCGAGAAAGGGCAGCCGTCCCGTGATGGCTTCGTACGCCATGACCCCGACGCTGTACCAGTCGGCCTCCGGGCCCACCGACTTGCCCACCGCCTGCTCGGGCGCCATGTAGGCGATGGTCCCGACGAGATCCCGCGCGCTCTGGGAGGCCGCAAGGACGCTCCGCACCAGGCCAAAGTCGAGCAGCACCACGCGCCCGTCGGGGCGCACGAGGATGTTCGACGGCTTGATGTCGCGATGCACCATGCCCGCGCGATGCAAGGCACCGAGCCCCCTCGCCAGCTGGGCCAGGGCCGCCCGCAGCCGGCCATCATCGCAGTGGCCAGGCAGTGGCGCCGGCTCCGCCGCCGCCACCGCAGCGGGGCGGTCGAAGAGCGTGAGGTCGCCGCCCATCGTCTGGGCGAACCCGCACACCGGGTCCGCGCGCGCGGGCGCGCCTGCCGGGGGCAGCGGCGGCGAGGCCCCCCGGGCCCACGACACGAAGTCGGTGCCAAGGACCAGCTCCATCGTGAAGAACCATTCGCCTGCCGACTCAAACATCTCGCCGAGCGCGACCAGGTTGGGGTGACGCAGGTCCTGAAGTGCACGGTACTCGTTCTTGAATCGCAGCAGGGAGTCGGCGGACAGGTTGCGGAGGGTCTTGAGCGCGACCCGCTCCTCGCGCGCGCGATCGAGCACTTCGTAGACCACCCCCATCCCGCCCGCACCGAGGCGCGAGAGCACCTGGAAGCGCTCCGTCCCGGTGAATTCGAAGCCGAACGCGTCGCTTGCCGTCCCTGCCATACCGAGGCTCAGCGTTGCGACAGGAGGTAGAGGCCGTAGATGGCCACCACGATCACGACTGCGAGCGCGGCTGCACGCAGGCGCGCGAAGCGCGACCGGACGCCGGCGCGCAGGAGGTCGAGCTCGCTGGCGCGCCCTTTCGGGGCTACGGGCGCCGAAGGAGGCAGCGCCCGCCCGCCAGCCCCGGGCATCCGCGGCGGCTTCCGATCGATCAGGGTGGCCCCCAGATCGTCGACCGCTTCCTCGGCCGCGCCCGGGCCGCTGTTCGAGTCCGCGGGCGCCGACGCGCGCAGCGCAGCGCGCATCTCGGTCGCCGATTGGAATCGGGCCGCGGGCTTTTTCTCCATCGCCCGACGCACCCACGCCTCGAGGGCGGGCAGTGGCGGCTGGCGCGTCCAGGCCGGGAGGGGCTCCATGATCTGCGCCATCATCACGTTGAGGGCCGACCCAGCGAACGGCAGGGTGCCGGTCAGGAGCTCGAAGCCGATGCTGCCGACCGCATACAGATCGGTCCGCGCGTCGATGGTGCCTCCCTCCACCTGTTCGGGGGCCATGTAGGCAGGCGTCCCCAGGATCTCGCCCGTCGTGGTCAGGTGCTGCGCCGCCCCCAACGTCTGCTTCGCCAGGCCAAAGTCGAGCACCTTGAGGTGAATGCCCGGCGTCGGCTGCTTGCAGAGGAAGAGATTGGCCGGCTTGAGATCCCGGTGGATGATGCCGGCGCGGTGCGCGCACTCGAGCGCCTGGAGCATCTGATCGAGCAGCGTGATGGCGTCGCCAAGGCGCACCGCGCCGACCTCGCGCACGAAGGCATCGACGGGCTGCCCCTCGAGGAGCTCCATCACCAGGAAGGCATTGCCCTGCCCATCCTGCGCGAAGTCGGTGACCTCGAGAATGTGCGGATGGCGCAGCCGCGCCGTGGCCACGGCCTCGGTGCGAAACCTCTGCAAGACGGAGGGCTGGCGAGCCAGCTCGGGCTGCAGCACCTTGAGGGCCACCGGCCGATCGAGCCCGACGTGCGTGGCTCGAAAGACCTCCCCCATCGCACCGGACCCGATCCGCGCCTCGACGCGGTACTGCCCGAGCAAGGCCCCCGGCCGGAACCGAGGCGCGAGGACAGATCCCGGACGATTGGGTGACTGCATACGTCCTCTCGCTATCCCCGCCGACCCGTGCGCCGAGGCAGCTTACCACGCCAGAGTGCGGACAGGCCGGGATGGGCGAGCGGGCCACGACGCGGTAGGATGGCCAGGTGCGCGGGCCCTTTCTGCGGCGCTTGCGCCAGCACTGGCGGCTGGCCGCGTTCGCCTTGCCGGCGGTGCTGGATGCCTGCAGCGCCGGTGCCCCGGACGGGAAGCCTTCCGACGCGGGCGCAAGGACAACGGTGGACGGCGGCCTGCGCCGCGATGCGACCCGATCGGGCGACGGCCGCAGCCGTGACGCCGCGACCGCGGCACCCGCTACGCTGGACGCGGCGCGCGACGGGCGCGCGGCATTGCCCGACGCGCGCCCGGGCCTTCCATCGATCGTGCCCCCGGCGGAGTTCTGCGCACGCGACGAGCTCGCGCAATACGCGTGCTGCGTCTTCGAGCGGGTGAACCGATTTCGCCGCGCCGAAGGGGTGGGCCTTCGTGACTTCGCCTGGGACCCCGCCGTGGCGGACGTCGCGGCGTGGTACGCGGCGCGCATGGCCGTCAAGTCCGCGGTGTCCCACGGCCTCGACGGAAGGGCTTGCGGTGGGCGTCTCACTGCCTTTGGCGTGGGCTGGTCGAGCTGCGGGGAAAATGTGGCCGGCAACACCGGCCTCGACCCGACCGCCTCGTGCCTCCAGATCGTCGACCAGCAGTGGGCAAACTCCTCCAGCCACCGGCGCGCGATGCTGTCGAGCGATTGGTCCCGGGCCGGGGTGGGCGCTGCACGCGCAGGCGGCTGGTGGTACGTCACGCTCAACTTCCTCGAGCCGTGAAGCTCCGTGAGCGCTATCTTCACGCGATGATCTGGAAGGCGCGCTGGCACGCGGCGACAGGTGCCCTGGTCGCGCTCTGTGGCACCGCCAGTGCGCACCCGACCCACGACGAGACCCTGACCCGCCTCGACCAGGCGCTGGTGCACGAGCCCGGGGACCTCGACTTGCGCGTGCGACGCGCCGACGCCCGGCTGCGCGCCGGGGCGCTCGAGCTGTGCGCCGCCGATCTGACCGAGGTCCTCGCGCGCGCACCCGAGCGCCCGGACGCGCGGGTGCTAAAGGCGCGCCTTTTCGCCCAGCGCGGGCAGCGCCCCGAAGCGATCGCGGAGCTCGATCGCGTGCTCGCGGCGACGCTCTTCGTGCCCGCCGCGCGTGAGCGGGCGGCCTTGCGCAAGCAGGCCGGAGATCTGGCCGGTGCACGCGCCGATCTCGACCTCGCGCTCGCCGCACGCCCCGAGCCGGACGGCTTCCTCGAGCGCGCCCGGATCGATCGTGCTCGGGGCGCTCCCCAGGACCTCGTGCTCGGTCTCGCCGAGGGTGCTCGGCGCACCGGCGCCATCGTGCTCATGGAGGCCCATGTGGAGGCGCTGATCGAGCAGCGCCGCACCGCCGAGGCCGTCGGCGCCGCCACCGCCGCCGTGCGTGCGTTCCCGGCTGCGCCCGACCTGCTCCTCCTGTGCGCACGCGCAAAGGACGCGGCCGGCCACCGCGCCGAGGCCATGCGCGAGCGCTACCAGGCGCTGGGCGAGATCGACCGCTCGCTGGCGCGACGAGACAGTGATCTGCTCCGACTGTCGCGCGTGCGCGCCCTGTTGGCACTCGGTCGCGCGCGACAGGCCCGCCGTCTCCTGGCTGCCATTGACGCGCGTTCCCCGGGCCTCTCGAGGGCCCTGGCGCGCGGGACCTCCCCGTGAGGGCGCTCCTCGCTTGCGCCCTGTGCTTGATCCCGCACCTGGCCCGCGCCGAGACCCTGGTGCGACGGCCCTACTTGCAGAAGCAGACCTCAAGCTCGATCGTGATCGCCTGGCGCACCGACCGCCCCAGCGACAGCGTGGTCGAGCTCGGCGCGAGCCCCTCGGCGCTGTCCCGTCGCATCGTGGTCAAGGACCTGTCGGTGCAGCACGAGGTCAGCGTCCCCGAGCTCTCCGCCGGACAGCGCACCTACTACGCGGTCGGCTCCTCGCACGGCCGGCTCGCAGGGGGTGACGCCGAGCACTACGTGACCCCCGCGCCACCAGCCGGCACACGCTCCAGGCTACGCGCGTGGATCGTCGGCGATTCGGGCACCGGCGACACCATCCAGACCGCCGTGCGCGAATCGATGCTGCGCTACGTCGGCAGCACCCCACCCACGCTGCTGCTTCACATGGGCGACATGGCGTACGACTCGGGCACGCGCCAGCAGCTCACCGAGTCGTTCTTCCGGCCCTACGAGGACCTGCTCCGCCATGTGGTCACCTGGCCCACGATGGGCAACCACGAGGGCCTCTCCTCCGATTCGGACACGCAGACAGGCCCCTACTACGAGGCCTACGTGCTGCCCACGCGCGCCGAGGCCGGGGGGCTGCCCTCGGGGACCGAGGCCTACTACTCGTTCGACCACGGCAACGTGCACTTCGTGGTGCTCGACTCGCACGACTCCCCGCGCACCCCGGGTGGGGCGATGCTGCGGTGGCTCGAGCGAGACCTCGCAATGACCAAGCAGGAGTGGCTGGTCGCGTTCTGGCACCACCCGCCGTACTCGAAGGGACCGCACGACTCCGACACCGATCCACGCGAGATCGACATGCGCACGCACGCGCTGCCGATCCTCGAGGCCGCAGGGGTCGACCTCGTGCTGTCAGGGCACTCGCACATCTACGAGCGGAGTTTCCTCATCGACGGCGCCTACGACACCCCGACCCGCGGCTCACACCGGCTGCGCGCCGGCGACGGGCGCCCGCTCGGCACGGGCCCCTATGGAAAACGCCCGGGCAAGCACGCGCACGATGGCGCCGTCTACGTGGTCGCGGGCCACGGCGGCGCCATGACCGGCCGCATCGGCACCTCGCCCGTCATGGCGTTCACCGAGGCGCAGAACGGCTCCTGCATCCTCGACATCGAGGAGAACCGGCTCGAGCTCGTCAACGTGCGCGTCGACGGCCAGCTGACGGACCGGTTCGCGATGGTCAAGGGCAAGGGGCTCGTGGTGGCGGCTCCGGGCGGCGGCGAGAAGCTGGTCGGTGGGCAATCCTTCACGGTGCGCTGGGCGACGGTCGGCGAGATCCGGAGGGTCAAGCTGTCGGCCACCTACGACGGCGGCCGAAGCTTCGTGTCCCTCGGCGCGGCGCCGAACACCGGCCGCTTCGAGTGGACCGTCCCGGCGATCGAGAGCCCCCGCGCGCTTTTGCGGATCGAGGACGCCGAAGACCCGAGCGTCCACGACAGCTCGAACGATTTCTTCGCCGTACGGGTGGGCGCTCGGGACGTGTCGGTCCTGAGCGCCGCGACCCGCGCCCAGCCGAGCGCGGTGCCCGCCCCCGTCGCACTGCCGGCGGTACCTCCCGCGAAGGCCGGCTGCCGGAGCGCGCCCGGCCGACGCTCGAGCGAGGGCCTTTTCGGCGCCCTCGTCACGGTGGGTCTCGTCACGTTGCGCCGCCGCCGTGCGTGCTAGGATCGCGGGGCTTGGGCGACACGCTCCACATCGACCAGCTCCGCGCGACCCTCGGTCCAGAAGCCACTGAGCGCTTCCTCCGGCATGCCCGTGTGGTGCCCGACAGCGAGGTGCAGGTCCTGAGGACGCGCGTCGTGGCCCACCGCGATCGCGCGTGCGTGGAGGCCGAGAGCAACGCGCGCCTCGACCTCCAGCTGGCCGGGCGCCTCGCGCAAGCGTGCGTGGCGCTCCTCGCCGAGTGGCCGCGCCTCGAGCCGCCCGAGCGGGCGCTCGCGGTCGGCGCAGTCCGCTACTACGTGGATCAGCACGACGCGGACGACGACTTCGGCTCGTCGGTCGGCTTCGAGGACGATCGGCGCGTGCTGGCGTTCGTCCTTCGCCGCGTCTTGCCCGATCACCCCGGCGTGTAGCTCCCTACAGCACGCAGAAGCACTGGAACGAGCTCGCGACCTTCGGGTGGCGGTAGAGGCTCGAGAAGCACATCTCGTCGAAGGTGCTCTCGCCGAAGCGAACGGTCGCGGTCGAACGGCCCCAGGGGCACCGGCGTGCGATCGGTTGGCCGGGCCGGCCTGCCGTGGCAGCCTAGCGGGGTGGCCGAGGCCGACCTGCCGCAGCGGTTCGAGGAGTACGAGCTCCTCCGCGTGCTGGGGCAAGGCGCGATGGGCACGGTGTGGCTGGCGCGCGACCGCAACCTCGCGCGCGAGGTGGCCATCAAGCTGATCTCGGCCGCCGAACCCGACGCCGGCACGCGCGACCGGTTCGTGCGCGAGGCGCGCGCAATCGCCCGGATCACGCACCCGAACGTGATCCAGGTGTTCCGGGTCGGCGAAGCCGAGGGACGCATCTTTCTCGTCACCGAGCTCTTGCGCGGTCGCTCGCTCGCCGAGCTGGCTCGCCCGGTGCCGGCCGCGCTCTTCGTGACGCTTTCGCGCGGGCTCGCCGCCGGCCTCGCCGCAGCCCACCAGGAGGGCCTGCTCCACCGCGACATCAAGCCGGCCAACGCCTGGCTGACCGAAGAGGGCGTGGTCAAGCTGCTCGACTTCGGCCTCGCCAAGTCGCAGGAGGGTGATCTGCTGGCCGGATCGCTGGCGCTCGGGGCCAGCGCGCCCCCACAGCCCGGGGCGGCGCCGCGCGACAGGCCCGCCGATCCTGCGTTCGCGGCGACCCATGACGCCTCGCGCCCCGCCGCACCGCCCCGGCCCGACGGCCGTGGACCGATCGTGCTGTCCGGCGGCTCGCTCACCCGGACCTTGCCAGGCTCGCTCGTTGGCACACCCCTCTACATGGCCCCCGAGCTTTGGCTCGGCCAGGCCGCGAGCGCGCCCTCCGATGTGTATGCCCTCGGCGCGACGTTGTTCCACCTCGCAACCGGCCGGCCACCCTACGAGGAAAAAAACCTGGCCGATCTGCGCGCGGCGATCGCAGCGCGACGACCTCCCGCCCTGCGATCGCTGCGCGCGGACCTTCCCGGCGGCCTGTGCGCGGCCATCGACCGATGCCTCGCGCACGCCCCGGGCGACCGATTCGCCGATGCGGGATCGCTCGCGCAGGCCCTGCAGCACGCGGACGCTCGCCCTCATCCCCGGACTCTGCTCCTCGCTGCGGGGGCGGCAGCCGCGATCGGCCTCGGTGGAGGCGCCCTCCTCCTTCGCGGCGCCCCCACCTCCCCGCCGCATCCCGCCGCCGCGGGCGCGGCCGGCGCGGGCGCGCGCGGCCGCGATCGCTCGGGACCGCTGCGCATTGCCGTCCTGCCGTTCCGGGTCGCCGCCGGGGCACCCGCGGGCCTCGGCGAGGGGCTCGCCGAGACCCTCACGACCGCGGTGGCAGGCCTGTCCGGCGTCCAGCTGATCGAGCGCACGCAGCTCGGCGCCGATCTCGGCGAGATCGACTTCGGTCAGAGCAAATATGTCGACCCGGGGACGCGCGCGCGCCTCGGCCGGGTAAAGGGCGCGGAGCTGGTCATCGTGGGCGCCGCGCAGCAGGCAGGCGACGCGCTGCGCCTCGATGGCCGCCTGCTCGACGTCGAGTCGGGCGAGATCCTCACCACGCACACCGTCCGTGGCGCCGCCTCGAGCGCGTTCGCGCTCCAGGACCAGCTCGCGGCCGCCGTCCGCGGTGAGCTCGCACGTCGCGCCCGACCCCCTGGAGGAGCCTCTCCGTGAACGCCGTGCACCTCGTGCCGCTGGTGCTGCTGCTGGGTCCGGCGAGCGCCCGCGCCACGGGAGAAAGGCCGCGCGCCGTCGCCGTGATGCCCTTTCGCAACGCCAGCGGAGAGGCCCGGCTCGAGTGGCTCTCGCTCGGCATCGCCGAGGCCATGACCAGCGACCTGCGCAAGATCCACGCTTTCCGCGTGGTGGAGCGGACCCAGGTCGAGCGGGCGCTCGGCGAGCTCAAGCTGCAGAAAGGGGACGACCCCCAGGCCCGCGCCGCAGAGCTCGGCAAGCTCGTGGGGGCCCGCCTCCTGGTCGTGGGTGGGTACCAGGTGTCGGGGCAGAGTGCGCGTCTGACGGCCCGCTTCGTCGACGTGGAGACCGGCGTGGTCGAGAACGCCGCCAAGGTCACCGGCCCGCTCAAGCAGATCTTCGCGCTCGAGGACCAGATCGTCGACCAGCTCACCGCGCGCTACCGCGTGCCGGTCTCCAAGGAGGAACGCGCCGAGGTGCGCAAGGTCCCGACCAAGAACCTCGACGCCTTCCGCCTGTACGCCCTGGCCCTCGGGGCCGGCTCGAGCGACGAGAAGCGCGCCTTCCTCAAGAGCGCCGTCGCGCTCGACCCGAAGTTCACCTTTGCCATCGACGATCTCGCCGCGCTCGAGAAGCGCATGGTGGGATACCGCGACCAGCGCGACAAGGCGGTCGAAACCAAGGCGGCCGAGCTCGACAAGCTGCGCGCCGACAGCAGGCTCGGCGCGCAGGCGGCCGTGCAACTGCTCGCGAGCCGCATGACGGCCTTCCAGTGGAAGCGCCTGCTTGGCGACGCCGAGCACATCTACAAGGACCCACCGAAGAGCGAGCTGCCCGGCATGGACGTGCGCGAGCTGGCGAGCTTCTACGTCTTCCAGGCGCATCACATGCTCAAGCACGTCGACCTCGCGTTGCAGGCCGGCGAGCGCCATCTCAAGGAGTTCCCGGCGGGGACGTACTTCCAGAGCGTCGAGTCGATGATGAGCCTCCTCATCGAGGAGCGGCGCAAGCGCGAGGAAGGCAAGGCCGCGCTGTCGAAGGCGCTCTCCGACCTCGAGCTCGAGCGCCAGCAGGTGCTCGCGCAGCCGAACCCGAACGACGTCCGCGTGCGCTCGCTCGACTGGCAGCCCTGCCTGGTCGCGGTGCGCGACCACCACCAGTACCTCCGCGCCCTCGAGCTCTGTGCCGCTTACAGGAAGCAGCACCCGCTGCAAGCGGGCGACAGCTTCTGGGCGCTATCCGCCTTCTACACGATGCTCGCGCTGGCCGAGCTCGGCCGCTTCGACGAGGCGCGCAAGCAGGCGGCCGAGCTCACTCAGCGCGTGCCGAGCGCGGAGCGCGACTACCACCTGAAGTCGATCATGCAGGCCTGGCCGCGCGACTGAGCGGCGCGCAGGGCGGGAGTCAGAGGCTGAACAGCAAGCGGTCCGGGGTTTCGAGGCGTTCCTTGATGGCGACCAGGAACTGCACCGCCTCACGCCCGTCCACCACGCGGTGGTCGTAGGAGACTGCGAGGTACATCATCGGCCGCACCACGACCGCGTCCCCGACGACGATCGCCCGCTTGACGATGTTGTGCATGCCGAGGATGCCGGTCTGCGGCATGTTGAGCAGCGGCGTGGACATCATCGAGCCGTAGATCCCGCCGTTCGTGATCGAGAAGGTCCCGCCGGAGAGCTCCGCGAGCGTGAGCTTGGAGTCCGACGCCTTCTGCGCGAGCTCGGTGATGCCGCGCTCGATCTCCGCGAAGCCGAGCTGGTCGGCGCCGCGCAGGACGGGTACGACGAGGCCCTTGCCGCCGCCCACCGCGATGCCGATGTCGTAGTGCTTCTTGTAGACGATGGCATCCCCGCGAACCTCGGCGTTCAGACCCGGGAACTTCTGCAGCGCCGCCACCGCGGCCTTGACGAAGAAGGACATGAAGCCGAGCTTGACGCCGTGCGCCTTGTGGAACTCGTCGGCGAACTGCTTGCGGAGCGCCATCACCGCCGTCATGTCCACCTCGTTGAAGGTCGTGAGGATCGCAGCCGTGTGCTGCGCCTGGACGAGTCGCTCGGCGATG
>JAHFDS010000345.1 GCA_023248855.1 Myxococcales bacterium
GTGGCGCGGGTCGCGGCGGCGCGGGCGGGGCCAGCGGCTCGAGCGCGGGCGACGGCAGATCGTCCGGGGGTTGTACGCAAGGCGGCCGGACGCCTCGAGGCGCGTGGCTCCTCTGCCTGCTCTTGCTGGCCGGCACGCGGCGCTGGCCGAGAGGATAGGATCCGCACGTGCGCGCGCTCATCGTGGCGGTGGGGCTCCTGCTCGTGAGCTGCAGTGGCAAGCGCCCCCAGGCGGGCTACTGGAACGACCAGGACGCGGACCAGGTGGTGCGCACGATGGTGCCGAGCTGCCTTTCCTACCCGGCCGGTCAGCCCTGGTGGCACTGGTTCGCGGCGGCGCACGGCGGCCGAAAGCCCGTCGTACGGCTCTACCGGGTCAAGAACCACTCGTCCGAGCAGATCAACCACGAGTACTTCACCGCGCAGATCGAGCGGGCCCTGCTGGCGTCGGGGCGGATGGACCTCGTCGCGACGCCGGGTGAGCTCGTGGACATCGAGGCCGAGCTCGACGACCAGAAGAAGAACGCGTCGGACGAGACCGTGAAGTCACGCGGCAACGCGACCGGCGCGGATTTCCTGCTCGGCGGCGTCATCAACACGCAGAACGACCTCACCGAGAAGAAAGACGTCCGCGCCTACGTGGTGACGATGCACCTCATCGAGGTGGAGACGCGGAAGAAGGCGTGGATCGGGGAGCAGAAGATCCGAAAGCAGCTCGACCGGGCCGCGTTCGGACCGTGACGCGCGGGGCGCTACTCGCCCTTGTCGCCGCCGGGGCAACCATGGGACGAGACGGAGCGGCTGCCCCAACCGCCACCGCTGGCGCGCAGGGCGTGAGCGCGCTCCTTGCCGAGGACCGCGCCGAGATCGCGCTCGAAGAGGTCGCCGAGCGTGGTCACCTGACGCATCATGCGCTCGACCGGCGACCGCGTCTTGAGCTCCGCGGGCGTCGGCGGCTTCGCCAGGCCCGCTCGCTCGGCCGACAGGCGGCGGAAGGTCTCCTGCACGTCCGCCTCCGGTGACTTCGCCTCGATCTCCTGCATCATCGTGCTCGGCGAGAGGTCCTTGCTGGCCGCGCTGTCGCCGGTGACCTCGGCGTAGAAGCTGCGCAGATCCGCCGCGGTCCGGGCGTGCAGATCGGCCGAGATCTTGTTGAACCGCTCGCGCTCCTCGTCGGTCAGGCCCGCCTCCTGCTGCCCTTTCGGGCCCATGCGCGTGGGCTCGGCGCCGAGCGGCGGCGAGTCCCACTTGAGGCGACACTCCTTGGCCATCTGCGAGAGCTCCTCCTTGCTGGGATCGAAGAACGGCGTCTTGCTCGCCTGGCCCGGCATCACGTCGTCGAGCGGGTGGCCCTCGCCCGCCTTCTTGCCCTGCCCTTCCAGGGCCTTGACCTTGGCGCGCAGGGTCGCGATCTCGAGCCGCTGCTCGTCGTCGCGTCTGCGCAGCTCCTCGGTGGTGGCACCCGGCGCCGGCGGCGCCTCCGCGACCTGGGCGGCGAGCGACGGAGCGCCCTCCACGGCGGCGCGACCGGTCTGCCCGGCGGCCACCTCGAGCTGACCCTTCGGGCTCGCGAGCAGCACGCGCCCCTCGAACACCGTCACGAGCACGGCGCTCGACACCGCGGCGCCGATGGCGGCGCCCTTCCACGCAGACTTCGACGGCATCATCGGCATCACCTCCACGGAGAAACACGTACCCACGACCTGAACCTGCCCGGCTGGCGTCGCCACGACGAACGACGCCCCCGGCCGGCTGGACTTGTCGACGCGATAGAACACCTGACCGGCGCGCTGCTCGATGCGCGCCGAGCCCTCGGCCACGCGAAACGCCACGTCGGCGCCGGGCTCGAGGACCATCACGCCACGGGCTCCGAGGGAGACGCTCTCGCGCACCGACGCCAGGCGAGCCCCCTCGTGCACGCCGCCTCCCCGCCCCGAAACGACCAGCAGGAGCGCCGCAGCCGCCGCGCCCACGGCAACGAATGTGCCCACGCGCATATATAGATGCGGGCGTCGCGCCTCCGAGGGCGCCTGCAAAACCGGCGCCGGGCGCGCGGCCAGCACGCGGTCGGCAAAGCCGGCCGGCGGCTCCGAGGCCTCGTAAGCCTCGAGCCAGCGCGGGTCGAGCCGCTCCGGATCGTCATCCCGCGTGGACACGATGGACCTCCTCGAGCGCCTGGCGGAGCGCGGACCGCGCTCGCGAGAGGCGCGACTTGACGGTTCCCAGGTCGAGATCGAGCGCCCGCGCGATCTCGTCGTAGTCGAGCTCGTGCCACTCGCGCAGCACGACCACGGCGCGCTGGTCCGGTGGCAAGCGCGCCACCGCGAGCTCGATGGCGCGGCCGAGGGCCAGGCGCTCCGCAGTGGCATCGGTGCGCGCGCCGCTGTCGAGCGTGCGCGCGGTCTCGAGGGACACCGCCTCCGGGAGGCGCCGCCGCAGCGCGTCGATGCACAGCCGCGTAGCGATGGTCAGGAGCCAGGTCGACAGGCGCGCCGGGCCGCGCGGATCGAAGTCGCCGAGGGCGCGGAAGGCCCGCAGGAACGTCTCCTGGGCCAGGTCCTCGACCCCTTCCCGCCGGCCGAGCATGCGCCCGACCAGCGCGAACACCGGCCGCTGGTAGCGCTCGACCAGGGCACGACAGGCGGCGGCCTCCCCCCGCTGCGCCCGGCGCAGCGTCAGCTCATCGAGCTCACGATCGGCGGGCAGCTGCATGGCCGGGCTCGTCCCCACGAAAGCGTTACACGCAGGGGGAGGAAAAAGGTTCCCGGGATCGCTGGCCGCTACGGATCGAGCTCCAGCAGGACCGGGGCGTGGTCGCTCGGCTGCTTGCCCTTGCGGGCGTTCCTGTCGATGGAAGCCTCGCGCACGCGCGGCACGACGGGCGGGGTCACCAGCAGGTGGTCGATCCGCAGGCCGTCGTTCTTGGGGAAAGCCAGCATGCGGTAGTCCCACCAGGAGTAGAGGCCCGGCTCCGGGTGCCTGAGCCGGAAGGCGTCCACCAGGCCCCAGCGGGTGACGCGCGCGAGGGCCTCTCGCGCCTCGGGGTGGAAGAGCACCGAGCTCGCCCAGGCGTCGGGGTTCGCGACGTCCGCCGCCTCGGGCGCCACGTTCAGGTCGCCGCCGAGCACGATGGGCTCGGCTGTGGTGCAGCGCGCTTCGAGGTAGCCGCGCAGCCGGTCGAGCCAGGCGAGCTTCTTTTCCCAGTGCGGCGAGCCGATCTCCTTGCCGTTCGGCACGTACGCGCACAGGAAGCGGACGCCGCCCACGCGGGCGTCGAGGAAGCGCGCCTCGCTGTCGTCGCCTCCATCGGCATAGCCGCGGCTTAGGACCTCGATCGGCGCGCGCGCGAGGACCGCCACGCCGTTGTACGTGCGCTGGCCATGCGTGGCGAGCTGGTAGCCGAGCGCCTCGATCGCCTCCCTCGGAAACTGCTCGTCGGTGACCTTGGACTCCTGCATGAGCAGGACGTCGGGCCGGACGGCCTCGAGCCAGGGCACCACGCGCTCGAGCCGGGCGCGGATCGAGTTGACGTTCCAGGTCGCGACCTTCATGCCTGGGCCCCAGGTGGGCGCGCGCCCGGCGTGACCTGGCGCGGGTAGGGCGGCTCGATGCCGGCCTTGTCGAGCGCGATCTTGATGCGGCGCCGCAGCTCGGCCTCGGCCCCCGCGCGCGCCGACGGCGTGACCTTGACGGCGACCACGAGCTTGTAGCCCGCCGCGCTCATGTCGCCGATGCCGCCCACGGCCGGAGGATCGAGCACGGCTTCGCCGGCCTCGAGCGCCCAGGCGGCGGCGACGTCCTGCAGCAGGGCCATGACGCGCGACACGTCGGTCTCGTAGGTGAGCCAGACGTCGATGACCGCCCGCGCCCAGTCGACGGACCAGTTGCAGATCGTGCGGATGTCGCCGTTGGGGATCGCCCAGAGCTTGCCGTTGCCTTCGCGGATGAAGGTATTGCGAAGACCGATACCCTCGACGGAGCCCGAGGTCCCGGCGAGCGTCACCGCGTCGCCGGCGTTCATGTTGCCGTCGATGAGGATGAAGAAGCCGCTGATGACGTCCTTGACCAGGTTCTGCGCGCCGAAGCCGACCGCCAGACCGAGGACGCCCGCGCCGGCCAGGATGGCGCTCGTGTCGATGCCGAGCTGCGACAGGCACAGTACGACGGCGAGGAACGTGATCACGAAGCGCTCGATCGAGATCAGCATCGGCAGCACGGTGTGCGCGCGCTTCGAGGTGTCGCTCGACGAGCCGATCGTGCGATCCATGCGCTGGATGGCGCGACGGGTCAGGCGGGTGGCGGCGAGCCGCAGCGCCCAGGCGGTGACGACGATGAAGGCGATACGGACGAGGGCGAGGGCGATGTGCGGTCCCTGCTCGGTCAGGTGGGCCCAGAGCTTGTCCCAGATGGCAGTCATGGCCCGGGATGGTACACTTTGCCCGGGTTCTCGCCGGAGTCGGCGAGGCGATCGCGGGCGTGGCCCGGCCACGTTCGAGGAAAGTCCGAGCTCCACAGGGCAAGGTGCTGGCTAACGGCCAGTCGGGGTGATCCGCAGGAAAGTGCCACAGAAAACAAACCGCCCCGGGTTCGCCCGGGGTAAGGGTGAAACGGTGCGGTAAGAGCGCACCGCCCCTCCGGTGACGGAGGGGGCACGGCAAACCCCACCTGGAGCAAGACCGAACAGGGGGCGCGCGGCCCGCGCAATGCCCTCGGGTAAGGTCGCACGAGCCGTTCGAGCAATCGGCGGCCCAGAGGAATGATCGCCACCGCGGGAGGGCAACCGAGCGCGGAACAGAACTCGGCTTACTGCCGACTCCGACGAGGACCCACTTCCCTACTCCGCCGGCTTGGCCTCGCCGGCTTCGAGCTTCTGCTCGTCCATGATCCGGTCCCAGTAGATCATGCGGGCGCAGGTCGGGCACAGCTCGAGCGAGTTGCCGCGCTGCAGCGTGTTGTAGAGCTGCGGCGGGATGCGCATGTTGCAGCCCTGACAGACCCCCCCCTTGACGGCCACGACGGCGCGGCCCTTCTTGAGCTTGATGGCGTCGTACTTGCGCCGCACGTCGGCGCGCACCTTCACCGCCACGAGGTCACGCGCCTTGCGATGCTCGGCGATCGCCGCGGACAGCGCGGCCAGGCGCACGTCCGCTGCGGTGCGCTCGGCCTCGAAGCCTTCGCGGAGCTTCGCCACGTCGGCCTCGTGCGAGACGATCTTGGCACGGAAGGCCTCGACCGCCTCGGACAGCTTGAGGACCTCCTCCTCGCGCTCGCCGATCAGGCGCCGTGTGGTCTCGATCTCGCGCTGCAGGGACATGAACTCCTTCTGGTTCTTGACCTGCGTCGCCTTCTGCTTGGCCTTCGCGAGCTGCTGCTCCTCGTGCTTGAGCTGCGTGTCCTGCTCACTCCGGTAGCGCTCCGTCTCGGTCAGCTGCACCTTCTCGCGCTCGAGCACCGCGGAGACCCGCGCGACGTCCTCGGAGAGCTGCGCGAGCCGGGCCGGAATCGCCTTGGCCTCCACCTCCAGCTCCAGCACCTTGGCGTCGTGCTGCTGGAGCTCCTCGAGCATGATCAGTTGTTCTCGCAACCGCCTGTCCTCCCGCGCGGCCCGCGCGACAGGGAGAAGGCTACCACTTCGGAGCCGCCGGCTCACAGCGGGCTTGCAGGCGCAACCAACCCCGCTTCGTGCTATCTCCCGCTCGTGCGTTACTCGCAAGCCCTGATCCCGACGCTCAAGGAAGCGCCCGCCGAGGCGCAGGTGGTCTCTCACGTGATGCTCGTGCGCGCGGGCTACATCAGAAAGCTCGCCGCCGGCATCTACACCCTCTTGCCGCTCGGCTGGCGTGTGGTCCGCAAGATCGAGGAGATCGTGCGCGAGGAGATGAACCGCGCCGGTGCGCAGGAGGTGCTCATGCCCGCCGCCGTTCCGGCCGAGCTGTGGCAGGAGTCCGGCCGCTGGCAGGCCTACGGCGCCGAGCTGCTGCGCTTCAAGGACAGAAAGGGCGCGGACTTCCTCATCGGCCCGACGCACGAGGAGGTCATCGTCGACATCGTGCGGCGCGACGTGAAGAGCTACCGCCAGCTGCCGCTCAACCTCTACCAGATCCAGGCGAAATTCCGCGACGAGCCGCGCCCGCGCGCGGGGGTGATGCGCGGCCGCGAGTTCATCATGAAGGACGCGTATTCGTTTCACGCGGACGAGGACGACTGCAAGCGCACCTACCAGCGCATGTACGACGCCTACCTGGCGATCTTCCGGCGCTGCGGGCTCGCGTTCCGCGCCGTCGAGGCCGACACGGGCAACATCGGCGGCACGCTCTCGCACGAGTTCCAGGTGCTGGCGACGAGCGGCGAGGACAACATCGTCGCGTGCGACCACGAAGCATGCAGCTACGCCGCGAACGTCGAGATGGCGCAGATCGTGCCCGCCGAAAAGGCGACGCCCGCAGCCGCCCCGCGCGAGCAGGTGGCCACGCCGGGCCAGCGCACGATCGAGGAGGTCTCGGGCTTTTTCGGCGTGCCGGCCGCCGCGCTGGCCAAGACGCTGGTCTACCGCCGCGACTTCGACCCGGAAACGGGCAAGGGCGGCACGCTGGTCGCCGCGATGGTGCGCGGCGATCGCGAGCTCAACGAGGCCAAGCTCAAGCGCGCGCTCGACGCGAGCACGCTCGAGCTCGCGGGCGACGCCGAGGTCGAAAGGGCCACGGGTGCGCCGGTCGGCTTCGCGGGCCCCGTGGGCCTTGTCGTTCCCGTGGTCGCCGATCACGAGGTGCTGGCGATGGCCGAGGCGATCGTCGGCGCCAACGCCGCCGACGGGCACCTGCGTCACGTGGTGCCGGGGCGCGACTTCCAGGCCACGGCCGCCGACCTGCGCGTGGCCGTCGAGGGCGACGCGTGCCCTCGCTGCGGCAAGGGCCACTTCAAGGCCTACCGCGGCATCGAGGTCGGCCACGTGTTCTTCCTCGGCACGCGGTACTCGAAGAAGATGCACTGCGTGTTCCTGGGTGAGGACGGCAAGGAGCACGTGATGATCATGGGCTGCTACGGCATCGGCGTGACGCGCACCGCGGCGGCCGCGATCGAGCAGAACCACGACGAGGGCGGCATCGTCTGGCCGATGGCGATCGCGCCCTACCAGGTGACGCTCCTTTCGCTGCAGCCGGGCGACGCCGACGTGAGGCGCGTATCCGAGGAGCTGCACGAAAAGCTCGAGGCGGCCGGCATCGAGGTGCTCTACGACGACCGCGACGAGCGACCCGGGTCGAAGTTCAAGGACGCCGATCTGGTCGGGATCCCGCTGCGCGTCGCGGTCGGCAAGAAGTCGCTCGCCGAGGGCGCGGTCGAGCTCAAGCACCGCCGCGACAAGGAGGCCACGAAGGTACCCCTCGCCGAGATCGTGGCGACGATCGAAGCCAAGGTCGCCGAGGAGCTGGCCAGAGGCCGTACGTGAGCGAGGCCGCAAGGCCAGCCAACAGCGGCCGCGACCGGCTCATCTGCGCGCTCGACGTCGAGTCGGCGGCCCAGGCGCGGGCGCTGGTGACGCGGCTCGGCGGCGCGGCAGGCTGGCTCAAGGTGGGGCTCGAGCTGTTCACGGCCGAAGGACCGACGGTCCTCTCGGGGCTGCCCGAGGGGCGCGTGTTCCTCGACCTCAAGCTGCACGACATCCCCGAGACAGTGGGGCGCGCGGTGGCTCGCGTGGCCCGGTATGCCGAGGTCGGCATGCTGACGGTGCACGCGTGCGGCGGCCGCGCGATGCTCGCGCGCGCGGTCAAGGAGGCCAGCGCGATGAAGATCCTCGCCGTCACCGTGCTGACGTCGCTCGACGCGACCGACCTGCGCGAGGTGGGCGACGGCGGCGACGTGGAGGACCTGGTGGTACGGCGCGCGCGCCTCGCCGCCGAGGCCGGCTGTCACGGCGTCGTGTGCTCGCCACGCGAGGCCGCGATCGTGCGGGCGGACGTCCCGGCGGGCTTCTTGGTGGTGACGCCGGGCGTGCGACCGGCGGGCGTGCCGGTGGGGGACCAGAAGCGCGTGGCGACGGCCGCGGAGGCCATCTTGGCCGGCGCCTCGCACGTGGTGGTGGGCCGTCCGATCCGCGACGCGGCTGACCCATTCGCCCAGGCGAATGCGATCGCCGCGGAGATCGCCGGGGCGCTCGCGTGAGCGCGGGAGCCGGCCGCGTCGTCTACGGCATCAACCCGGTGCGCGAGGCGCTGCGCGCCAAGCGCGCCAGGACCCTCTTCCTCGCCGAGGGCGTCAAGGCCGCGCTCGCGCTCTCGGGCGAGGCGCGCCAGGCGGGCGCGCAGGTCGAGCAGCGCCCCCGCGAGGAGCTCGACGCGCTCGCGCCGGGCGTCCCGCACCAGGGGGCCGTCGCGCTGTGCGGCGAGTTCGAGTACGCCGAGCTCGAGGACCTCCTCGCCCGGGCCCCGCGGCCGGCGCTCGTGCTGGTGCTCGACGGCATCCAGGATCCGGGCAACCTCGGCGCGCTCGTGCGCTCGGCGCACGTGCTCGGCGCGCACGGCGTGATCATCCCGAAGGATCGCTCGGCCGAGGTGACGCCCGCGGTGGTCAAGACGTCCGCCGGCGCCACCGAGCACGTGCCGATCGCCCAGGTGGTGAACCTCTCGCGCGCGCTCGAGCAGCTCAAGGAGGCGGGCCTGTGGGTCGCCGGCGCCGTGCTCGGCGAGGACTCGCAGCTGCCGTGGGAGATCGACTTCTCGGGCCCGATGGCGCTCG
>JAHFDS010000346.1:0-8130 GCA_023248855.1 Myxococcales bacterium
GCGCTGGCGGCGCTCGCGCGCCAGAAGGCGCCGAAGGCCCTCGGGGCGATCCGCATGGGCCTCGGGGACGTCGACGGCAGCGTGCGCGCCGCCGCGTGCAAGGCCGTGGTCGCGCGCGGCGACCGCGGCGCCGAGGAGCGCCTGCTCAAGCTGCTCGAGCGGGGGGACGACGCGGCCGCCGAGGCGGTCGGCAAGCTCGCCACGCCGCGCACGGTGGCGACGCTGGCCGAGTCGGCCGGGCGTCTGCCCGACGCGATCATCGCGTCGGCGCTGTCCGAGGTCGTGCGCCGCGAGGACGTGGCCGACCCGCTGCGGGTGGAGGTGCTGCGCGTCATCGCCAAGCTGCCGGGCGCGGCCTCGACGGCGGCGATCATGGACTACCTGGCGCAGCCGGGGGGCAAGGGGCGGCCGTCCAAGGACGTCGCCCAGAAGCTGCTCGACGAGCGGGGAGGTCGATGATGGGTCCTTGCGAGCGGATGGTGCGCGGCGTCGCGCTGGCGCTGGTCGCGGTGGGTTGCGCGCCCGGGGGCCTGTCTCCGATCGCGGCGGAGAGCCCCAAGGACGTGCTCGACGCGGTCCGCCCCCGGCTCGTGGTCCCGGAAAAGCCCAGGAACGCGTCCGGCCAGCCGCTCGCGATCGTGGTGTCGGGCGCGCCCGGGGCCGAGCGCACGCTGACGGCCGTGGACCTCGCGACCGGCCAGACGCGCTGGACCCAGAAGGGCGTGGTCACCACCAAGGTGGCGATCGGCGGTTCGCTGGTCGCTCACGGCGGAAAGGGCGTGCTGGTCCTGCGCGATCTCGCCACGGGCGGCGTGCGCGCGGAGGTGCCGGCCTCGGGCACGTTCGTGGGCGTGGACTGC
The DNA here is from genome assembly GCA_023248855.1 of Myxococcales bacterium. Classification (GTDB taxonomy): domain Bacteria; phylum Myxococcota_A; class Polyangia; order JAHFDS01; family JAHFDS01; genus JAHFDS01. The sequence continues at coordinate 861 of JAHFDS010000346.1, forward strand.
GACGACGCGGGCGCCTACGCCACCACGATGCCGACCCCGGCCTCGGCGCGCCTCGTGGGCGTGGATCCGACGGGACGGCCGCGCTGGGCGCTCGACGTGGCCGGACAGCCTGGCGCGCGCATCGCGGGCGCCCCGTCGGTGGTCTCGGGATACGTGCTCGTGCCGCTGTCGTCGCAGTACGTGGCCGTGCTCGACGCCGCGAGCGGCAAGGAGGTGCTGCGGCTGCGCTCGCGCGACGCGGAGGTGACGTTCGTGCACGCGCAGCCTGGCGCGCTCGGCCTCGGCTCCGGCGAGGGCGTGTTCGCGTTCCCTGCGGACCAGACGGCGTTCCCGCGTGACGAGCAGCACTTCACAACCGCGGCGCTGCCGGGTGGCGCACCCAGGCGCGTGCGCTACGGCCGCGATGCCTACGCGCCCGCCGAGGCCGACGCGTCCGCGCTCGATCGCAATCACCTCGTGTGGTGGCTCGAGCCGGGGCGAAGGCCCGTGCTCGCGCGCCACGCGGCGCTGCACGTGTTCCGCTACGTGTTCGGCTTCGACGCGACGCCGGGCGCCGATGGCAGGGTCGGGGTGGTGCGCTTCGCGTACCTGCACCCGCGCGTCGAGATCGTGCAGACCGAGCACACCGGCGGCGCGATCCTCGCGGTCGCAGAGGACGGCGAGGTGTTCGCGCTCGATCCCGCGACCGGCGCCAAGCGCAGCATCGCGCGCGTGCCCGGCCCGGTCGTGGGCGCGGCGTTCGACGCGGGCGCCTTCGCGGCCGGCGCGACGACGCCTGCCGGGGACGTGGTCGCGACGCTCGCGCAGATCGTGTGGGATCGCGACGTGCGCTACGCGGCGGCCAAGGCCATCGCGCTCGACGCGATCGCCGCGCAGCCCGGGGCGAAGAGCGCCAGGGAGCTCCTGCGCGTGGTGGACAGCGAGCTACCGGGCCCGCTCCAGCAGCGGGCGGCCGATCTGCTCGTGGGCCGAAAGGACAAGGCTTCGCTCGAGACGCTGCTCGAGGTGGCGCTACGGCGCTACGACCACGCGGTCTCGACCCAGCACCCGCCCGTGGATGTGGTGGCGCGCGCGATCGGCGCGACCGGCGACCCGAGGGCGGTGGCCCGCCTCGTGATGGCGCTCCATGACCCTGCGCTCCCGGGCGCGGCCGCGCAGGAGATCGTGGACGCCGTGGTCGCGACCAAGGCCAAGGAAGCGCTGCCCGAGCTGGTGCACCTTCTGCGCGCGGGGCACGCCGATCCGGACGCCATCGGCTCGGCCAAGCTCGCCGAGTCCTGGGTCAAGGCGGTGCTGGACCTTGGCGGCAAGGCGGGGCGCGAGCTGTGCGATCGCCTGCAGAACGACCCGCGCACCGTGCCCGCCCTCAAGGCCGCCCTCGACAAGCTGCTCTGACCTGCTACGGCAGCTGCGCCGCGGCCTCGAGGAGCGCGGTCAGCTCGGCCGGCTCGAGATCGCGCTCCCCGGCGAACGCGATGCCGACCACCGCGCGCACCTCGCCCCGGGCGTCGCGAACCGGCAGGGCCACGGCCGCCTGCGCGTCGACCGCGCGGGCGCCGGGGCGCACGTCCCCGCTCTGATCGGTCTTGAGGTTGCACGTCGAGACCGGCTCGTTGCGCTCGAGCGCGAGGCCGGCCATGCCCTTGCCCCGGGGCACGATCGCGGTCACGCGCCGTACCGGCTCGGGGATGTTGTGAGCGGCTGCCAGCTCGAGGACCTCGCCCCTTCTGCGATGCACGGTGCCGGCGACACCGCCGTGGTCGCGCACGAAGCGCTCGAGCCAGCTCGTTGCCTGGGGATCCTCGGCCATCGCGGTCCTCCAGCTGGCCATGCTAGGGTAAAAGCAGGCTCGAAGGCAGACGTTCCGAGGACAGATGGGCTCCGACGAGGTGCACCTCCAGCGGTTCGACGTCACCTTCGAGTATCCTGTCGCGTTCACGCGGGGCCTGTTCGACGTGGACAACCCTGCGCTCCTGCAGGCGATCCGCCGGCGCGAGCCGTCGATCCGACACCGCGTGCTGGTGGTCGTCGACGCCGGAGTGCTGCGCGCGTTCCCCGATCTCCCCGCGCGCGTGACGGCCTACGCCGCCCGGCACGCCGAGGCGCTCGAGGTCCTGGGCGCGCCCGAGGTGGTGCCGGGGGGCGAGCAGGCCAAGAACGACCCCGACGCGCTGGCACGGCTGTGGGGCCGTTTCCGGGATCTCGGCCTGGATCGGCACTCGTTCGTGCTCGTGATCGGCGGTGGCGCCGTCCAGGACATGGCGGGCTACGCGGCCGCCACCGCGCACCGCGGGCTGCGCGTGGTCCGCGTGCCGACCACGGTGCTCTCGCAGAACGACTCCGGGGTGGGGGTCAAAAATGCCGTCAACGCGCTCGGGGCCAAGAACTTCCTCGGCACCTTCGCGCCGCCATTCGCGGTGCTAAACGACCTCGACTTCCTGTCCGCGCTGCCGCCGCGTGACCTGCGCGCCGGCATGGCCGAGGCGGTCAAGGTCGCGCTCATCCGCGACCGCGACTTCTTCGAGTGGCTCGCCAGCGCCGCGCCCGCGCTCGCCCGGTTCGACGCCGCCGCCGTGGAGACGCTGGTCCGCCGCTGCGCCCTCTTGCACCTCGCCCACATCGCGACCTCCGGCGATCCGTTCGAGCACGGCAGCGCACGGCCGCTCGACTTCGGCCACTGGGCGGCCCACAAGCTCGAGATGGTGACCGACCATGCGCTGCGCCACGGCGAGGCGGTGTCGATCGGGATGGCGCTCGACAGTCGCTACGCGGTCGAGATCGGTCTCCTTGGCGCCGACGCGCTCGAGGCCATCCTGGCGCTGCTCGGCAAGCTCGGCCTGCCGATGTGGCACGACGCGCTCGGCCGCGAGGAGATCCTGGACGGGCTCGACGAGTTCCGCGAGCACCTCGGGGGCGAGCTCTGCATCACGCTGCTCGAGGACCTCGGGCGCGGGATCGAGGTGCGGCAGGTCGATCGCGAGGCGATGCGGCGCGCGATCGCGTGGCTTGGCGGCCGCAGGAGCGCCGGATGATCGTGCGCGGGGCGCACCTTGGCTACTGCACCAACATCCACCCGGGCGAGCGCTGGGCGCAGGTGCGCCAGAACGTCGCGGAGCGGGTGACGGCGGTCAAGGCCGAGGTCGCGCCCGAGGGCGCCTTCGGGGTGGGCCTGCGGCTGTCCGCGCTGGCCGCCGCCGAGCTGGCCGCGCCGGGCGAGCTCGACGCGTTCAAGACGCTCCTCGAGCAAGAGCGGCTCTATGTGTTCTCCATCAACGGCTTTCCCTACGGGACCTTTGCCGGCACGCGCGTCAAGGAGCAGGTCTATCGCCCCGACTGGCTCGAGGAGGCGCGCCTTTCCTACACGGACCAGCTGGCGCACCTCCTGGCGGCGCTCCTGCCGCCCGGGGTCGAGGGCAGCGTCAGCACGGTGCCGGGCGCGTTCCGCGAGCGGTGCGGCGAGGGCGCGGCGGCCGAGGTGGCGGATCGGCTGATCCGCCACGCGGCCACGCTGTGCGAGATCCGGCAGCGCACCGGATGCACGATCGCGCTCGCGCTCGAGCCGGAGCCGGGCTGTCTGCTCGAGACCACCGCGGAGGCCATCGCGCTGTTCCAGCAGCATCTGCACACGGCCTCGGCCGCGGCTCGCCTGGCTGCGCTCACGGGCCTTGCGCGCGGGGAGTGTGAGCTTTCGCTCCGGCGTCACCTCGGGCTGTGCCTCGACACCTGTCATGCCGCGGTCGAGTTCGAGGATCCCGACACGGCGGTCGAGGCCCTGGCCGCGGCCGGCGTCCGGATCGTCAAGCTGCAGCTGAGCGCCGGGCTGCAGGTGGCCCGCCCGGACGCCGAGGATCTGCGCGCGCTCGAGGCGTTCGCCGAGGAGGTGTACCTGCACCAGGTGGTGGTCCGCACCGGCCAGGGGCTCGAGCGCCACCTCGACCTGCCCGCTGCGCTCGGGCGCGGCCCACACGGCGACGAGTGGCGCATTCACTTCCACGTGCCGATCTTCCAGGCCGAGCTGGGCCGGTTTCGCAGCACGCAGGGCTTTCTGGCGCGCATGCTCGAGCTGCAACGCGCGCGGGCCCTGAGCGCGCACCTCGAGGTCGAGACCTACACCTGGGACGTCCTGCCGCCCGCGCTGCGTCGCACCGACGTCACCGAGTCGATCGCGCGTGAGCTGCGCTGGGTCCTGGGCGAGCTCGGGCGATGAGGCTGTCGGTCGCGCTGCGGCTCGGCCGCGTGTCCAACCTGCCGACCGTGTGGACCAACGTGGTGGCGGCGGTGGCGCTGGCCGGCGGCGATCCCCCGCCGCTCGAGCTGGCTGGCCTGGCCGGGGCGATGTCGCTGTTCTACGTGGGCGGCATGTACCTCAACGACGCCTTCGACCGCGACTGGGATCGCCGTCACCGCCCGGAGCGCCCCATTCCGCGCCAGGAGACCTCGGCCGCGGCCGTGTTCGGGCTCGGCTTTCTGATGCTGGCCCTCGGGCTCGCGGCGGTGGCGGCGCTCGGCCGCGGCGCATCCCCGGCCATCCTGTCGGCGCTCGCGCTCGGCGCTTGCGTCGTCCTGTACGACGCCTTCCACAAGCAGAACCCGCTGTCCCCACTGGTGATGGGGCTGTGTCGCGCGGGCGTGTACACGACCTCGGCGCTCGTGGTGGCCCCCGCGCTGGATCGCGCCGTGCTGCTCGGCGCGGGCGCGCTGGTCGCCTACTTGATCGGGCTCACCTACGTGGCGCGGCAGGAGAGCCTGTCGGAGGTCAAGCACCTGTGGCCGCTCGCGCTTTTGGCGGCGCCCGTCCTCTACGCTGCGCCGAGGGCGCTCGGCGATGGGGCGACCGCGTTCTTCGCGGTCGGCCTGGTCGGCTGGGTGACCTACGCGCTCGGCTTTCTGCGCCAGGGTCGCCGCAACATCCCGCGCGCGGTGGTGAGCCTCATCGCCGGCATCTCGCTGCTCGACGCCCTCCTGATCTGCCAGCACGGCCGCCCAGCGCTGGCGCTCGCCGCGGCGGCCGGCTTTCTGGCCACGCTGGCGCTGCAGCGCTTCATCCCCGGCACCTGACGGCGCTACTTGCCGAACACGTGGGCCAGGATCAGCGCCTTGACGTCGGTCGCCGCCACCGCGCCGTCGGGCAGGAGCTCCGGGGCGCTCGTGAGGAACACCGGGCCCTCCTCGGGGCGATCCGTGGGCCGGCCGTGGGAGCCCTTGACCAGGGTCGCGTCGAGCGGGATCACGTCGAGCAGCGTGCGGAACCCGAGCTTTTTCCTGGCGAGCGTCCAGGCGATCTTGATCCTCGGCAGCGGGAGCTTCGGGTCGAGGAACAGCTCGACCGGGTCGTAGCCGGGCTTGCGATGGATGTCCACCGTGCGTGCGAAGTCCGGCGCACGTGCGTCGTCGAGCCAGTAGTAGTAGGTGAACCAGTGGTCGGCGCGCGAGATCGCGATGAGCTCGCCGGAGCGCGGATGGTCGAGGCCCGAGGCCCGCTTGCCCTCGTCGTCGAGCACGCGCTCGACCCCCGGCAGCCGCTCGAGCAGGGCGCGCACCTCGGCGAGGCGCTCGGGGCGCCGCACGTACACGTGGGCGAGCTGGTGGTCGCTGACCGCGAAGGCCTCGCTCGCGCCGGGATCGAGCAGCTCGCGCCCGAGCTCGGTGCGCACGGAAAGCAGGCCCGCTTGTCGCAGCGCGCGGTTCGGATGCACGGCGCCGCGCACCTCGGTGATGCCGTACTCGGACAGCACGATCACGTGGGCGCCGTCTCGTCGCGCCTGCTCGAGGAGCGCTCCCGCGACCGCATCCACCTCGGCGAGCGCCCGGTGCAGCGCAGGGTCGCGCGGTCCCAGGCGCTGCAGGTCGTAGTCGAGGTGCGGCAGGTACACCAGGCTGAGCGTGGGGCGCTGGGTCCGCCACACGTGCTCGGCCGCGGCGCCGATCCAGCGGCTCGACGCGATGCCGGCGCGCGGACCCCAGAAGTCGAACAGCGGGAAGCTCCCGATGGCCTCCGTGAGCTCCTCGCGCAGGTTCGCGGGCTGCGTGTAGAGGTCGGGGAGCTTGCGCCCGTCGGCGGGGTACATCGGCCGGGGCGTGACCGTCACATCCGCCGAAGCGTACATGTTGTACCACCAGAAGAGCTTGGCGCAGGTGAACGCGGGGTCGCGCTGCCTGGCCGCCTCCCAGACCTTTTCCCCGGCGACCAGGCGGTTCGATTGCCGCCAGAACCAGACCTCCGACTGGTCGCGGAAGTACCAGCCGTTGGCCACACAGCCGTGCCCGGACGGCAGTAGGCCCGTGAGCAGCGAGGACTGCACCGTGCACGTCACGGCGGGGGTCACGGTGGCCAGGGGCCGCAGGCCGCCGCCACGCGCCAGCGCGCGCAGGTTCGGGGTGTGCTCGCCGATCAGGTCGGGGGTGAGTCCGACGACATCCAGGACCAGCGTGCGCTGCATCTAGATTTCTAGCGGTTCGGATCGACCCGGGGCGCGCGCCCGCCGCGCAGCACCGAGTTGCCCTCGTGCAGCTGGCGCTGATCGACCGGCTGGGGCTGGAGCTCGAGATCGAGGCGGCCGCTCTGCGCGAAGAACTGCACCGGGTTCTTCCAGAACACGCGCTCGACGTCGGCCTCGGGCACGCCGCGCTCGCGCATGAGCGCCAGCGTCTTCGGCACCTTGAGCGGGTCGGAGATGCCCCAGTCCGCGGCGCTGTTGACGAGGATCCGTTCGGCGCCGTACTGCTGCACGAGGGCCACCATGCGCGGCTCGTCCATCTTGGAGGACGGATAGATCGAGTGGCCGGCCCAGCACCCGGTGTCGAGCACGAGCGGCAGCGTCTCCTCGGTGTTGTGGTCGATGAGGGCCATCGGCTCGGGGAAGCCGATCGACTTGATGAGCGCGAGCGTGCGCTCGGTGCCGCGCTTCTTGTCGCGGTGCGGCAGGTGGATGAGCGCAGGCAGCCCCGCCGCCCTGGCCAGCTCGAGCTGCTCCGCGAAGACCTCGTCCTCGACCGCGGTCATGTCGTCGTAGCCGATCTCGCCCACCGCGACCACCCCGTCCTTCTCGAGGTAGCGGGGCAGAAGATCGAGCACGCCCCGCGCGACGTGGGGGTCGTTGGCTTCCTTGGGGTTGAGCGCCAGCGTGCAGAAGTGCCGGATGCCGAACTGGCTGGCGCGGAAGCGCTCCCAGCCGAGGAGCGAGAGGAAGTAGTCCTCGAACGAGCCCACGTGCGTGCGCGGCTGGCCGACCCAGAAGGCGGGCTCCACGATGGCGGTGATGCCCGCCTT
>JAHFDS010000346.1:8140-8710 GCA_023248855.1 Myxococcales bacterium
GCGTAGTCGTCGGTGGTCCGCGACGTCATGTGGATGTGGGGATCGAACACGTTCATGGTCTGGCTCCCTGGCCCAGAAGGCGCGCGGTGTCGCTCGAGACGCTCCGGCCGGCGGCCGCGCGCTCGCTGGCGTAGCCCCGCACCATGCGGACCAGCTCGGGCGTGGTCCGATCCGCGAGCCCGACGATGCGATCGATCGCGGTCTCGGTGAACAGCGCCTTGAGCACCAGCTGGTTGAAGCTGAGCTCGGGGAAGTGCGCGGCCGGGTAGGCGTTTTCACACGCGAGCGCCTCGAAGACCGTCTGCACGCTGGTGCGACCGGCCTCCACCGCGGTGGCGACGAAGCGCTCGGGCCCGGGCAGGTGCGACAGCGCGCGCAGCACCGCCTGCCGCTCGCGCACCTCGCCGGTGCGGTAGAGGTGGGCCACCAGCGCCGCGTGATCGGCGGCCGGGAGCGCCTCGAGGGCCCCGAGCAGCAGCGCCCCGCGCCCCCACTCGTCCGCGCCCGCACCCTCGAGGGGCGCAGCCAGGCCAGCTGCCTGCAGGCGCGCGCGCTCGGGCGCCTCGAGCA
>JAHFDS010000347.1 GCA_023248855.1 Myxococcales bacterium
CGGGAACGGGAGCGTACCGGCCGGCGGGCAAGGGATCGGCGGGAAGCCACCGCCGAGGCCGCCCGTGCCGCCGCCTGGCCAGGGGAAGCCGCCGCCGAGACCGCCCGCGCCACCGGCGCGCGGGAACGGGAAGCCGCCGCCGAGGCCGCCCGTGCCGCCTCCCGGCCAGGGGAAGCCGCCGCCGAGGCCGCCCGCGCCACCGGCGCCCGGGAACGGGAAGCCGCCGCCAAGGCCGCCCGTGCCGCCTCCCGGGAACGGGAAGCCGCCGCCGAGACCACCGGTGCCACCGCCCGGGAACGGGAAGCCGCCGCCGAGACCACCGGTGCCACCGCCCGGGAACGGGAAGCCGCCGCCGAGACCGCCCGCGCCGCCTCCCGGGAACGGGAAGCCGCCGCCGAGACCACCGGTGCCACCGCCCGGGAACGGGAAGCCGCCGCCTGCGCCGCCCGCGCCGGGCAACGGGAAGGGGGGCAGACCGCCCGGGATGGGGAGGCATTGCAGGAGGCTGTTCGCGCAGCCGATGACGCAGCTCAGGACCTGGGCTTGCGGAGCGCTCGCGCAGCCCTGGGCACAGGTACCCACGTCCTCGAGGCAAGTGATCGCCGCGTCGAGACCCGGCACCTGGGGCGGTTGCGCACCCTGGATGCACATCATGAGGGTCTCGCCACAGCCCTGGAGGCACTGGAGGTCATTGCAGGCCTGCGCGCAGGTCTGCGCCTGCTGGCGGCATTCACGGATGGTGGTCTCGTAGTGCTGCTTGGCAACCGTCGGATCCGTGCTCGTCGGGTCCACGGCTCGATCGCCGCCGCAGCCAAGCGCCAGCAATGCGAACAGGACCCCGAACGAAATCTGCGCCTTCATGAGAAGCCTCCTTGAGATGTCTTCCGGCCGAGCCGCGCTGTCCGAGTGCCACAGCGACCTTCGTACCCGGGTAGAGCAACTGGTGGACCAGGGATCGAGTCACGGCTTCGCGCGCGCAAGCCTCTGTTTTGGCGGATCTTCCAGCTCTGCTGAAACGGATGACACGGGCTGCAGCGGCGCGAGCCCCATGGGATGTCCCAGGGACATTCGCTGGCCTACACTGGCGGGGTGCGCTGGCCGGCGATCGCAGAAGTCCACGCGCGGGTCGCCCCGTTCGGGCGCTTGCGACGCCTGCTCCCGCTCTGGGTCCTGGTGTCGGCGTGCGCAGGCACCCCATTGCCGCCTGCGACGGCCGTGGTTCCGACCACCACCCGGGCACTCGCGCTCGGATACGGCGGCCTGGCCGACACTCCGCTTGCACTGGGACCGCTCCTCGGGGGCGACTTCACGCTCGCGGCGCGCTTCCTGCTGCAGTACCCGTACGCCTACGCAGGGCCGATCCTCGCGGAGAACGGCGAAGGGCGCTTCGCGATGGGCCTTGGCGATTACCGGTGGGACAAGGGCGGCTTCAGGCGAGACGGCGCGGCGGTCCTTTACGCGGAGCTCGGTGAGGCGCGGATCGTGTTCGCCCCGCGGACAGAGCTCGCGGCAAATACCTGGCGGCATCTGGCCCTCGTGCGGCGGGGCCACACCCTGACCGCCTATGTGGACGGACAACGCGAGGCGACCTTGACCGTCGGCAGCGAGCCCCACGTGCTCGGCACCCTGCGGATCGGCCGGCGCACCAGCGGTCACCCCGCGGATCGAACCGGCTACGCGGGTCAGCACTACGGTCTCGTCGATGATGTGGTCGCGCTGTCTCGCGCGCTCTCGCCGGAGGAAGTGGCCGCGCTCTCCGCGGGTCCACCGACGGGTCACGAGGCCGGTCTCGTCCTTTCACTCACGTTCGACGAGGGTGCTCCGGCCGTGGCGAGGCTCGAGGGCTCCGCAGCGATCGTGCGCGTCAGCGCGCAGCGCAACGGCGCGGCCGACGCGGAGCGCATCCCGCTGCCGACCCTGGAGGCACCGCTGCGCCTGCCGTTTCCGGCCGGGGAGGCCTGGCTGGTCGGTCAGGGTCCCGACGCTCGCGGCGGGACGCACAACGGATTCGCCTCGTTTTGCTGGGACTTCGTGCTCGCGCACGACCCGTCGCGATCGCGCGGACGGGCCGTTTTGGCTGCCGCGGCCGGACGCATGGTGTTCGTCGAGGACGAGGCGCGAGACGGGGGCCCCGACGCCAACGTCGTCATGATCCGGGACGCCGATGAGGAGTTCGTGTCGTACATGCACCTCGAGCGGCACTCGGTGGCCGTGGCCTTCGGTGCGCCGCTGCGCCCGCCGCTGCTGCCCGAGGTGGTCGCGGGGCGGCTGGTCGGTCGCGTCGGGGACACCGGCGCTGGAGCAGGCAACTACCACCTGCACTTCGCGGTCGCCAACCGCACCGTGTTTCACCCGGAGTTCGTGACGCGCCCGGTGGCCTTCGACGGCTACGAAGTGTCCACGGATGGCGGCCGCAGCTGGCGCGCCGTGGCGCGCGGCATCCCCCGCGCTGGGGACTGGGTGCGCAGCCTGGCAGCGAGCGTGTCGGTGCGCACACCCGATACGGATCCGCGCGGCATGCGCTAGACTGCGCTCGTGGCGCGCCTCGCAAGTCTGGTTGGGCTCGCGCTCGCGCTCGCCTGCCTGTCGAGCCCCGAACCGAACGGCAACGCGGGTGGCGGCGGCACAACGGGCGCGAGCGGGGCGGGCGGATCTGGCGCCACGGCTGGCGCGGGCGGCGAGAGCGCAGGCGCCGGCGGTTCTTCCGGGGGCAGCGGGCGGGGCGGTGCGGGCTTGCCCGGCGGCGGCGGATCACCCGGTGGCTTCGGCGGCGGTGGATTCTCAGGATTTTCGGGCGGATTCCCGGGCGGATTCCCGGGTGGATTTGGCGGCAGCGCGGCGATGGACTGCTCGGTGTGCGCGACCCTCGTCGCGTGCTGCCGGGCGGTGACCCCACAAGATCAGCTGTGCGCGATGGCCGACGAGACGTGCCGGGCGACTGGCGGGCCGGCGCGTGCGGGCCTGGTGTTCGCCTGCATGCTCCAGCTCTCGGGGCTCGCGTCACAGTACCCGGGCGAAGTGGCCTGCCGGTAGATGAGGGCGAGCGCGTAGCCGGCAGCCGAGTATCCGTCAGAACGGATATTCGGCCTTCGCGGGCGTCTGCTTGAGCGGAGGCTTGCGCCCGGGCTCGGCGGTCGAGCGCGGCCGGGCAACCTTCTTCTTGTGGCGGATTCGCAGCGGCGCGATCTCCTCGGCCGGAGCCTCGGCACGCACGGGCGCCGGGGCTGCAGGCGCGGGCTCGGATGGCAGTGCGACTTGGGCGGGCGCCGTGGCCGCTGCTGCGCGCGCGGCGGGCGGCTCCAGCGAGCGCCAAAGCCACGCGTAGCCGGCTCCACCAAGGAGCAGGGCCGAAGCGACACAGCCAAGGACGATCCAGCGCTTCCTCGAGCGCTTGACGACGCGGATGCGACCCACCTCGACAGGCGCGGTCACCGCAGCGGTTCCGTCGCCCGCCCGCGCGAGCGCCCGGAGGTCTCCGATCACGACCTGGTCGAGCGAGCGCGCCAGCGCCGGCGCCGCGACCGTGGGCACGGGCCCCGAGGGCGAGCGCAGCTCCGCGAGCGCGAGCAACATCTCGCGCGCATCGGCCGCGCTGCGAAAACGATCGTCGGGATCCTTCTCGAGCAGGCGCTTGATCACGTTCTCCACGACGGGCGGCACATGCGCGGGCAACGGGGGTGGCTGGCCATCCACCTGTCGCGAGAGCACCGCCGAGACGCTGTGCGCCTCGAACGCGGCGCGCCCGGACAGGAGCTCGTGCAGGATGACGCCCAGGGAGTAGAGGTCGCTCCGCGCGTCGATGTCGCCGCCGAGCACCGCCTCGGGCGGCATGTAGCGCGGCGTGCCGAACACCATTCCGCTGTGTGTCACCGTCGAGCCATCCTCGTGGCCGAGTGACTTGGCGAGGCCGAAGTCCAGCACCTTGACGAAGTCGCGCCCCCTCGGCTCGTCGAGGATCATGACGTTGCCTGGCTTGAGGTCGCGGTGGACGATAGACAGACGGTGCGCGGCGTCGAGCGCGTCGCACAGCGAGATGCCCACGCGCACCATGCGATCGACCGTGAAGGCGCCGTCCTCGCGCAGGACGCGTGCCAGGGTCCGCCCACGCAGGAGCTCCATCACCAGGAACAGGAGCCCGTCGTCGGTCTGTCCGAAGTCCATGACGGTGACGACGTTCGGCTGGGACAGGCGGCTCGCGAGCTTGACCTCGCGCAGGAAGCGCTTGGCAGCGACGAGGTCCGAGCCGTGGCGCGGGTCGATCACCTTGACCGCCACCTCGCGTCCGACCGAGTGCTGCCAGGCCCGATAGACGGTGCCCATGCCCCCCGCGCCGATGCGCTCCTTGAGCACGAAGCGGCCCAGGATGTCCTTGCCGACAAGGGCATCCCGGCCGGCACCGAGCTGCACCGTGGCCTGTCCATCCTTGGGGCACACGGTGACGTCGGCCGGGTAGGAGCGATCGCAGCTCGGGCAGTAGGCCTCGACGCGACCCGAGTCGTCCGCTGAAGGGCTCGACACGCGGCTCATTGCGCCGCGGTCGCCCCGGGATGCGCCGGCCGGTCTCGCAGCAAGAGCCACAGCCCGAGCGCGAGTGCAGCAGCTCCGACGGTGTACCCCGCGATGGCGCCAGCGCGCTGCCGGTCGAAGGTGCTCGCCCGGTCGTTGAACTCCATGCCGGGGGGCAAGCGCTCTGCGTCGCTCCGGGTGCCAGCGGCCTGCGTGTGGAAGAACACCCCGGCCAGGGTCGACGCCGCCCCGCCGCCGAGCGCGACCCACGGCCACACGTCCACCGGCGCGCTCGTGTCGCCGCGCGCCGGCTCGCTCCCAGGCGCTGGCCGGAGCGCAGGCAGCGCCGCGGTCGCCACGGGCCCCTGGCGCTCGAGCGCGATGCGGACCGGCTGCGGCGCGGTGGTCTGCACCTTGAGCGTCACCCGCTCGGCGCGATGCCCGTCCGCGCTGACGGTCAGCTCCCAGACGCCGAGCGGCATCCAGAGCGTCCGCGGTGTGGCACCCACCTTGACCGGATCCTCGTCTGCAAAAGCAGACACGGTCACGAGCGCCCCGGAGGGCGAGACGCCGAGCTCGACCGGCGCGAACATGCCCGCATGGAGCGCGCCCTCCACCTCGTGGCGAAGGTCGTCGGCGCACCAGCGCGGCGGCGCGCCCCCGTCCCGGCTCGCGTCGTCGATGAAGCGGTACGCCGCGGCGAGCCGATCCAGGCGCCGGTAGGCCAGCGCGAGCAGGCAGTCGTGATCCGCGCTCGGGGCGGCGCGACGAGCCCGCTGGAAGCGATCGAGGGCCTCGGTGAGCTGGCCCGCCTTCGCGAGCCGCTTGCCTTCCTCGACGAGCGCCGGGGCGTCCGCGGGTTGCGACCACGCGGCCTGGGGCGTCCCACACAGGACGGCGACGGCGAGGGCGGTCTTCCGCGACACGAACCTCATCATAACGTCTTCGGCGCGGCTTCGCTCCCGGGCCGTCAGGGGACGGACGCCGCAATCTGTTCGCTGACCTTCCACAGCCGCTCGGCGTCCTCCTCGCTCCTCGCCGCGCGGGAGGTCTTCGCGGGCTTGCGCTTGTGGAAGTACACGCCGTTGGGCTCGCCCGCCTCCGGGGCGCTGGCCGCCCAGATCTGCGTCCTGGCGCCTGATTCGACCGAGAGCAGGAAGGGCCGGCCGAGCCTGGCCAGAAAGGCGAAGAACCGGGTGCCGCTCTGGCCGAAGTTCGAGGCGATCGCCCCCGGGTGCAGGCAGTTCGCGACGACGCCCCGCCCCTCGACGCGTCGCGCAAGGGCACGCGTGAAAAGGATGTTGCAGAGCTTGGAGCGTGCGTAGGCCCGCATGCTGGCGTAGCCCTTCTCGCCCTGGAGATCGTCGAAGTCGAGCCGGCCACGGACCATGTGGTGCGCGCCCGACGCCACCGAGACAATCCGCGCGGGCGCGCCCTGCTCCAGCCGATCGAGGAGCAGAGTGGAGAGGAGGAAATACGCCATGTGGTTCGTCGCGAAGGTGCGCTCGAGACCCTCGGACGTCTTCTCGAAGCTCCCGACGATGAGCCCGGCGTTGTTGACGAGCACGTGGATCGCCGGGTAGCGACGCCGGATCTCCGTCGCCACTCCGCGCACGCCGGCGAGCAGCGACAGGTCGCCGAGCACGAGGTCGGGCCGCTTGCCGGCCGCCTGCTCGATCTCGTCCTGAGCGGCGGCGCCGCGCCCGGCGTCGCGGCACACCAGCGTCACCTCCGCCCCCAGGCGCGCCAGCTCGCGCGCGGTGACCCGGCCGATCCCCGTGCTCGCGCCGGTGACGATGATCCGCCGGCCCTCGAGCCGCACCTCGGTCTTCGCGCTCTCGCTCTCCATTTATTGAACCTCCTTCAGCCAGCCTCTGGCCAGCTCCGCGTCGTCCGCGCCAGCCGCGCCGTAGTGCTCGAACACGACCAGTGTCTCGTTGATCACGGTGCGGGCTAGCCTTCGGTCCCCGCCGGTCCCGAACAGCGCTCGCGCGAGCGCGGCCCTTACCCGGGCGACGTCCCGCTTGCTCATCTTGCTCTCGCCGATGGCGAGCGCCCGTTCAAGCCGTTCGCGGGCCTCGGCGGGCCTTGCGAGCTCGAGCAGCGTCTGTCCGAGGCCGAGCAGCGTGTCCGCGAGCTCGGTGCTCGTGGTGTCCTTGTTGGCGTTGAAGATCACGAGCGCGTCCTCGAATCGATCGCGCGCTTCCACGAAGTGCTTCTGTCGCCACAGCACCCATCCGAGGTTGTCCAGGGACAGCGCGAGCAGCGGATGCGACCCGCCGAAGACGCGGCGGCGGATCTGGATGGCCTGCTCGACCTCGAGGCGCGCCTCGTCGTACCTGTGCAGGTAGATGAGGATGATGGCGAGGTTGTTGTGCACCGCAGCAACCTGCGGCTTGTCAGGTCCGAAGGCGCGTTCGTGGATGACGAGTGCACGCCTGGACATCTTGAGCGCCTCCTCGAACTCGCCCTTGGCCCACAGGATGCCGGAGAGCTGGCCCAGGCTGTCGGCCACGAACGGGCTCTGCGGGCCGAGCGCACGCTCGCGGATCTCGATGGCCCGCTGCAGGTGCTTGATGGCCTCGTCGTGCTCCTCCACGCGTCGCTCGGCGTTCGCCAGGTTCGAGAGCGCCGCCGCGACCTCCGGATGATCAGGCCCGTGGGTCCGCTCGCGGACCTCGTGCGCGAAGCGATAGGCGGCCAGCGCCTCGGGCAGCTTGCCTTGCGCGTTCCGGACGATGCCGAGGTTGTTCGACGCCCGCGCGACGTCGATGTGCGCCGGACCGTACAGCCGCTGGAAGCGACTGAGCGCGGTCTCGACGTGGCCGAGCGCCTCGTCGTAGTGCCCCTCCCACCACGCCAGCGTGCCACGCTGCAGCTGCAGCTCGGCGTCGATCGCGTCGTTTCCGCTCATGCGATCGAGCGACGCCCGCGCGACGTCGGCCCAGAAGCGTCCGTCGGCCGAGCTGCCGAGCTGGAAGCCCGCGACCTTGACGAGATCGGTGGCGGCCCGCGCGGCGACCTCGTCGTAGCCCGAGGCCGCGCCGGCCAGGTACGCCTCGCGGAGGCTCGTCACCGCGGCCTTCGGCTCGCCGCGGGCCTCGAGCACCTTGCCGATTCGCAGCTGGGTCTCCGCCTCCACGGGTCGGTAGCCGATGCGTCTGGCCTCCTCGAGCGATGGCCGCGCGAGCGCGAGCGCTTCCGGGTACCGCCCGGCGTCGTAGTTGGCCTTGGCCTCGGACAGGCGTCCCCGGACCGCGGCGACCGCGTCCTTGCGCCCCGGCGGAATGGGCCAGCTCGAGCGGAGGCGACGCAGGTCCGCGCACGCGCGTACGTCCTGGAGCGCGCTCACCGCCGACACCGCGCGCTCGACCACCTTGGGATCGGCCGACGCGAACAGGCGCGTCAGAGACCTGACCTCACCGAGCCCCTCGTCCAGGCACTGGATGCGGAGATCGAGCGCGTCCTGGGATTGCTCCCCCCGCAGCTGGGTCGCCTCGCAAGCCTCTGTGTGGGCCTCGGTCCAGCGCACGCCGTAGGCGTCGAGGGCGTGCGCGACACGCCGGAAAGCATCCTCGGCATAGGGCACCCCGGTGGCGGCAAACGCGCGATGGACCTCCTCCCGTCGCTGCGGATCCCAGGTGCCGCCGAGCTTGCGCTCGGCGCCCCGGCACAGGAGCGCGTCCCGGCGCTGCGCGAGGCCCACCGTGAGCGCGCCCAGGCCCAGGACGCCCAGGGCCGCCGCGATCGCGAGGCGACGGCTGCGGGCGCGCCGAGGGCGCTGCTCGAGCTCGTCGGTCAGGGCCTCCATCGACAGGTAGCGGTGCGTTGGCTGCAGGGCGAGCGCACGCAGCACGACCCTGCGGATGTAGGCCGGCACGCCCGAGCGCGCGGGTGGCGTAGGCTGCTTCTTCTCGGACATCTCGCGCGCGAGATCGTCCTGGTGCTCGCCTTTCCAGGGCCGCTCGCCGAAGAGCGCCTCGTAGAGCGTGACGCCGAAGCTGAACTGATCGCTGCGCGCGTCGGTCGAGCGGCCGAGGAGCTGCTCGGGCGCCATGTAGGCGGGGGTTCCGACCACGTCCCCGGGGTGTGTGAGCAACGGATGGGTGGGCTCACGGCCGAGCGGTCCCGCCACGGACTTGGCCGGCGGGGTCTTGATGCGCTGCGTCTCCGGGTCGTGCTCGGGG
>JAHFDS010000348.1 GCA_023248855.1 Myxococcales bacterium
CCTTGCTCGCATGCGCGGACCGTAGGCGCCGGCTTCGCATCGTGCAAGTGGCAAGAGCGTGCGCTGCGTGACAGCGCGCGACCGAGAGTCAGATCGCCTTCGCGGGGACTGCGGCTTGCGTCTGCCCGGCGCCGAAGCGCAGGAAGTACTCAGCCATCTCGAACTCGAAGAAGCCGAGGTAGCTCGACTCGGTCACCTTGCGCAGGCGGTCGCGCGCCTCGGCGTGCTTGCCGGCGCCGATGAGGCGCATCGCGCAGTAGAAGTCGAGCTCGACTCGCTTGGCCGGCGAGTCGGCCTCGGCCGAAAGCTCGCGCTCTCCGATGCGCCCGGTCGCGTAGCGCGCCAGCGCATGTTGCCACCTTCTGCCGTCGATGCCGCGCAGGTAGGACTCCGCGAGCGGCTCGGGCGCTTGGCCCAGGCGGCGCGCGTTGTCGAGGAGCCAGATCGACGAGTAGATCTTCATGTACTCGGTGAGGTCTCGGTCGGGCCGCGACATGCCCGCGCGGTAGATCCGCCCGGCGGCGGCGAGGTCCCCGCGCGGCGCCAGGAAGGCGATCAGGTCCGCGTAGGTCTCGCCACGGTTCGGCGCCACCGCGATCGCCTGGTCGAATTGCCCCATCGCCGCCTCGACCTGGCCGAGCAGGTAGTAGGCGCGCCCGCGCTCGACCAGCGCCTCCGCGATCGCGCGATCGCGGCGCGGCTGGCTCGACCCGAGCATGTTGGCCACCTGGGTCCAGGCCTCGAGCGCGCCCTCGCGGGCGGTGCGCGCCTGCTCGGGCTGGCCCTGCCGGTCCCACGCGTCGCCCTCGTAGCGGCGCACCCGCGCGCGCGACAGCAGATCGCCGTAGGTCTTGCCGCTCGAATGACCGAGCGCCTCCTCGAACCAGCGCAGCGCCTCCGAGGGCTTGCCCTGCTTGAGCCGGATGAGGCCGAGCCGCTCGCGCGCCTCCATGGTCTCGCCGCTTCGGACGGCCTCCTCGAGGAGCGCGACCGCGCGCCTGGGGTCGCCGCGCTCGTAATAGCCGCGCCCGAGCGCCGCCCAGACCTGCGACGCGTCCACCTCGAGCCGCTCCTTGACGCGCTTTTGCGCCTTGCCGAGGAACTCGACCACGCGGCGCGCCTCGCGCTCGACGTCGGCGAGGTCCGTGTCCTCGTCGCTGATCAGCATCGAGATGCGATCCATGTAGAGGCTCGCGAGGATCTCGGTCGGCTGCTTGCGGTCGGGCGCCTTGGCGACCACGCGCTCGAGCAGCGCCACCACCATCGGCATGCGGTGGCGCTCGGGGCCGAGGCCGGTCTGCGCGGTCTGAAGCACGCTGCCGATCGCGATCTCGGCCGCGCACTGCGGCAGGTCCGGGTCGGGCAGGCGCTGGTGGCCGAGCAGGCACAGGCGCAGGGCGGCCTCGCGCTCGAGGCCGGGTCCGCGCGGCTCGTCGCGCTGCAGATCGCTCATGCGGCGCGTCGGGTTCGACGCCAGGTAGGCGGCGAGCTCGATCCACTCGGTCGCGGTGGCGTGACCCCCGGCGATGCGGTCGAGCGCCTTTCGGATCGTCGGGTCGTCGTCGGGCAGGCCGGAAAGCGGCGCGATGGCGGCGCGCGCCTTCTCGGGCTGCTCGGCGCGCAGGTAGACGCGGGCGATCGCGCGCGCGGTGTCGCCCACGCCGTGGGCCGCACGGAAGCGCGCCATCGCCTCGGCGTTGGCGCCGACGCCGCTCGGCTGTGGCTCGCGCGCGCTGCGGTACAGGCGCGCCACGGACTCGACCAGCACCGGCGCCGGGAACACGTGGACCGCGGCCTCGTGGGCCTCGAGCAGGCGATCGATCGGCGCGCCCGGCTCGCCGCCGAGGTCGAACTCACGCATCCACTGCAGGTGCTGGTCGAAGCGTGCGCGCCACGGATCGGGTCGGACGGTCGCCAGGATGCCGAGCGACAGCACGGTGCCCGGCATCGAGCCCGCGCGCGCCTGCATCGCGTACGCGGCCTCCGCGGCCTTCTCGAGCGCGTCCGCCATCGGGCGATCGAGCGCGGCCGGCCCCCATAGCTCGGCGGGCTCGGCCAGAAACGCCAGATCGCGCACTGGCTCGAGCGCGTCGCCGACCCCGTGGCGCGGCGGCAGCGCGGCCCGCTTGATGAGGAACGGCAGGAGCGCCGTGCGGGCCTTCTGCCGCTCGGAAAGGGGCGCGAGCGCCTTGCTCCAGTACACCGTCGCGGCGCGGTCGTAGTCGTCGTCGCCGTCGAGCTCGGTCCCGCGCGACTTGCCGGAGCGAGGCGTGGGCGTCGGCGCGCCTGCGCACGCGGCGAGGAGGACCAGCGCCGGCGAGGCGCGCAGCAGGGTTTTCATGGGTCCGTTCGAGTCTACACGTCGCTTGCAGCGCGTGCCCGCCGGAACTTCACGCGCGCGGGGCCTGGACTATGCTCGGGTCGCGTGGAGACCATCGTCCAGAAGTACGGCGGCTCGTCCGTCGCCGACGTGGAGAAGATCCGGCGCGTCGCCGAGGCAGTGGTCGCGCGCGCGCGCGCCGGGGCGCGCCTTTGCGTCGTGGTCTCGGCCATGGGCGACACCACCGACGAGCTCCTGGCGCTGGCGCGCAAGGTGACGCCGTCCCCGCCTCGCCGCGAGCTCGACATGCTGGTGTCGTGCGGCGAGCGCATCTCGATGGCGCTGCTCGCGATGGCGATCCAGGAGCTCGGCGCGCAGGCGATCTCCTTCACCGGATCGCAGAGCGGCATCCTCACCGACGAGCGGCACTCGGGCGCGCGCGTGGTGGAGGTGCGTCCCGCGCGCCTCGAGGAGGCGCTCGCCGCCGGCAAGATCGTCATCGTGGCGGGCTTCCAGGGCGTCTCGCGCACGCGCGAGGTGACCACGCTCGGGCGCGGCGGCTCCGACACCACGGCGGTGGCGCTCGCGGCGGCGCTCGGCGCCAGCGCGTGCGAGATCTACTCCGACGTGGAGGGGATCTGGACGGGCGATCCGCGCCACGTACCCGCGGCGCGGCAGCTCGACACCGTGTCGTACGAGGAGATGTTCGAGCTGGCGGAGCACGGCGCCAAGGTGCTCAACCAGCAGGCGGTCGAGTGGGCGCGGCGCGCGGGCATCGCCATCCACGCGCGCAAGACCGGCTCCCCGGGGGCCGGCACGCGCGTCGAGGGAGCGCCCGCAGAGCGGCGGGCCACGGGCGTCGCGAGCTGCGGCGACCTCGTGCGCCTGCGCCTGTCCGGTCCCGACGCGACCGCGCGCCTGTGTGTCGCCTTGGCGGAGCACGGCTTGCCGGTGCGCCAGCTCGCGGGCCGCGTCGAGGCGAGCGCCCTGTTCGCGCTCGACGACGTGCCGGACTGGGCGAGCGTGAGGGCCGCGCTGGGCAGCGCCCTCGAGGGCCTCGGCACGGCGACCGTCGTGGGTCACGGCGTGGGGGCGAAAGCCCAGGCGGTCGCGCAGGCGATCCGCGCCGCACGAGGTGCCGGCGCCGAGGTCCTCGGCGTCGAGGCGACGCCGCTTCGCATCACGCTCCTTCTGGCCGAGCCCACCGCCAGGCGCGTCGCCGCCGCCCTCCACGACGCTTTCCTGGGCTGAACCCGATCCGCGTCACCGAACGGGGAGGGGAGGCTGGGTATCCCCTGCGGTCGCCGGCGCCGGCGAGCGCCCCGATGGCGCTGCAATCGCAAATCGACGCCGCTCGGCTGCCAATCGCAAGGGGAGGGGGCCCGTGAGGACTTGTCCGAACGGGGAGGGGAGGCTGGGTATCCCCTGCGGTCGCCGGCGCCGGCGAGCGCCCCGATGGCGTTGCAATCGCAAATCGACGCCGCTCGGCTGCCAATCGCAAGGGGAGGGGGCCCGTGAGGACTTGTCCGAACGGGGAGGGGAGGCTGGGTATCCCCTGCGGTCGCCGGCGCCGGCGAGCGCCCCGATGGCGCTGCAATCGCAAATCGACGCCGCTCGGCTGCCAATCGCAAGGGGAGGGGGCCCGTGAGGACTTGTCCGAACGGGGAGGGGATGCTCGGCATCCCCTCTGCGGTCGCCGTCCGCGGCGACCGATCGGAAACTAGTTCGGAGGCGGCAGGCAGCCGCGCGCGGCCGCGTGCGTGGTCGCCTTCATGATGCAGTCGAGGCTGCTGTCGGGGACGTTCTTCTCGCAGTACGCGACCTCCTCGGCGTGCTCCTGCTTGTACACCGTGGCCTGCTGCGGGTTCTCTTTCTGGGCGAGCGTCTCGACGTGGGTCATGACCTCGTCGCATCGCTTCTTGCGCTCGCCGGGCTTGAGACCCTGGCCTTCCGCGGGCGGTGGCGCGTGGGTCCCGCCCATCGGTTGCAGCTTCATGCGGGCGATGGGTGAGATCGCGCCACCCTGACCCGCCTGGGCGGGCGCGACGGTGGCCGCGGGCACAGGGCCCTCCGCCTTCTTCGAGCAGCCAAGGGGTGTGGCGAGCGTTGCGAACAGCAGTGTCCTTCCGAGCAGCATGTCCGAAATCTAGTCGTTCCGCGCCGGAGCGCCAAGACCCCGAATGAAGGCACGCCACCCTCCGGGATCCGGCTCGATGCGGAAGCCGGTCAGGTGTGCGCCCCGTTCCCGCAGCAGCGCGAGGGTCTTCTTGGCTCGCTCGGTGGCCAGCGACTCGCAGCGGGCGCCGCGCGGCGGGCAGCGGAGCACGAGCTCCGCCCGCGCCGGGATCCGCGCGATCGCGCGTCCCAGCTCCGCCGGGCTCGTGGGTGCCGGCGTGCGCCAGGTCGCGTGATACCGGAGGGGGAGCTCGATCACGTCCGGAGGCGCTGGCGCAGGCTTTTCCGGCTCGGGCTGCGCGACGGGCCTCGGGGGCTCGGGCTCGGCCTGCGCGACGGGTCTCGGGGGCTCGGGCCTGGGCGGCGCGATGGGCCTTTGCGGCGGCTCGCTCGGCGCGGTCGCGACCGGCGCGGCGCGGCTCCCGGCGGATGCGCTGATCTGCTGGGCGCCGTCGTGCGACGCGGCCACGATCAGCGCCCCCGCCCCGACGGCCACCGTGAGCCCCGCTGCGAAGGGCCCAAGCCAGCTCGGCCCGCTCGTGACCGGCGTCGTCAGCCGGTGCGACAGCGCCGGCCAGACCTCGCGCGCGTCGACCTCCGCGTGGATCGCCTTCTTGCCGCGGTGGTCGATCAGCACCAGCCGGTCCGCACCTGGCCTTGGCGAAAGCTCGATGAACAGGACGCCCACGTCGGCGCGCTGCTGCTTGATCCGGCGCGCCAGCTCCGCCGGCGCCATCGTGGCGGGGATGAGCCCCACCATGACGGCATGGGGCGGCGCCGCCTCGACCAGCGCGAGCGCGCCCTCGGGGCTGACCTCGGTGCGGGTCAGCGCCTCGACGGTGGCCAGCTTCTCGAGCAGCGGCTGCGGTGCAACCGCCAGCTCGGGCGGCAACATGCACAGGAGCGGCGCAGGGGAGAAGGCACGGGCCACGCGGGCATGGTACCTCGGCGGTGTAAGATCCGCGCGTTGACCGCCCGCATCGACCGCTACGAGATCGGCGCTCGCCTGGCCACCGGCGGCATGGCCGAGATCTTCGCGGCGCGCGCCCTGGCGGAGCACGGCGTGGCCAAGCGCGTGGCGCTCAAGCGCGTCCTTCCGGGCTTCTCCGCGGATGCGGCCTTCGTGCAGCGGTTCTTGCACGAGGCGCGCCTCGCGATGCGGCTCGGGCACGCCAACATCGTCCAGGTATTCGACTTCGGCCGCACCCCCGACGGCCAGTACTTCCTGGCGATGGAGTTCGTCGATGGGGTCGACCTCCTGCGCCTGCTCGAGCGGGCGCCGGGGCAACCGCTCGACCCGGCCGAGGCGATCCACATCGCGTGCGGGGCGCTGCGCGGGCTCGACTACGCGCACCGCGCCACCGACGAAAAGGGGCAGCCGCTCGGCATCGTCCATCGCGACATCAAGCCGGCGAACCTGCTGGTCTCCTTCGAGGGCGAGGTGCGCATCACGGACTTCGGCATCGCGCGGTCGCTGGAAGGGGCTGGGCTCACGCAGGCCGGCGGCCTGTGCGGGACCATCGCGTACATGTCCCCCGAGCAGGCGCGGGGCGAGCCGGTCGATCTGCGCTCGGACGTGTTCTCCGTCGGCACGCTGCTCTATCTGCTCGCGACCGGCATCCACCCGTTCGCAGTCGGCGACAGCGACTTCGCGACGCTCGACGCCGTGCGCCTGGCGCGGCCTCGCCCGCCGTCCGAGGCGGGGATCTCCCTGCCGCCCGGGCTCGAGGCCGCCGTCCTGTGCGCGCTCGCGGCGGATCGCACCCGGCGCTTCGCCTCCGCCGGCGCGTTCGCCGACCGCCTCGAGGAGGTGGCGCACGAGGCCGCGCTGCCTGGGGGCGCGTCGCAGCTCCGGCGGCGCCTGCGCGCGGCGTTCCCCGCGGAAGAGGACCGCCTGCGCACGTGCTTCTCGGACCTCGGGCGCAACCCGACGCTCATCTTCGGCGCGCAGCCGAGCGTGGCCGGCATGACCGAGCTGTCGCGCGTGTCCATCCCGGCGAGCGCGCCGGCCGTCCTGCCCCAAGGTCGCGGCACGATCGCGATGGGTGACGCCCCGGCGGTGGCCCGGCGAGGGGTCTGGCTCGGGGTCGGCCTGCTCGGCGGCTTCGCGATCGTGGGCGGGTTCGCCATCGCACGCCGCCACGTCGAGGCCCAGCAACCGAAGGCGCCCTTTTCGTTCCCGGCCAGGCCCGCGCGTGGCATGGGCCAGACCGGGACGCCTGCCGCGCCAGAGGTGCGGCCGCCGGTTCCCGCTCTACCGCCCCCGATCCTGACGCCAGACCGGCGCCCTGGGCAGGACCCGCCCACGCGAGCCCCGCGGCCTGTCGAGCACGGGCGTCGCCGCGAGCCCGCGCGCGCGCCCGGCGCGGTCACGGTCAATGCGCTGCCCTGGGCCAACGTGACCGTCGATGGTCACGCGGTCGGCACGACGCCGCTCATCGGCTTCTCGGTCGCGAGCGGCAAGCACGTCGTGGTGGTCGAGAACCCCGAGCTCGGGCGCAAGAAGCGCTTCGTCGTGGACGTGCAGCCGAACCAGACGCAGAAGATCTCGACCTCGCTGCGCGACGGCGAGGAGTAGTCCGAACCGTCCGAACCCACATCGCTGCCGGTGTACGATGCGCCAGCATGGATCGCACCATCTCGCTCCCGGCCGACGCTCCGCGATCGCTCTCGGTCCCGCGCGTCACGCTGCGCGTGCAGAAGGGCCCTGACAAGGGCCGCGAGGTGACGTTCGAGAAGGACGAGGTCCTGGTCGGCACGGCCGAGGGCGCCGACCTGCGGCTGTCGGATCCCACGGTCTCGCGGAACCACTGCGTGATCCGCGCCTCGTCGCAGGGCTTCGTGCTGCGCGATCTCGGGTCCACCAACGGCTCCCGCATCGACGGCGTGCTGGTGCGCGAGGCGATCGCGCACCTCGGCGCCACGCTCGACCTCGGTGGCACGCGCGTCAAGCTGGTCGCCGAACGCGGGCAGCTCGAGATGCCACTTTCGGCCACGGAGCGCTTCGGGCGGCTGCTCGGGCGCTCGGTCGCGATGCGCCGGCTGTTCGCGCTGCTCGAGCGCGTCGCCGCCAGCGACGCCACCGTGCTCGTCGAGGGCGAGACCGGCACCGGCAAGGACGCGGTGGCCGAGGCGGTGCATCAGCATAGCCGGCGCTCGAAGGGCCCGCTGGTCGTGGTCGACTGCGGCGCGATCCCGCCGAATCTCATGGAGAGCGAGCTGTTCGGTCACGAGAAGGGCGCGTTCACGGGCGCAGACCAGCGTCGCATCGGCGCGCTCGAGGAGGCCCACGGCGGCACGCTCTTCCTCGACGAGATCGGCGAGCTGCCCCTGGCCCTGCAACCTAAGCTCCTGCGTGTGCTGGAGAGTCGCGAGGTCAAGCGCATCGGTGCCAACGTCGCCAAGGCGGTGGACGTCCGCGTCGTCGCGGCGACCAACCGTGACCTGCGCGAGGAGGTCAACCGCGGGGGCTTTCGCCAGGACCTCTACTACCGCCTCGAGGTGGTCAGGGTGCGCCTGCCGCCCTTGCGCGAGCGCCTCGACGACGTGCCCGTGCTGATCGAGCACTTTCGCAGCACGCTCTGGCACACGGGGGACCCGCCGCAGATCCCGGACGAGGCGATGGCGCAGCTGCTCGCGCACAGCTGGCCGGGCAACGTGCGCGAGCTGCGCAACGCCGTCGAGCGTGCGATGGTCTACGCCGACGTGCCGCTCGAGGCGGCGGCGTCGGTCGGCGCGACCGGCCGCGATGACAGCGACGAGCCGGTCGACCTGTCGGTGCCCTTCAAGACGGCCAAGGCCACGCTGGTCGAGCGCTTCGAGCGGCGTTACCTCGGGGCCCTGCTCAAGACCACGGGCGGCAACGTCTCCGAGGCTGCGCGTCGCACCGGGCTGGATCGCGTGTACCTGCTCAAGCTGCTCAAGCAGCTCGGAATGCGATCGTCGTAGACGCCCTCACAGCCCCGGCGCCAGCTGCCGGATGATGCGCTCCGGGTGGCGCGCACCGCGCTCGGCGATCGCGGCCCTTGCCGCCTCGGCCATCTGCGCCCCCGCGGCGTCGCCGGCGAGTTGCCCGCGATGGTACCGCGCGCAGGCGGCGTGGACCGCCATCCCGGCGGCCTCGAGCGTGGGCTCGGCCTCCTCGAGCAGGCGCGCAGCTTCGGCCGGGCGACCACGCAGC
>JAHFDS010000025.1 GCA_023248855.1 Myxococcales bacterium
ATGGCCCTCAGGAACAGCACTTGCGCGCTATCGAATGGCGTGAACCCACGGCGCAGGCGATCTGAATATTTCGGAGAGCTGCAGGCGTAATCCAAGACGGACTCCAGTCGCTCTGGATGTTCTCTCGAGTACTCCAGCAGCAGCTCCATGAGCGAGAAGCCCTCGATCGAGCGCTCGAGAAGATCGAGTTCCTGCAGCGTAAGGATGATCACCGGGGTCACCATGAAGGGCCCCTTCTGCATGTTGGCGCGTGTCCAGGTGCGGTCCGGTTCCAGTAGCCGCCGGAACTCGTCGTTCAGGAACTCGGCGTGCCCGGGCGAGGTCAGGTAGGGGTCCAGCACGAGGAGCACCGGCACGAGCGTCTCGGTTGCGCGCGGCCAGGGTGCCGCGACCTCCCCCGAAACGACGTCGACGATGGCGCGGCGCAACTGGGCCACGCCCTTGGCACGCGCCTTGGGGTCCTTGGGAAGACCGTACTTGTCGCGCAGGTGGTCCTGGTACCGGATCCCATCAGCTTCCGGCACGACCTTGTCCTCCGCGAGGAATGACGCCTTGATCTCGACGATCGCCGCGGTCTTGGGCGCCGCGATGATGGCATCGGTGATCTGCTCCCCGAGCCGACCGGGCGGAGAGAGGATGAGGCGGTTGGAAGACGGTGGATACATCTTCTGGAGACGCTCGCCGATGTACAGCTCGAACGCCCTGCCGAAGCGACCGAAGAGGTCGTTTGCGTTCCATAGCGGGCGGCCCCGCTCTGATCGCGCGGCCAGAACCACGAACAGGGGCCCAGCGAGCGCCTTCTCGCAGAAGAAGACCGGATCCAGGACGATGCCGCGTCCGTCATCCGTTCGGAGCAGGGGCCTGCGCCTCATGACCGCCAGGTGCTGCGAAGCATCGAGGTCTGAGTTCCAGAGCGCCTCGCGCAGCTCGTCGGCCGTAGAGGCTTCGAGCTGGAGGTACTGGCCGAAGATGGACCCGAGGTGGGGTGCGGCGGAGACGAACGTGGCACCGAAGATGCCTTGCTTCGGAGGATCCGACATCGCGCTCTGTGGCGTCACGTTGATGACGTGCGACGCCAGGTGCGCGACGCAGTGATAGTACTGCTCCAAGGTCAACCCGGCGCTGGCCTGCTCGAACAGGGCTGCGAACTCGGGGAACACAACCGGCATGTACTTGCTGAAAAGAAGCCACCCGTGCCCGATCGCGGCTGCGGGCAGCATGCCAGTGTCGCTCTCCATGTTGGACCGACGAATCGTCGACATCGCCGCGCGGCGCCCCTCGGCGGGGGTGCCATGTCCGCCGAAGGTCTTCGAGATCACCCTGAGCTGCCAGAGGCGCGTGCAGATGAGCGCAGCTTTGGCGAACGCGAGGCGCACTTCCGCTCGTCCGAAGGTCTCGCCATCGCGCGGCAGATCCCGGCAGTAGATCGCCACCCAGTGAAGGAGCTCTAGCAGCTGACCGCGGAAGAAGACGATCACCTTCTGGTGGTCGCGGTAGCGCTCGGCGAGTCGCAGCACGCGCTCCCACTCGGGTCCGAGCAGCGCCGCGGTCACCCATGCCTGGCGCCGGAGCACCGGCCCCAGGAAGGTGCCCTCGGCGGGCTCTTGTACCGCGTTGCCCAGGATAAGGTTGATCCTGGCGCACCAGAACAGGGCGTCCGTCCGGCTGATCCCCTTGAGGATATCGCGTAGCTCGCGGAGCGTTCCCTTCATGCCGGGGAAGACATCCGCGGCCGACAGCGCGACCAGCACCTCTGTACTCACAGCAACCTGGCTCGGTCCAGCTCGCTGCCGGCCGCGGCGAGCTCATCCGGGAGCAAGAGGATGTGCGCATGCGGGCGGGAAGGCATTTGAGCCATTTGCCGTGTGACTCATGATACGCGCGCCCTGTGACAATGACACATCCGCCCGGGGACACCCGGGATGGCGGACGCGCCGGCGGCGCTGCACCTCTACCCCGGCCTACGCCGCGTGTTTGTTGAGTCCTCGTCGCAGCAGCGTGTCCAGGGCGCGCATCGCCTCGCGCGGCAGGTCCGCGATCGAGTTCACGACCACGTACTCGGGGTAGTAGCTCGAAACCGCGTCGGACTCGATCCCGATCCCGAACAGCTCCGTTCCGGTCGCGCGGATCTCGCGGATGGCGCGATGCAGGTGGGCTTGCTGGCGCTCGAGGCAGTGCCCGTCGATCACGGTGCCGCAGGGCATACCGTCCGAGAACACGAAGAGGATGCGACGTTCGCCTGGGACACTTGCCTGGGCGAGCCGGCGCGCGGCGACGAGCAGGCTCTCGCCGTCGTAGTTGGCCTCGCCCGCGGCGAAAGAGGACATCGCCACCAGGCGGCCGCTGGCGCGGCGGAAGTCCTCCGCGAAGTCCTTGTAGACGATCGTGCGCAGGGCGCCCCAGCGCGCAAACAGCGTGCGATCCTCGTGCGTCGCGGCGGAGAATCGACTTCGCCCGTCCCAGTGCGTGCCCGAGGTGAAGCCGAGGACCTCGAACGGGATGCGCAGCTGGGTCAGGACCTCCGAGAACACTGAGGCGGCGTGGGCGGCGAGCGGCATGCGCTTCTCGGCGATCATCGAGCCCGAGTGATCGACCAGGAGCGAGACGCGCGTGTTGAAGGCGCGCGCCAGCTCGCGCTGGCGGAACACGTTGCGGTCGATGCCGACCGGGATCTTGTGCAGGGCGCCCGGATCCACCTTGCCGCGCGCGCGCCCGGACTCCCAGCGGGCCTTGCGGCTCGACAAGAGGGTCCGAGCCAGCGTGCGCTTGATGGCCATGACGTCGCCCCGGATGGCCTGGATCATGCGCTGGTAGGCGGCGCGATCTCCGTCGGGTGCCGGAGTCACCTTGTCGTGCTCGGTCGTGTAGACGAGGTAGGCACCGTCTGCCGCGTCGAGCGCTTCCTTGGCTTCCGCGCAGAGGAAGCGCTTGACGGTCCAAGTCCCATCGCGCTCGAGGTCCGCGGCGGCGACGTCCGTGATGTCCTCGCAGGGCTCGGGCGTGGACACGATGGCGTGCCCTTCGTCCGGTTCGCCCGAGTCCATGTGCTCCGGCTCGGAATCGTCGCCCAGGCTGCCCGGCGTGCCGGCGCGCTCCTCGGCGTCATCGCCTTCTCCCTGAGCGCTGTCGGCCGAGGGCGCACCGCCGTCCTCCTCCAGGTCGCCTTCATGCGCGTGGTCCGAGTCGTCGGACTCGTCCTCGCAGCCCTCGTCCTCGCCGGCGGCATCGGCCTCCGGTTCGTCCGCCTCGGCGGGCTCCTCGGTCGAAGAGGCGTCGCTTTCACCGGCATCGGAATCGCCGGTCGGGCCGTCCTCCTCGGGACCCTTCGGCTCCTTCGAGCGCTCGCGCTCCTCCTCGATCAGGTCGCGCACGGCGGCCAGGATCTTGCGCGCGAGCACCAGCACCTCGGTGGTCGTGGCGCACTTGTGTACGGGCTCGCGCGCCAGGATCTCCCTCGCGACCCGGAGGTGCGGCTGGATGGCGTCGCACGAGTCGATCCACTTCGCCACGAACCAGTGGCGGTCCAGGCCGCGCTCCGCGAAGTAGAGCGCGATGCAGAACTTGTGGAACAGCGACACCGGCCAGCCGGCCTCGTCGAGCCGCGTGCAGAAGAACTCGTTGCACGCGCGCAGGTTCGCCGCGCAGCCCGGCCACATCGCGATCAGGCGCTCCTCGATGCGCGCGTCCTCGAGCGCGTTCACGAGGTTCTTCTCGAGCGGGTCCGGCAGCGGGAAGAACTCGGAGAAGATCACATGCCCGGCCTCGTGGTCGAGCGTGCCGTGGACCGCCCCGATGAGCTCTGCGGGGGCGTTGTCGGGCACGACGGGCAGCACGATCTTGCGGCCGTCCGTGTGCGCCTCCGTGCCGCGCATGACGACCTGGACGCCCCAGCGCTCGGACAGCATCGCCGCGATCCGCTCGAAGATCCCGAGCCAGGAGCTCGAGGGCCTGTCTGCGCTATCGACGCCGGTCAGGAGCGCGCTTCGGAGTGTGCTGGGCTTCATGCCAGTCTTCGGGCAGCGACCGCGCCGGCCAATCGCACCGGTCAGATCGCCCATCGGGCCTCCCGCTTGCGCAGTGCCAACACCTCTCGAAGCGCCTCCGGCTCGGTTGTCGGGTGGACAGGTGCTGGGCTCGCCGGAGCCTTGCCCGCCGACCCGCTCGGCCCGGGTGCGATGCGCTTGTCGGCGACCACCCGGTAGCCGCGGCCCTGCTTCTTGCGCACCAGCTCGCCGAGCGCGCGCTCGCACCTGCTGGCGTCACCGGTGGCCTTGACCTGCTCGGTCATGTGACCAGAGATCGCGCCCCACTCGGCCCGACAGCGGAAGCGGCCAGGCACGGCGGGGTCGTGCTCGGTGCACACGACGTAGGCCTTGCTCGCCCCGCCTTCGGTGTTCTCCATGCGGACGAACCGGACCACGCCGGGATCCGTTTCCTCGGTCGGCCGGCTGCGCACGGTCCCGGCCATGGTTACTCGCCTCCGCGCTGGATGATCCCGGCCACGGCGGCGCTGTCCTCGGGCGCCATGCGGTTCAGGAAGGCGTACTTGGCCGCCTTGGTGTAGTCGCCGATCGCGAGGTACTTCTCGCACCAGTTGATGAGGTCACGGCTGGACAGCGGAGAGGACAACGTCCCCGCCGCGAACGCCTCGCGCACCTTGGCGATCACGCGTACGAAGAGATCCGCCTCGACCTTCTTGAACCCGGCCGGCGAGAAGCGCTTGAGCAGCATCTGCGCCTCCTCCGCGGTGCTGAGGTACCCGAGCTTGATGGTGGTCCCGAAGCGGTTGAGCTGCGCGTAGTTCTGCACGCGCGTGCCGGTCGTGTAGAGGCCGCTCTCGTCGCCCTGGCCCGCGGTGTTGGCGGTCGCGACGATGTGGTGCCCGGCGGGAAGCGACAGCACCTCGCCGCCGTTCTCCAGGATGAGCAGGCGCCCGTCGTCCTTCTGTAGCGGCCGCTGGAGCACGAACGCGCACTCGTCGGAGATCGCGTCCCACTCGTCGAAGAGCACGAAGCAGCCCTCGTAGTCCCGGTACGCGCGCGGCAGGACGCCGTACTGGAACACCACCTCGCCGCCGCGCACGACGTGCGTGCCGACCAGGTCATCGCGGCCGATGCCGCCGTCGAAGTTGATCTTGCAGACGTTGAAGTTCAGGCGCGCGGCGACCTGCTCCACGAGGGAGGTCTTGCCGGTGCCGGTGTGGCCGTGCACGAGGATGCGGTCACCCATCTGCAGGCCCAGCAGGAACGCGAGCGTGTCCTCCTTGGGGAAGACGTAGCCGGGGTCGAGCGCGGGCGTCTCTCGGTCGGGCTGGGCGTAGCCCTCGATGGTGAGCGGGACGTCGATCCCGAACGTCTCGCGCACGGGGAAGCTCTTCTTCTCGCGCGAGCCGAGCATCGGGGTCCGGACCGGGCGGCTGGAAAGCATCGAAATTGCGGGGGTCGTCATCTCGGCGGCTCCTTGGTTCGAGAAAGCTCGGCGAGCGAGCGCTCCGGCCAATCGACGGGCGAGGAACCGATTGGCCGACCTGGTCACTCCACGACGTGCCTCGAAGCCAACGAGGAGCCGAAAATGAGCAAGACCAGAGAAGCCGCCAAGACCGAGATCATGACCACCTCCGACCACCTTGCCCCGGTCACTGAGATCGAGCTGGCCGCCCTCAAGCGCGACCGCGCGGTCCTCGCGGACCTCGAGACCCAGGCCAAGGCCTTGGCCAAGAACCTGGACTCCCGCGAGGAGGACCTCATCACGCGCATCGAGGCGGGCGCCGAGGTCCTGGGTGCCCTCCGTCCCACGGTGAAGGTGGTGTCCCGCAAGAGCGTGAGCTGGACCGCGGCCTTCGCGGGACTCTGCAAGCGCCTGGGCCTCGACCACGTCGCCGAGGTCAGCCAGGTCAAGGACGCGACGCCGGTCACGATGTCGAAGTCGCTGCTGGTGCCGTGATGGTGGGCCTGGCGGAGGCGCAGGTCCCCAACCTCGACCGCCTGACGCGTGCCGAGCTCGGCCGCTTCATCGACGACACCGAGGGCCGGCGGAACCTCTGGGGCAGGCGCCGGGGTGGCGTGCGCGCGACGGAGCAGTTGCGGGAGTACGCGCTGCTCCGCGCGTCCGCCCTGTCCTACCGCGAGGCACGTGACTTCGCGCGCGCGGCGCGCGAGGAGGCGGCGTGCGCGCGTCTGCTCGCTGAGCTGCCGGACTGGGCGCGCTGGTAGCACGCCCGTGCCGGGCCTCGGCTCGTTCGACCTCGCCGCCTACCTGCGCGAGCGCGCTCCCGGCGCCAAGCCGACCGGTGCGCCCCTGGAGTGGCTGCACAGGTGTCCGCGCTGCTCGGGCGCGGAGCACCTCTACATCAACATCGAGAAGCGTTGCGGCCATTGCTTCCGCTGCGGCTGGTCGCCCGGGCTCGTGGACCTCCTGGCCGAGCTCGAGCACCGGCCGCGGCGAGAGATCCTGGCCCGGATCGCGCGACACGCCGCGCCGCGCCGCGATCCCGACCTCGAGGCCCTGCGCGCGCGCGTGCTGGCCCTCGGGGCTCGATGGCCGGCTCCCCGCGTGGGCGCCCCCGCGTTGCCGCTGCCCGATGCGTACATCCCTCTCGCCGCGCACCACGACGGTGCGACCGAGCGCGCGCTCGGTCCGTTCCGAGACTACCTCGCGCGCCGGCGCATCTCGGAGGATCACATCGCCCGTCACCGGATCGGGTGCGCCCTGGTCGGGCGCTACCAGGGGCGCGTGATCCTGCCCGTGTTCACGGAAGGCCGGCTCTTCACCTACCAGGCGCGCGACATCACCGGGCGCGCGCCAGCCAAGTACCTCGGACCGCCGGGTGCGGCGCTGGGTCAGGTGCTCTTCAACCTCGACCACGCGCGGCGCTACCCACAGATCGTCCTCTGCGAGGGCATCATCAGCGCGCTCTGCGCCGGCCCCGACGCGGTGGCGAGCTTCGGCAAGGCGCTGAAGCCCGGCCAGGTCGCGCTGCTCGCCCATGCCGGCCGGCCGGTCACCGTGCTCTACGACGCCGCCAAGGCGAAGACGGGGGCGGCCGCCGCCCATGCAGAGGCGCACGCCGCGGCGGAACGCCTGCAGCGTGCCGGCCTCACGGTGCGAATCGCCCGTCTCCAGTGCGGCGATCCCGCTGATCATCCGCCCGAGGTCGTCAGGGACGCGCTGGCCGTCGCTGTGCCCCTCGACCCGCTCGAGGGGGTGAGGAGCCGCTTGGGGTGTGGTATCTGACGGCGAGCAGCAGATGAAGGCACGCAGACCAGGCATCCAGAAGCAAGCCGAGGCGATGCGCGCGATGCGTGACACCGGCGCCACCTACGAGTCGATCGCCACGCGCTTCGAGCTCAGTGCAGAGCGAGTGCGTCAGATCCTCATCGAGGACGCGCGCCTGCGTCAGAGACAGGCTGCCGCGGCCGAGCGCGTGGAGCGGGGCGAGCCCACCTTGGTCGCCGATCTGGCCTGGAGCCTACGCGTGGAGCAGCTGTTCGCGAACCACGGGGTCAAGACCCTCGACGAGTTGTGCGCCCTTACGACTCAGGACCTGATGCGGTGGCCGTACTTCGGCCGACATGCCATGCGTGAGGTGAGAGACGCGCTCGCCAGCATCGGCCGTCGCCTGGCCGATGGACCAGAGCCGCTCGTGAACTATCGAGCCGTGGCGCGCGAGCTGGCGGATCAGCTTCTGGAGCTCGAGCGCAGCGGCCGCGTGCAGCTCGACGAGGCACTCCGGGGCAAGTGCCTCCAGGTGGCCTCCGAGCACTGGCGCCCCTGAACACGGCCGCGTGCAGCGCTACCCGGTCGCCACCTCGACCCGGGCGAACAGCGGCATGGTGTCGAGCTCGGTCCGGCGGCGACCGAGCTCGTCGAGCACCCCGAGCTCGTGGTCGAGCTCCTCGGCGACCATCTTGAGCTGCTCGTTGAACGCGGCGACGGCGTCCTTCTTCGACTCCTTGATCTGGGCGTGCTGCTTGACCTTCCTGCAGACGGCGTCCTTGCGGCGCGCGATCTCGGCGTCCGCGTCCTCGATGGTCCGGAGCTTGTGATAGTCGGGCTTGTCCATGCGGGTCTCCTTCCGGAGCCTGTTCAGGAGCAAGCGGGTCGGTCGATCTCTGGAGGTGCATCGGGTTCGTCCGCGCCGCGCCGGCGCACCTGGATGTCGATGCGATGGCCGGCATGATCGACCACGGGCACTAGGTGCCAGTGCGCGCGCAGGTACGACGCGAACTCCGGCTCGGCCAGCAGCCGCTCGAACGCGCGCGCGAGGAAGCGCTCGGCGGCGGAGGTCGCGTGCAGCTCCTGCCGTCGCTCGCGCCGCTCGAGCTTCCGCCGGTGCTTGCGGGTCACGACGCTTCCTTCCAGTCGGGGAGCTCGCC
This sequence comes from Myxococcales bacterium, assembly GCA_023248855.1. Lineage (GTDB taxonomy): Bacteria > Myxococcota_A > Polyangia > JAHFDS01 > JAHFDS01 > JAHFDS01. The sequence continues at coordinate 8,376 of JAHFDS010000025.1, forward strand.
CTCGAACTTGACCTCCTCGGCCTCGCCGGGGTGCGCGCCGGCGACCGCACGGAACAGCACCGCGCCCGCGTCGCGCACCTGCTTGAGGCTGTGCTCGTCCACCTCGATGTCCTCGCTGGCCAGGTAGTCGATGGCGGCCTGCTTCGAGCGAGCGAACACGAACAGGCGTTCCCTCGGGCAGCTCAGTTGATGTCCTGCGAATACGCGCATGGCCTCCCTCAGCAGATGGGTTGGATGACGGATGCGCCGCGCTCGGAGACGACGCGGAGCTCGTGGGCGAAGAGGTCTTTGAGGTGGTCCTGGTGGGTGACGACCAGGACCAGGTCCTTTTCGCGTGCCGCCTCGGAGAGCACGCGCACCGCCGCCTCCACGCCGGTGCGGTCGAGGCCCTCGAAGGCCTCGTCGTAGATCGCGATGGGGAGCGCCCGCGTGGCGCGACTGGCGACCAGGTCCTGGAGCGCCAGGTTGATGATGAGGTTCACCCGCTGGCGCTCCCCCCCGGACAGCAGGTTGTAGTTGTCGGCGCCGCTCCGGTGGAGCACGCGCACCGTGAAGCGATCCTCGAGCCCGTCGTCCTTCTCGACGGTGGTCGAGAACTGAACGGACAGCGTCCCCGCGGTGAGCAGGTCGGCATAGAAGCGCGCCCGCTCGTTCAGGAGCGGCAGGATCGAATCGAACAGGTACGACTTGAGGCCGCGTGGCCCAAAGCCGTGATCCCAGAAGCGCAACCGCTCGAGCTCCGCCCGCAGGCGGTCGAGGTCTCGCTCGACGTCGAGGAGCTCGCGCTGCCTGTCCGCGCGCTCGGTCTCAGCCTGCTCCGCCAGCGCCACGAACGCGTTCTCCTCCCGACTCGCGCTCTCGATCTGGGCGGCCAGCTCGCGCTCCTGGCGGCAGAGCGCGTCGCGCTCGCGCTCCCAGGCGGCGTGCTGGGCGAGCGCCAGCCGGCGGGCCTCGGCGTGGGCGCGCAGCTCGCCGACCTCGCGCTCCCTGTCCTTCCGGGTGGCCGTCCACGCCGCGCGCGCGTTCGAGCGCGTTGCCTGGATGCTCGCGTGCGACTGCCTGGCGTCGAGGGCGGCGCGGGCCTGCTCGGCGATCTCGTCCGTGAGGCGCTCGGCGTGGGCGGCGTGCGCCCGCTCCGAGATGGCCTGGGCGCACACCGGACAGGTGTCCCCGAGCCCCTGGAACCTCGCGAGCTCGCCTTGCAGCCGGCCGACCAGCGCACGCGCCGTCTCGCACCGCGCCTGTGCCAGGCTGCCTTGCTGCTCGAGCTCTCCATCACGCCGGCGAGCCTCCGCTTCGGCACGCTCGAGCGCGCGCGTCGCCGCATCGAGCTGCGCCTCGGGAGGTTCCGGCGCGCTGCCCACGCGTGGCACCGCCGGCTCCCGCGCCGCGAGCGCCTCAGCCTCGGCGCAGAGCGCCTCCTTGCGGCGCTCGAGCCCCGCCACGCGAGATGCATGATCGCGGTGCCAGCTCTCCGCGCGCCCCTGGTACTCGGCGCGCTGGCGGTCGAGCCAGGCCGCCTGATCGCGCAGCCCCTGGACCCGGAGCTCGGCCCTGCCGAGCGCGCTCTGGCTCGCCCGGAGGGCCTGCTTGGCGAGGTCGCGCGCGCGGGAGAGCGCCTCCACGCCCAGGATCGAGTCGAGGAGCTGCTTCTTCTGCTCGTCCGAGAGCTCGGCGAAGCGTCCGCGCAGCGGGTGCTGGGTGTAGAGCACCGAGGTGGCGAACGTCTCGAAGTCCATCCCGACCAGCTGGTCGATGCGCCTCTGGGTCTCAGCGCTGGAGCTCCCGCGCGCGTCCGAGCCGTCGATCGAGAAGAAGAGTGCGTCCTTGTGCCTGGAGTGCTTGCGATGCCGGACGATCTCGATCTCGCGGGCATCGCGGTCCGCGAAGACGAGGCGCACGCGGCAGTCCGCGCCGGCGGCGTGCCGCACGACGTCCTCGGCGCGATGCCTGGGTCGCGCCATCCGGCCGTAGAGCGCCCAGGCGATCCCATCGACCAGGCTGCTCTTGCCGGCGCCGTTGGAGTCGGCCGCGGCATCCGTGCCCCGGTGCTCGCCCGAGAGCAGCACGAGCCCGCGGAGCCCACGGAAGTCCACCCGGGCGTCCGCGAAGACCAGGAAGTTCTGCAGCTCGAGGCAGAGCGGCCTCATGACGGGTATTCACGAGCGAGCGCGCCGGCCAATCGCCGGATCGCGGTAGGTGGCCAGGAGGTGGTCGAAGACGAAGACAAAGATGCCGAGGTTGCTGCTCATCTCGGCGTGGTGCTGGAAGTGCAGCTCCCGCAGCCGGCGAAAGCACCCGAAGCGCTCGAGCCAGAACCCGCGCACGTGCATTCCGTCGTGGAGATAGTTGTTGAGCCACGCGAGCACCGCGAGCTCGATGACGACCAGGATGGCCGTGCCGAGCGGGAGCGTGATCAGGGCGGCCAGCACCAGCGCAACGAAGAACGGCGCAAAGAGGATCACCGCGCTCGCGCCCGGGGAGGGTGTCCGGTAGACGTCCGACAGCAGGTCTCCGGGCGGGTACAGACGGCGATGGTGATCCATGTGCCCCTCGTACAGCGCGCCCGAGCCGGGCCAGTGCAGCAGGCGATGGACGAGGTATCCGGCGCCCTCGGCGAGGTAGAACCCGATGCAGAGCGCGGCCAGGGGATGGAGGGCATCGAGCGGCATGCCCCTGGTTGTCGAGCTACCGAGTCGGACGATCTCCCAGGCCGAGCAGCTCCGGTACCGAGACGCCGAGGGCGTCGGCCATGCCCTGGACGATCCCGGTGTGGTAGTTCGCCGCGGGATCCTCGTCGAACTCCGGGTAGTCGTCCGCGTCGAAGAACGCGCCCTCGATCTCGGGTGGACCGCCCACCGACTCGGCGCGTTCGCGGAGCGCCTCGAGCGAGCGTGCCAGCGCCTCGCGCGCATGGCTGCTGAGCTTCATGGGGCCGCCGCCTCTTCCTCTTCGAGCCAGCGCTCCGGCGGTAGCTCGGCGTAGATCTCGCGCCGTTGCTCGGGCGTCAGACGCTCCCAGCAGGCATCGATGAGCGCCTCGAGATCCCCGACCTCGTGCTCGGGATCCCCGGCCTTGCCGTGGTTCTCCGCCGCGCGCAGCAGGTCTCCGAGCAGGTCCGCGTCGGGCATCATGCCGCCGCTCCCGTCTCCGCCGGGACCGTGCCGGCCGACGGCACGACGTCGAACGCGCTCGCCCACGGGAAGCGCCGCGCCACCTCGTCGGCGGCCGCGCGGACCGTGACCGAGTCGCGCGCCGCGGCCGCGTCGCCCTCGTGCTCCTTGATGCTCCTCGTCACCACACGGGCGGCCTCGCGCGCCGCCTCGTTCATCTCCTCGAGCCCCGCGCGCAGGCCGTCGTCGGCGACCAGGGTCTCGAGCCCCTTGCCATCGCGCAGCACGCGGCGGATCGCCTCGGCGTCGTGCGTGCCCGAAGCTTCGACGAGCCGCTCGCAGTAGCGGCGGATCTCCTTGCCGAGCGCCTCCTGCGCCCGGACATTCGAGTGCTCGATCGCGATCGGCACCACCGTGTAGGAGACCTCACAGACCGAGAACGAGGCGTTGGCCTCGGCGATGAGCGCGTCGATCTCCTCGACGACCTCGCGCAGGCGCGCCTCCTCGGCCACCGGACACACCAGACCCAGCACGGTCTTCGAGCACAGCTTGCGTAGCTTGGCCCGCGCTTGCTGATAGATGGCCTTCGCTCGCTGCGCCTCGGGCTTGTTCGCCACCACTCGGCGCGTCTTGAACTCCACCTCCTCGCGCTCGCCGACTTGATGCTCGGAGAGCACCTCGCGCTCGTAGTGCACGCCGAGGTCGGAGCTGGACACCTCGCTCACGAGGATGATGTCCGAGAGGTCGATCTTCTGGGTCTCCATGTTCGCCGGTCTCCCTTCGAGGCCTGTCGGGGAGCGAGCGGAGCGACCAATCGCCTGCAGGGGAGTCTCTGAAGAATTACTTCTTGATTGGAGGCAAACGGCTGCCTGCTGGTCTGGAGCCTCGACCGCTTCGGCCGCTCGATGGTGGGTAACCTCTCCGTGGTGCTCGAGCTCGACCGCCTGGGATCCAGGTGGTGAGCGTGCGCGAGCCGTGGCTCGACACCTCGGGGCCGGTGCGCTCGCTGCTGGTCGCGATCTTCTCCTGGGTCGCCGAGCGGGAGCGGACGCGCATCGTGGAGCGCACCAAGGCCGGGCTCGAGCGCGTCCGGCGCAAGGGCGTGCACGTGGGCCGGCCGCCAGCGCAGGTCGACCTGGTGCAGGCGTGGGCCCTGCGGGCGAGCGGCCTGTCCTTCCGCGAGACGGCGCGCGAGCTCGGCGTGGGCACGTCCACGCTGCACCGGCTCCTGCAGGCCGACGGAGCGCTGCGCGCAGGGCGAAGGCCTTTCCGCAAGGGACCCCTTGCGGGGACGAGGGCGGGAGGTAGGCGGCCGTGGGCATCTCGGAGATCTCGAACAGCGGTTTCGGGAACACGCGCGGTGGGACTTTGGGAACGCGTCGCGGCTGGACACGACGAGCACGGCCCGCTGGGTACGGACGATTGGCCCGGGCGCTCGGACCCGCGCGGGAGGGCGACATGTCCAAGATCCAGGTGGTGAACGCCGAGCCGAGGTGCGAGCCGGTCTACGGCTTCCGCTTCGACGAGGGCGGCGGGCTCGAGCCCGAGCGCGCGAGCAGGCCACGCTCGAGCTGATCCGGCGGCTGCGCGCCACCGGCTTCTCGGTACGCGAGATCCGCGTGTGGATCACGGAGGTGGGGCTTGCCGGCGCGCGGCGCGCGCTGGCACCTGCACGGTGGTGCGCATCCTGCGCTGCGCCGCGGGCCGAGGGCTTGAAGGCAACACCCGAGGCCGCGAGGCGCCGCATGAGTCCGGCGAGCACGGGCAAGCGGGCGCGGGTGCCATCAGCGCGACCCAGGGACCCCATGTGTCCCTACTTTTTGAGCTTCGAGGCCGGCGCGGCCAGGTGGTCGAGAGGGGTCGGCGTCCTCGGAGGCGACGTACACGCCCCTTCCGACCGAGAAGTAGCGACGCATCCAGTCGAGCGGGGGCGCACGAAAAGCGCCTCGCTGTACCGACGTCGTCCCAGATCGAGGAACCCCGACACCGCGGCGGAGCGCAAGCCAGCGCACAAGAAAACGCTTGGACGTAAGAAAGTCGACAAGGTCACCCTGTTTCTCGTTGCCTCGATACCTGGCGCTGGGCTATGGGTCGCGCACGTGTACGGAGGAGATTCAGTCCTGGACTTCGCTTGGGTGGCGCAATGACCCGCCATTGGCAGGGGTGGAACAGGTGGAACATCGAAAAAACCTGGGATGAACGCGCGGTGGAACACCCCAAGGCACGTCACAGGAGCCCTGGCAACGTCTCAACTACCTGCATCCACGTGGCCATCGGCGTGGCACTCCGATTGCTGAAGAGCTGAACCACACCACTCGCGATCTGGCTGTTCACCCGCCACCAACCTGTTCCCCCTGGAGCCTGAGCCGATGTCCGTCCGTCACCTGCTTCGCATTGTCCTCCTGGTCAGCTTGGCCTTCGCCACCCACGGGGGATCCGGGCTCGTTGCCAGCGTGGCCACCGTCACCTTCGTGGCCGCGGGCTGCGGCCCGAGCGCCTCCGACGAGGAGGCCGCCGAGCCTGAGCAGAGCCTCGCCGACATCGCGCGCTTGGTGGAGAGCGCGGTCAACGACGGCAAGGCGGACTCACCCGAACGCCCAACCATCCTGGGCGACATCCTGCCCAACCTGCCCGTCCAGGGCCGCTTCGTCCCGAGTCGGAGGTTCTTGGCCTGGACCTTTGTGGGCGACGACGAGACGCCCGTCCAGCTCGCGGCGACACTGCGCGACAGCCGGCCCAACTCAAGCACGTTTCTCCTGCTGCTCTGGCAGCCGGGCTGCGATCAGCCCTGGCGCGTCGTCAACACCGCGGATCGCACGCTCGGCCAGCCGCTGCCGACGGACGGAGGCACCTACCTCGTCGTCTCGGGTCCGCGCAACGCACGCGCCTCCGGGAGCGTCGAGGTACTGCTCTCGCTCGAGCGAGAGCTTGTCGCCGCCGTCCGTCCCTCGTTCTGTCCCCCGGGCGTGGTTCGTCCGCCGGTGCCGGCGCCGCTGCCCAGCCCAGGCCCCGCGACCGTGGGCACCCTTCCTGGCTCGTTTGCCGTCTCCGCCTCGGGCGCCGCCACGTACCGCATTCCACTCGCGCTACCGCCTTCTCGCCAGGGTGTCGCACCGAGCCTCGCGGTGCAGTACAGCTCAGACAAGACGAACGGCCTAATGGGCATCGGGTTCTCGCTCGAGGGCCTCTCTGCGATCGAACGTTGCGCGAAGGATGTCTACCACGACCGCATCAAGCAGCCGCCGAGCTTCGGCAGCGACGATCGCCTGTGTCTGGACGGCCAGCTTCTCGTCGGCACGACCGGGGGCTACCGCCTCGAGCGCGACGACTTCCGGCTCGTCACCTCCTCTGCCCCCGATGGCTTTCGCGTCTACGGCAAGGACGGCACCATCTATGACTACGGCGAGTCCGGGCCGCAGAGCCCGCTCCGACACAACGCCGTGGTCGACGGGGTACGCGGCTCGCGCGCCTGGCAGCTCTGGCGCGTCGCCGATCGTGCCGGCAACTTCTACACGATCCAGTACCAGAACACGCGCGGCGCGAACAACAAGACCACCGAGTCTGTTCCTTTCGAAATCCTCTACACCGGTTCGACGGATGGTCGCACCGATCGCCCGGGAACCCGCCGAGTCCGATTCTTCTACGACGAGAACGAAAACCAACGGGCGGACACCTTCCGTGGGTTCCTCCTGGGCGACGAAGTCCGACGGGACAAGCGCCTCTCGCGCGTGGAGGTCAGGGGTGGGGAAGCGGAAGGCCCGGAGCTGCTCGTCGCCTATCGCCTGCGCTATGGAGTCGACCCGGGCAACCATCTGAGCCGGCTCGAGGGCATCCAGGAGTGCGCGGATGTTGATTGTCGCGTCGGCAAGCCCGAGACGACGTTCAAGTGGCAGGACATGCAAACTGGCACGACCGGCGGCTACAGGCCGGGGCCGAATCTCCCGAGCACCGACAACTGGCCAGAGCACAACCGGTTCGTACCCGGATATCGATCCGTCCTGCCGTTTGTCAATGTGCCTTCTTTGCCGCAGTCCGTCCTGGCGATCGACATGGACGGCGATGGTCGCCATGACATCCTCTACCCGACGGCGGGCTCGTGGCACGTCCTTATCAGCACCGCCTTGCCCGACGGCGGCCCGACATTCCGCGACGTCGACACGGGTATCCATGCGCGAGCCGTCACCCCCTTTGATCAGGACGGGGACGGGCGCACCGACCTCCTCTTGCACGACGATTCGCTCGAGGCGCCCGAGCAGAGGTGGCGCTACGTGCGCTCCCTGGGCGATCACTTCACCGGCCCCCTGAACGCGAGCAGCTCCGACCGCGATCGAATGGTGTTCGTGCTGCAGCCACCCAATCAGTTCATCCTGAGCGAGTCCGTCACACGCGTTCTCGACGAAGACGGCGACGGCAAGAGCGAGATCTTGATCTGCCAGCCCAACAGCCACGCGTGGATGCGCCTCTTCAGCAATGCGCCACCTCCGGCAGGCAATTGCATGTCGCAGAACCTACTCGTGATGGACTTCCAGGGCCTTGGGCGCACGGACCTCCTAGTCCTCGATGGCGAGAGCAACGAGGATGCGCTCTTCCCGGGCACGGACGTCAAGCGCTCGGAGCTCATCGGGCGCCTGCTCAACCCCGGCGGCGGCGGGCCGACCCGTGAGCGCGAGCCGACCTGGGTCCGCGTCGGCGATTTCAACGGCGATGGCCTGCAGGACGTGGTCGGCTTCGGCCTGACTGGTGACGGCACCACTTCCCGGTTGCTGCTCAACCGCGGCGACGGGGGTCCCAGCAGGCCGGCCACTTTCGAGCGCGCCGACTCGGACGCGATCCGTCGAGCCTTGCAAGCCTTCAACCCGACCAACCCGGACGGCTTCTCCGTCGCCGACATCGATGGCGACGGTATCCAGAAGGTCGTCGCGGTCGATTCCCCGGGCGCGCTCGCCGATTTCGATGGCGACGGGCTGATGGATCAACTGAGCGGCTGGACCGTCTCGCGCAGTCGGGCGGCGGGCACCGCGCCCATGCACGTCGTCGAGATCAGAAACGGCCTCGTCTCCGGGCAGCCCCTCGCTCCGGCCACGGTCCAGATCCGGTACGAGCCGATGGTGCAGTCGACGGCGAACCGCACCACAGATCCCCGCGTCTACACCCCGGCACCGGAATCCGTTCTCACATCGGCCGCCTGCGCCCGGCCGATGCGCTGCCATCGCGCCGGCAAGTTCCTCGTCTACGAGGTGACGAGCGACGTCGGTGGAGGCACGACCGCGAGCGCTCGATACACCTACGAGGACGCTCGCTCGGCGACCGACGGCCGCGGCTGGTTCGGCTTCGCCAAGCGCACCGTTACTGATCTCCGCGCCAGCTCCGGCACGACCACCGTGACCGAGTCTTACAACGGAGCGCTCGGGACGGATCATCGCCTCGCCGGCCTGCCGAAATCCGTGACCACCACGACGCGGCTCCAGACCGGCACCGATCACATCAGCACCACGACGAACACCTGGTCCATTCGCGGCGGCACGGGTACCTGGCGCCACTACTTCCCGGTCCTCGACAGCACCCAGACGATCGAGACCGAAGGCACTCCGATCCGGACCGTGACCACCTCCCAGGTGGTCGACAGCCTCGGCTGCGTCTCCACGTCCTCGGTCCGGTACGGTGATGGGTACGGGGTGACCCACAGTGTCCTCGATTGGGCCCCTGTGAGCCGGCAACCCTCCGCCCCGGACCCTCAGCACCCTGAGCGCGACTGGATCCTCTGCCTGCCGCAGCGCCAGCAGATCGGGAGCCTGCAGCCCCTCGACAACAGCGTGGACGGCGCCGCGGACGTAAAAACACGCACCGTCGATACCACCTACTACGAGCGCACGTACCTGCCGCGCACCGTGACGCGCGAGCCGATCTCAGGCGACCCCAAGCTGTGGCTGCAGACCGAGCTCATCCGCGACGCCTTCGGCAACGTCACAACCGTCAAGGCCCGCAGCATCTCCGAGGAGCGCATCGCCACCGTGGCCTTCGATCCTGAGGGCTACTTCCCGGTGCGCATGACGAACGCTCTCGGACACATCGTGCAGGTGCGCCATGCGCCCTGGTGGGGGCAACTGCTGGTTCGCCAGGACGAAAACGGCGTCTCGAGCCTGTTCGGCTATGACGCCTTCGGCTGGCTCGGCATCGAGCAACATGGTTACCGCGACGCGGGTACGGCCGAGACCAACGTCACCACGCACACGCTCGCGGCCCTCAAACCGGGTCCCGGCTTCACCGTCCATTCCGTCACGACCGGCGGGGGGGACACCACGGCCACGTTTGACTCGCTCGGCCGCATATTCAAGCGCTGCGGTGCGGTCCTCGGCGGTCGCTCCTGCAGCGACACCGCCTACAACGACCTCGGCTTGCTCGACTCGCAGAGCCGGCCCTACACCGAGGGCGGCTCCGCCGAGTACTTCTCGCGCTTCGAGTACGACCACCTCGGCCGTATCCTCGCTGCCCATCGGCCGAACGGCGAGGTGGTCTCGACCCAGTACACCGGTCGAGTCACCACCACGACCGAGGCCAACCCGCAGCAGTCGGTGACCCGCGTCGAGCGCGGCGAGCGCTGGCAGATCCTGCGCTCGACCTCGGGCGTCGGCTCACCCGCCCAGTCGGCCGCCAGCTACGCCTATGGCGCTTTTGGTGTGCTCCGGCGCGTGGACCGCGCGGGCAGCGCCGGCACCGTCTCAACCCGCATCACCACCGACGCCTATGGGCGGCGCACGTTGCTCGACGATCCAGACACGGCCTGTACCCTGAGCGAGTACTCCGCCTTCGACGAGCTGAGCGCGGTCACCGACCACTTCGACTCGAAGGACTGCAAGGACACGAGCGGCGGGCAGACCGCCAACTTCAAGCGCGATCTGCTCGGCCGAGTCACCCGCCGCAACGATGCGGACGGGGAGACGCGCTGGACCTTCGACACCAGCCGCAATGGCATTGGCAAGCTGGCCTCCACGCAGAGCGCGCCCAATGCCCCGAGCGGCGCGGTCCACTTCGAGACGATGACGTACGATGCCCTCTCTCGTCCACAGGCGGAAACCGTGCAGCTCGACCTTCGGGGCGGGCGAGACCAGGGCATCTTCATCACCAGCCGGACCTATGACGTGTTCGGCCGCGTCGACTCCATCGGCTATCCGTCCGCCGTGGGCGGCCTGCGCATCCAGCACGGGTACGACGACGCCAGCGGCCGCATGACGGATGTCTACCGCGGGCTCCCGGCGGGCAGGCGGGGACAGCGTCTCTGGCACGCGGACACGGTCGATCCCGATGGCCAGCTCACCAAGGAGACGTTCGGAAACGGCCTGCCGACGACCCGCACCTACGAGCACGATACTGGCAGGCAATCCACCATCATCACCGGCGACGACTCCGGCAAGCGCTCGAGCGCCGTCCAGCACCTCGAGTACACCTACTACCCGGGAGGCAACCTCCAGACGCGAACCTCGCGCGCCGAGGAGGGTGGCCCCGAGACCGAGCTCTTCACCTACGACGAGCTTGACCGCATAAGGACCGCCACGACGAATGGCACGCCGACCCTCGACGTGGCTTACGACGCGCTCGGCAACATCACCTCCAAGACCGCCGTGGGCGCCTACACCTATCGCGCACCCTCGCGCGAGGGCGCCTTCAAGCCACATGCGGTCTCACAGGCCGGTGGGGTCTCACTCGGCTACGACACCGCGGGCCTGCTGACGCATCGCCAGGTGGTCGTGGCTCCGCGGGCGCCGCCGCCCGCACCGCCGTCGGCGCGCTTCGATCAGACCATCGAGTACACCGCCTTCGGCAAGCCACGGCGCATGTCCGCGGCCGGCCCCGATCCGGAGACCTTCTTCGAGTACAATGCCGACGGCGAGCGCCTCATCCGCACGTCCGCCAAGCGCCGCACCACCTACGTGGGTGGCCTTTATCAGCGCACCACGGTCACCGGCCCCCACGACACCGGCGAGCCCGCGGAGACGCATCGCTACTTCGTCTACGCCGAAGGGCGCGTCGTCGCGGAGATCCTGCGCCACCTCGATGCGCCAGGCGGCAACACCAGTGGGCCTGGCACGAGCGCCGTCACGATCGACCAGGTCCATTACTACCACGACGACCACCTCGGCTCGACCCACGTGGTCACCGACGTCAACGGCGCGCGCATCGAATCGCTCAGCTACGACGCCTTCGGCAAGCACCGCGAGCCCACGAGCTGGATGTCCTCGGCCACCGACCCGGACCGGCAGTATTCGCCCGTCCCTGTCGGCTTCACCGGTCACGAGGAGGACCCCTTCGGCCTCGTCAACATGGGTGGCCGTGTCTACGACCCCAAGCTCGGGCGCTTCCTCCAGCCCGATCCCATCGTCCAGGCGCCGCATTACACGCAGAGCCTCAACCGCTACTCCTACGTCTGGAACAACCCCCTGCGCATGACCGACCCCTCGGGGTACGGCGGCGTAGAGGCCACGGCCGTGGCCACGCCTAACGGCGTCCAAGAACCACCAGAACCGCCTTCGTCACCCGAGCCCCCGAAGAAGAAGGATCCAGATCCCGAGCCGCCGCCGAGCACAGAAGGCACGGAGGAGGTGACGGTGACCGAGCCGCTCACACCCCCGACCAGTCAGAGCGTCCCCGCAGACCCCGTGTTCAAACCCCTCTTCGTCAGGGACGGCGCGCCTCAGCACGCTTCCATCCCGCGCGTGAACGGCACCGCCGCTGCGGACGCACGGCGTTCGCACCGCTCGATGGGGCTCATGCAGGCGGTCCGTCAGTATGCCGCCACGGGGCAGGTGCCCTGGCAGTACTCGGCGGGTCATTTCACGGGCTGGACCAACAATGGCATCGAAAGATTCGCCCAAGTATCAGAGCGCACGGGTGAGGTGATTATCGTTGGGCTCATTTCTTTCGTTTCGGTCTACGGAATCGTAGCCGACGCTGTGGCGCTTGCCGACATGGCGCTCGCCACCAGGTCGCTTGCCGCGGCGTCGCGCGTGGTTGGCGTTGGAGAGGTTGCCGGTGGAGCTGCTGCGGCGTGCGCAGGGTTCCGCTGTCAAACCAACCTCAAGGCCGGCAGTAGCGCCGGAGGGGTTGGCGGTGGAGGAGCGGTATCAGCACTGGCACAGGGTGGCCGCGGAGCTGCGGGGGGGCAAGACATTATCTATCGATCGGCTTCCGGTACGCCGTCGAGCATGACGCCCAGACCCGTTGACACGACGGGGCTGTCGGCGGCGAACAGCTTGGAGAATGCCATTCCCGGCAAGAATCAGATCATCGACACGTCCAGGCTTACGAACCTGTGCGCCACCTGCGACAATGTGGCCACGGGGCATGTGTCCATCACGCCCAAGGACATGAGCCAAATGCAGAGCTGGATCAACAGCCGAGGTGGCACTGCAGTACATCCGCTGACGATCGAGCTCATGAACGCTGTCATTGGCACGGTGAGGAAGTAAGAAGAACCATGGCCTCCCCAGGTGACACCATGTGGCTCAACCTTCACCCAATCCTCAGAGGGTTTTCCCGAAGACTCGCGGCGGCCCATCCGGAGTTGCTCTGTGATCTGGGCCGTAGCGCGAATGACACGTTCGTCCTCAGAGCGTACTTGGCGGTGAAGAGAAGTGCCTCCGGCGAGGAGGTGGCGATCACCGTCGATGTACGAAGTGACGGGCAGGCACTGATCGTTGAGTCCGACGCTTGTCTTGACAACGGAAAGGTGCTTGCCGCGGGTCCATCCGTAACGATTTCGTTGACGGATGAGGATCTGTGCATCGAGTCAGCCTTCAGCGGCTGGCTGAGTGAGTTCGAGCGCTTCCTCTCGGAGAGCGAAGCGGTGGTGGAGCTGGCTATCGCTGGGTTGGCCTAGAGCACCAGTGATGTTGAACGCGGTGGTGCTACACGGGCTTGTCACGGATGTCTACCGCGGGCTCCCGGCGGGCAGGCGGGGACAGCGTCTCTGGCACGCGGACACGGTCGATCCCGATGGCCAGCTCACCAAGGAGACGTTCGGAAACGGCCTGCCGACGACCCGCACCTACGAGCACGATACTGGCAGGCAATCCACCATCATCACCGGCGACGACTCCGGCAAGCGCTCGAGCGCCGTCCAGCACCTCGAGTACACCTACTACCCGGGAGGCAACCTCCAGACGCGAACCTCGCGCGCCGAGGAGGGTGGCCCCGAGACCGAGCTCTTCACCTACGACGAGCTTGACCGCATAAGGACCGCCACGACGAATGGCACGCCGACCCTCGACGTGGCTTACGACGCGCTCGGCAACATCACCTCCAAGACCGCCGTGGGCGCCTACACCTATCGCGCACCCTCGCGCGAGGGCGCCTTCAAGCCACATGCGGTCTCACAGGCCGGTGGGGTCTCACTCGGCTACGACACCGCGGGCCTGCTGACGCATCGCCAGGTGGTCGTGGCTCCGCGGGCGCCGCCGCCCGCACCGCCGTCGGCGCGCTTCGATCAGACCATCGAGTACACCGCCTTCGGCAAGCCACGGCGCATGTCCGCGGCCGGCCCCGATCCGGAGACCTTCTTCGAGTACAATGCCGACGGCGAGCGCCTCATCCGCACGTCCGCCAAGCGCCGCACCACCTACGTGGGTGGCCTTTATCAGCGCACCACGGTCACCGGCCCCCACGACACCGGCGAGCCCGCGGAGACGCATCGCTACTTCGTCTACGCCGAAGGGCGCGTCGTCGCGGAGATCCTGCGCCACCTCGATGCGCCAGGCGGCAACACCAGTGGGCCTGGCACGAGCGCCGTCACGATCGACCAGGTCCATTACTACCACGACGACCACCTCGGCTCGACCCACGTGGTCACCGACGTCAACGGCGCGCGCATCGAATCGCTCAGCTACGACGCCTTCGGCAAGCACCGCGAGCCCACGAGCTGGATGTCCTCGGCCACCGACCCGGACCGGCAGTATTCGCCCGTCCCTGTCGGCTTCACCGGTCACGAGGAGGACCCCTTCGGCCTCGTCAACATGGGTGGCCGTGTCTACGACCCCAAGCTCGGGCGCTTCCTCCAGCCCGATCCCATCGTCCAGGCGCCGCATTACACGCAGAGCCTCAACCGCTACTCCTACGTCTGGAACAACCCCCTGCGCATGACCGACCCCTCGGGGTACGGCGGCGTAGAGGCCACGGCCGTGGCCACGCCTAACGGCGTCCAAGAACCACCAGAACCGCCTTCGTCACCCGAGCCCCCGAAGAAGAAGGATCCAGATCCCGAGCCGCCGCCGAGCACAGAAGGCACGGAGGAGGTGACGGTGACCGAGCCGCTCACACCCCCGACCAGTCAGAGCGTCTTCGCAGACCCCGTGTTCAAACCCCTCTTCGTCAGGGACGGCGCGCCTCAGCACGCTTCCATCCCGCGCGTGAACGGCACCGCCGCGGCGGACGCACGGCGTTCGCACCGCTCGATGGGGCTCTTCCAGGCGGTCCGTCAGTATGCCGCCACAGGGCAGGTGCCCTGGCAGTACTCGGCGGGGCATGTGTTCGGCAGTGGAGCTCACGCGGACAGGGCGATGGAGGAAATCGCGCAGGCCGAGGAGACAACCGGTCACCTCATGGTGGGCGTGTCGTTCACCGTCCTTGGTGGGCTGGCAGCCATCGCAGAATTTGAGGCAACCACCGGCTTCGTTCTGCTGGGACGCGGCGCGGTCGCAGGTGGCAGAGCCACCCTGGCGGGTAGCGCAGCTGCCGCTGGCGCGGAGACCCGCGCCGCCCTGGCCGAGTCAGAGGGTGCTGCCACGGCAGAGACTGCCGGCATGCGCGTCAAGACAGGGATACACGCCGGAGGCCCAGGAGGCGCAGGCGGCGGATCCGCAGGGCGTGGCAGTCGGACAGCCAGGGATCCCGAACTGCGGCAGGAAGTATGGGACGCGTCTAAGGATCCGAGCGGACGCGCTCGATGCACGTACTGCGGACGCGCGATGAAGAAGGACTCGGGCAGCCCGAACTCGATGGAGGTCGACCACAAGGATTCCTGGGCCAAGGGTGGGAAAACCAACAGGGACAACCTCACCGGTGCCTGTCGGACCTGCAGCCGAAGCAAGCAGGACAAGTCGTACCCCGACGAGTGGAAGCCGACCTGGGGACCCAAGGTACAACCATGAGTACAAACCGAATCGCCGACGACCGCGGGGTCATCATCTGCACCCACGTGCTCCGCGACGAGAGACCGATCCTTCTTGCCACCCGCGAGGTGGAGGACTGGCAGTTCCTCTGCGCACAGGACGACCACCCGGATGCCAAGAGCTTCGGCATCGTGCGCTTCGACGAGCTCAGTCGGCGCCACCCAGATGTGGAGCAGCTCGCGGACCTCCCAGAGGGATGGGAGGCCGAGCGCGCCACTGCGCACAGTGCCTGGACGCTGCTGGACCTCAGTCGGCCCGAGATCGCAGCCAGCATCGAGAGAGACGGATTTCACGTCGCTGTGATCAGCGGCGAGGATCTCTCCTATGCCTACACCATCGGTCTGAGCGGCGGCCACGGGCATCCCGAACTCGCCGTCTTCGGTCTCGGCACCGAGCGGATGCAGGGCATGCTGCGACACTTGGCTGGCCTCGTGCTCTCGGGAAAGCGGCTTGAGCCGGGCAATCCTTCCCGTGATGTATTCGATGACGCGAACTGCTACTACGTGGAGGTGTCCGCCTCCAACGCGCAGTCGTTCTTCCCTTCGGCACGAGCGTTCTATGGCAATACGCCCGATTTCCTCCAGGTCGTGTGGCCCGATAACGCCGACAAGTTCCCATGGGAGGCGACGGGGAGCGACGAGATGAAGCGAGTGCAGCCGTTGCTCGGCCCGAAGCCAGATCTCGTTCGGTAGGTTTCCACACCGAGGGCAGCCGCGAGGCCGAGGTATGGGTCAACAAGCGCATGCTGGAGTCCTGCTGGGAAACGCCGGGCAGGTGGCCGGCGGCATCAGGCGCAGTGCGACCAAAAGCGGGGTCGCGGAAGGAGACCGCAAGCCGGTCGAGAACTGCGACCGCTACCTCCTCAAGAACACGTGGTGCGACACCGCATGAACGAACGACAGTGGTATTCGCTGGCTCTCTTCGGACTCATGCTCGCCATGCTCGCCGTGCGTCGGTGGCGAGACGGCAAGCCGATGCGCCCGACGAAGGCGGGGGTCGACCGATGGGTGGTCCTCGTCCTGGTGGCCCTGGGGATCGCCTTGTTGTTCACGGTGGGCCTGCTCGTTTGGGCCAGCCAGTTCAGTTCCTAGTGTCGCGTACGCCCGAGTACCGTGGGAACCGACAGAACCCGATCGGACCCAGAAATGCGCCAAGGTACTATCCAAACGGTGGGTACAAACCATGTCAGTGATGAGCAGGATTGGGGACCGATGTGTCGTCCTCGCGGTTCAGTCCATCCAAGAGATCGTTGATGCATTCGAAGAGGAGACTTCGCGAAAGCCAACGGTCGCAGAGCTGGCCGAGATCCTCACTTGGGGTGCTCGCGGAAATAGCAACGACCTCATCTCTGACGGACCGAATCGGGGCGTGTCGTTCAAGGGCTCCTGTGCATCGCACAAGCGGGTGAAGCTAAAGGCGGGCGATGTCGTTGGCGTTCCCCATGCTCTGGGCCGTTGGGTCGGAGTCGTGTTCCTCGGCAAGTTCAGCAAGTTCGGGCTCGGCTTCGGCGTCAGCGCTCGAGCTGAGGTCCTGTCGACGATTGCCGATAACCAGGATTGGCAGCCGCAAGACAACCTTCCATACGCGGTGTTCTTGGATAACGAGCCAATCGATGAGGGTCGTTGGCCCGTTGTCTCTCACTGCCCGGACCCGATCGCCAAGTTTCCGGAGCCGACGCTCTACTACAGCGCGGAGGACGGCTACGGAAAGTACGGAAAGGCTGAGTCGATGACTCATGAAGTGCGCGACCTAACCGAGCGCGAGGCGGAAAGTGTCTTCGGCAGTGAGCCGAAGCCCTTCCGGCAGGTCTTCTCCGAGCGTGCCTTCGAGGAGTTCATTCGCAAGCGGATCCAGGCCGCTGGCGATCGAAACTGAGCATGGACACGGCATGCGGCGGCGCTGATCCGGAAGTCCCTGCCAGGGGTGTGGCGATCAATCGGGCGAGTGACGAGCGGACCTAACGGCAATGGCGATGGACACGTTGCGCCCTTTGGCCTTGTTCGGGCTAGTGATGGCCATCCTGGCGGTGCGCCGGTGGCGGGACGGCAAGTCCTTGCGCCCCACCGAGGCTGGGGTCAGTCGGTGGGTCGCGATCGTCGCCGTGATCATCGGGCTCATCGTCCTCTTCGTGGGTGGGCTTGTTCTGGCCGCCCGCTGGCTGACCACGTGAGCCCCGGTCGAGAGACTGGAGCTCGTAGCGCACAGTCCGCCGATCAGACTCGGCGCCGCCTGTGGAGCAGCGCGACCAACCACGGCCTCGATGATCAGCAGCGCAAGCCGATCGACGAGTGTGCCGACTACCTGCTCAACCACACCCCGTACCTCCGCTACGACCAGTACCTCGCGGCCGGCTACCCGATCTCGACCAGCGTCATCGAGGGCGCCTGCCGCTATCTCGTCGAGGATCGGATGGGCATCACCGGCGCCGTGTGGGGCCTGGCCAGCGCCGAAGCCGTCCTTCGCCTCCGCGCAATCATCGCCTGCGGCGACATCGACGAGTGCTGGAAGTTTCACGAGCGAGCCGAGTACCAGGGCAATCACGCCAACCTATGCGCGGCCCGCAAGGTGCCAGCGCTCGTCATGCCAGCAGGGCGCCCCTCTCGCCCCGCGCTGCGCCTGGTGTCGTGATGCGCGTCGTCGCACGGGAGCCGCACCCCTTCCGCGCCGCACGCGACGGCGTCGAACACAGCCGCGAACTTCGCGTCGTGGTCCCGCAGCAGGAACTTCGGCCCCTCGCCGAGCGGCGTGAGGATCGCAGTGGCTGGGCGAGCCGGGCTGCTAGGTGTATGACGACGCGAGCCTGCCCGTACCGCCCACATGAACGGAGATGGCGACGTGGATGAATTCAGCAGCCAGGACGAGGACTGGGGCGCACCACGCAGGGAAGCGCTCGCCGTCCCGGTCGCCGATGGTAACCTCTTCGAGCTGGCCCGACAGGTCGGAGTGCTCTACTGGCGACGCGAGCCGCTGAACATCACCGCCGTGAAGCGGCGGCACCCCGACTTGCTCGCCGCGGCGTTCGCGCTCTCGCCCTTCGTCGGCTGGAAACGACTTCTCGACATCGCCGGGATCCCCTACGGGAAGATCCGCGTCGAGCTTCAGGACACCGTGCCGTGCGCGATTTGCGGGACGAGATATCTAGGACTGCAGGTCCACCTCCACCGCATCCACGGCGTGAGCGCCAAGACCTACCTGGCCGAGTTCCCCGGCTCGGAAATCTCGGGCGAGCGGCTGCGTGCTCGCTTCTTCGTTCGAACCGCCAAGTCGCACCTCATCATGCCCCATTGGGAGCGCCTCTGGTCGAAGGAATACGTCCTCGATCGCATTGCCGAGCTCCACCGTCGCGGCGTCGCGCTCAACGTGCAGTCGTTCTTCGAGCGGGGACACGAGCCGAGCCTGTACGCGGCCGGGACCGACTTCTTCCCGACCTGGAAGGCTGCGCTCGCCGCTGCTGGGATCGATCCTGACCAGGTGCGCCAGCAGCTGCCTAGGGGCTACTGGACGGCGGCGCGAGTCGTGATGCTGTTGCAGGAGCGGCTGAACGCGAACCAACCCGTCTCCGCGAAGGCGCTGAGGACCGAGGGAAGTCTCTACCTCATGGCCCGCCGCTTCTTCGGGAGCTACGAGGAAGCGCTCCGGCAGGCTGGAGCACCTGCGTCGATAACGCGAACCCTGGGCCTGAGGCCGGGCAGGGGGATGGTGCTCGATCCGGAGCCCGCCGTCCCAGCCTGCGCGCGGTCCACGCGCTCGTCCGACGCCCCCGGTCGGCTGGCACGTTCAGGGGCCCACCAGGAATCCAGCCCTGAACCTGGGCGCAGTGCAGCCCAATGATGTGACGGGAAGCGGCGGCGATGACGCGAGCGTCCAGCAATGCGTCACTGCTCGAGTCCTTCGCGGCTTTCTGGCGGGACGGGAGGTGGCGCTGTGCTTCTTCGACCAGGGTTTCGCCCACGGACGTGCCGCAGGACGCGCTGACTGCGCGCCGATCCGGAAGGCTGCGGCGCGTGCGCTGGCGGCCAAGATCCGGCAGCTCCTTCTGGACGGCGCCGTGCCCGCCGAGGTGGCGCTGGCGGCGGTGCTCGAGGCGACCTGGGCGATCGCGCTGCCGCTCGCCGGACAGGTGCCGAGGCGCCGGTAGGCGGTCGTCAGCCTGGATTTCACTGCGTACCGGATATCGGTTCGTACTGAAAACGTACCGCGTGACGGGACGCGCGAAGGCGAGCGCGTGTGTGCGCCCGATCGCAGGTGGAGCTGGGATCGCGTCAGTGCGCAATTGTCGAGCGACCTGGTCGGCGAATCTCGTGGCCGGGCGCGCCGCTCGACCTCGAAGCGGATCGCGCCGGGTGACACGCCCGCGCCTGCAAGGCGGCTGGGCAAGGCGCCGCCGCGCCGGCGGCTGCCCCAGTCACCTCACGCGCTGCCCAGCTCCGTCAGCGCAGCTCTCGGATGCCGGCCATCACGAACTCGATCCCGATCGCGGCCAGGGCGAGCCCGGTCAGACGGGAGAGGACGCGCAGGAAGGTCCGAGGCAGCCGGTCGAGGATCCAGTCGGCGCCGCGCAGCAGGAGCCAGGTCGCGAGGGATGTCAGCGCGATGGAGACGAGGAGCGGGATCGCGTGGACGAGGTCGTGCCGGCCTGCCATGAGGACCACCACTGTGCCGATGGCCCCGGAGCCGGCCAGGAGCGGGATGGCGATCGGCGAGATCGCCAGCTCGGACGCGCTGCTCCCGTCTGCTTCGGCCTGGAAGGCGGCCCCGGTCTGTCCGCCGCGCATCATGTCGAGGGCGGCCAGGAAGAGCAGGACACCGCCGGCCGCACGCAGGGAGCTCAGCGTGATGCCGAGGGCTCGCAGCAATGGCGCGCCGATCACGGCGAAGACCGCCAGGACGACGCCGCTCGCGATGGCGGCGCGGCGCGCGGCGGCTTGCTTCTCGGTCAGCGTGGCCGACGCGGTGACCGCTGCGAAGATGGGCACCGTCGCCAGGGGATCGACGACTAGGAAGATGGCCGGCAACGAGACCAGGATCGCGTCGAGCAGCTCGCTCATCGGGCCGTGCCCTCCGGCTTCGGGGGCCTGTGGCCCGGCTCGGGGGTGGGCGCCTCGGCGTTGTCCTCCACGGTGACCTCGCCGCTCCAGGATCGGCCGAGCTTCTCCGCGAGCCGGATGCGGGTGAGCAGGCGCTGTGCCTTGGGCGAGAGCGTGGGCTCGGTGGGCTGCTCCTCGCTGTCCCTCTGCACCTCGTCGATGGCGCGGTTGAGCACGCCGAGCTGCTGCAGCACGCGGCCGTGGTCCTCGGCGAGGCGGCGGACCGACTCGAACCAGCGGTTGGCGGCGTCGAGCTTGCCCTCGTCGACCGCCCGCCGGAGGTGCTCGCGGGCCTCGCGCTCGAGCCCGTCATAGCGATCGAGCAGGCGCCCGAGCGCGCGCTTCGGCGAGATGTAGTCGAGGTTGTTCGGATCGTCCTCGATGGTCTTGATGTCGGTCGTGATGATGTCGCGGTGCTGCTTGAGCGTACGCGCGATCTCGAGGACGCTCATGCCCTCGGTCAGCAGGAACGCGACGCGACGCCGGCGCCTCTTGATCTCGGAACGTGAGGTCATGGCCTTCCCTTCCGGTGGGCCCGCAGCCACATCGGCGAGTGCCCCAGCCGAGGCCGCCGGCCGACGCCGTGGGCACGGAGGACGCGCAGGACCCGCTGCGGGTGCCAGTTGTAGTGGCGCGCGATCGCGGTGATCGAGAAGCCCTGCTGGTAGTGCCTGACGACCAGGCGCGGCCGGAACGGGGCCGGTTGATCCGTGGTCCGTGGGACGAGCTTCGGCGCGCGCGGCATCCGGCGGCCTGGCCGCTTCTCCTCGACCTTCATCTGCGCGTAGAGGTCTGGCATCCGGGCGTGCATCCACTTCCGGAGCGCCCGGAGCGTCATCCCGAGATCCGCCGCCATGCGCGCGAGCGTGAACCCCTGCCCCCGCAGGAGATGGATCCGACCGCGCCGCATCTCGCCGGCCAGGCGGGCCTTCCTCGACCCTCTGCGCCGGTACCGCAGACCTCGCTTCGCGAGCTGGTATTGAATCGTCTGGGCGCTGACACGGTACGCCTTGCCGATCTCGGCTGCGCCGAGGCGGGCATGGAACATCGCCACGATGCCTTCGATCTGCTCGGCGCTGAGCCGCCGTGGCGCGCGCCCGCGCATCAGTTGGCCCGCTCGCACCGGCGCTGCAGATCCTCGGCCAGCTTGAGGACCTCGTCGAAGGAGGGGAGCGAGGCAAAGCACACGCGGGCGAGGCGCTTCTCCGGCAGGCGCACGACGACCACGACGCGCGTCGGCACCATGCCCTCGGAACCCGGCGTCAGGAGCTTGGCCTCGTCGTCGAACGCGGGGCGCACGTAGATGTCGATCTCGGGACACCCAAGGAACAGGTCCCAGTCCGATCTGCACGGCGGCAGGTGCCACTCTTGAACCGCGATCACGGGCCTCCTCGCCGGCCGCGCATCAGCTGCTCCTCGCGCTGGAACGCGATCATCGCCTCGGTGTTCTTCATCGAGCTCTTGGCCACCCATTCACCCGCGGCGGCGATCGCGCGGCCGAGCTGGGTCACCGACAGGAACACCACGAGGCCCCAGAAGACGTGCAGGTACCAGGACATCAGCCGACCTCCTCGAGCACGCGCGCGGCCCGCGCCGCGATCAGGCGATCCACCTCGACGCCGAGGGCCGGCACGCCGGCCGGCCTCCGGATCGCCGCGCCGAACGATTGATCCGGGAGGCGATCACAGGCGGTCTCACTGGGGTGGTCATCGGTCGGCGCGAGATCGGTGCGGACGACACGCCAGACTTCGCCGCCCTCGGCCTCGAGCGCCGCCTTCTCGTTGGGGTAGCGCACGTCATCGACGACGACGCGCGCCGCGGCGCAGGCTCGGTAGGCGTCACGCCACAGGTCGAGCCAGGTGGACGCGGCGAGGTGCTCGCGCGCGCCGCCTCCGATGACGCGCATGATCTCGCGCGGGCTGTAGAGGCGCGTTGCGCCGGCGAAGATTGGCGTGTACACCGCCTGCCAGCGCTCGGTGAGCGCGACCGCGTCGCTCGCATCGGGCCACAGGAGCTCGACGGTGCTCTCGGCGAGCTCGCACGGGTCGAGCCCGGTCACGTCTACGCAGGGGGCCTCCTTGAGGAAGCCGTCGGTCTGCGCCTCGGTCATGCCGAAAAGCTGCGCGCAGAGACACTCCTTCAGGGGACCAGCGAAGCGCAGCCGCAAGAAGCCGTGCTGCGCCACCAGGTGCGCGGCGATCGTGCTCTTGCCGTGGCCCTTCTTGCCGTGGAGCCCGATCAGCACGCGGCGGCCCTCCTCGAGCGGCGGCGCCGTCCGTGCTCCTGCTCCTCGTCGGCAGCGAGCTCGGCGCGGATGCTCCGCGTCGCGGCATTCGGACACAGGCAGTGGTCATCGGCCTGGAGCTCGAGGCAGCGATCATTCGCGATCTGCCCCTTGCGGGGGCAGTCGATGCAATTCCGGGGCTCCCAGTCCTTGAGCCGGTGCTCGTAAAATGTGGTCTCGATGTGCAGGAACACGCGCCGCAGGTTCATCGCCCTCTCCGCCATCTGTTGCGGAGCGAGCAGGTCGGCGAATGTTTGTCAGGCGCCGAGCAGCGCGCGCACGTCGTGGTGCGTGGGCTCTGCGAGGTTCACGAGGTGGCGCTTGCGCAGAAGCACGCGCTGGCCGAGGTGCTTGCCGCGGTCGATGGTCTCGAGGGGGCTCGAGAACGCGAGCCACTCGGTCAGCGCCTCGTACCTGATCACGTACACCGTGCCCTGGGGTGGCGGCTTGAGCCAGCGGATGGCCTTGCCGGCGAACACGAAGGCATCGCCGTGCACGAATGGCTCGCTCGGCCTGTCGTGGGTCGCGCAGTAGATGGGCGTCACGGCCTGGTACGAGAGGCGATCTTCCTCGGGGGCGAGCCCCGGCACGCCCTCGCAGAACGCCTGGCCGCGGGTGATGACCTCGGGCTCGGCCGGTAGAGGTACCGTGAGGGTGACGCGATCGAAGTCGCCGATGCGGTGGTGGACGTCGGTCGAGAAGGTGAGGTCGCTCGGAGTGAGCCAGCCCATGGTGGCGAGGCGCCGATCGCTGTGGGTAGGCATGAGGATGCCCTTGAGCTTCTCCGGCTGCACCCACACGAAGCCTTCGCCGGAGCAGCGGGGGCAACCGGCGGACATGCGCAGCGCAGTCGCCGCGCGGCACGCACAAGGCAGGCCTTGTTCCCAGATCACCCAGTCGCCATAGGTGCGGTTGATCTCGTTGATGCGCCGGCGGATCGCACCGCTCGACAGGGTCATCAGACGATCGCCACGTTCGAAAGGCCCAGGTACCGGTTCTTGAGGCGCGGGATGAGGGCGTCGAGGTCGGCCTTGTACTCCGCGCGGGAGGCCGACAGCAGGTTGGCCTGGGCATTGCGCACGTAGGAGGTCGCGACCGACATCTCCTTGGAGAAGCTCTCGGACGAGACGCCGGGCTTGAAGGCCTGGCCGATCACGGTCAGCGCGTCGAGCGCGGCCTTCTTGGCGATCGCCTCGACGACGTCGCCAGGAACCTCTCGCAGGCCCACGCGGATCGCGAAGCGCCAGAAGCTCGGGATCTCCATCACGCCGTGAAAGATGTCGCCGGCCAGCAGGTTGAAGAGGCTCCGCGCCGCCTGCTGATGGAAGGGCACGATCTGGGCGAAGCCGATCTTCTCCTGCAGCTGGATCCAGGAGATCGGCAGCCCGAGCACGGGCGCACCGGCGATCTGCCCGACCAGGCCGAACACCTTGGTGACGTGGGCGTACGGGAACCGGATCCCCGTCCACTTGCCCGCGGGCTGCACGTAGAACGTCAGGGGCGGCGCAATGAAGTCGTGGTCGAGACGCTGGGGCGGCGCGAGCCGCTCGAAGCCGGTCTCCAGTCTGGGCAGGACCTCACCATCGGTGGAGAGAACGGTCGGCTCGAGGAACAGCTGCAGCGCCGTGTGCTCGAGCCAGTCGGTCGCGCGGTCGACGAAGCGCCCCAGCACCAGGTCGTCGACCTTCGCGCGCGCGATCAGGATCGACTCCTCGATCGACGCGGCGGGCAAGGCCGATGGGTCGACCAGCTCGACCTCGACGTAGCCATCGCGGTTGTCGGGCAACACGAAGCGCTGGAAGCGCGGGTCGAGCGCGACCGTCGGGCCGCCTGCCCACTTGAGGCTGCGCTGGCCGGAGGCGTCCACGTTGCACGACAGCGGGTAGAAGCCGGGCTGCGTGTTCGGCTCCACCTCGATGATCTCGACGCCCGAGATCGCGCGGGGCTGGTACTTGGGCCCGAGGACGTCTGCGCCGAGCTGGGTCAGACCGTGGAGGTAGTCGGCAGCCAGGCGGTGCGCGGTCAGCAGGCGAACGCTGAGGTCGGCGCTCTCGAGCGGCGGAGCCGGGGAGCCGACCGCGGTCGCGCGGACGAAGTAGCGGCCGTGCCGGATGGCGGAAAGGCCATCCGCGTCCACGATGCGGGCGAGGTCGAAGCGGGCCACCACACCCCGGGCGGCATCAGCCGGCTGTAGCTCGAGGCGCGTGGTGGCCACGACGGCATCGCGGGCGCGGCGCGCCTTGACGAGCTCGACCCGGAACACCTGCGGTGCAGAGAGCTGCGCCGGCTCGGGGAGGACCGTCGCCGCGAGGACGGAACGGTCGGGCTCGAGCCGACTGAGCTCGTCGAGGTTGAGCGTGACCGGCAAGTCGCCTCGCTGCCAGGCTATGGGGCGATCTTGAGCGAGCCGGGCGCGCTCTTGCCGAGGCCGATGCCGAAGTTGAAAAGGATGTAGACGTTCTCCCGCGAGAAGCCGCTCGTGCCGCCGGCGTTCGCCATGAGGGCGCCCGTGTCGTGGTCCCCGATGCGGCGGTAGAGATCCACGCCGACCTGGATGCCGAACGTGTTGTTGAAGAACGAGGGGCCGATCGCGAGGCCCAGGCCCGAGTCAGACACCTTGCTCGAGAGGTCGGTGGCTCCGAAGAGCGTGGTGCCGAGCGCCACGGGGACACTGCCGTTGGCGCTGCGCACGAGGTTCCAGTAAAGCGAGGCGCCCACGCCGGGCTGAACCGGGACCACGTTGCCGCCGTAGCTGCCGTCCCCATTGCGCGAGAACCCGAACCTGGACACGGGCAGGGAGAGGCCCCACGTGAAGTCCGGCGCGAGGCCGGAATCGGTGGTCGTCTCCGCTGGCTTGGCGGCGCGAGCAGTGCGGCGGGCGTGCTTGGCGACCACCGGCATGCTGCCGAGCGGATCTTCGGGCGCGGGCGTGGGGTCGGCGAGCGCGAGCGCCGGCACGAACAGGAGCGCGAAACCGAGAGCGAGGCGTGCGAAGCGTTTCATGACGGTCCTCCTTCTACGGAATGGAGAAGAGACGCACCGGCGTCCCCACCGCGGGGGAGCGGGGCACGACGAGAGTTCTGCGGTAGCGCGCGGCGGCGATCACGACGTCCACCGTCGCGCCGGTGATGAGGGGCAGCTCGAAGAAGCCATCGTCATCGGAGCTCGCGATCACCGCGTCCCCGGCGACCGCCACGCCCTGCAGGAGCAGCGGCACCTGGAGCAGCGTCGCCGTGACGGTCGCGCGCGCAAGGGGCAGGCCATCGAGACCCACGAGCTGGCCGATCACGATCGTCTTGTCGAGGTCCGGACGGGCGGCCCGGAAGCTCCTGGCGACCACGACCTCGAGCTGGAGGAGCGAGGGCAGGATCGGCTGGGCGAGCCCCGGCCGACCGGTCGCCAGCACGAGCAGCGTGCCGAGGGTGTCCGTGTCGGCGGCGTCGAGCGAGAGCAGGTACGCGCCGTTCTGCGCGTCGCGAAAGTTGCCCGCCGAGAGCGCCTTGCCGTTCCAGGTATCGGCGCCCGCGCGCTTGAGCTGGCAGAGGACGTCGCCGGCGCCGAGCTCGGTCGCAAGACCGTGCAGCCCGGCAGGAGCGTCGGTGCGGAGCACCAGGTCGAGCACGGCGGGCTGGCTCTGGAGGAGCTGCAGCATGGTCAGACCAGCACGCCGAGCAGGGAATAGCGCACCAGGCCCGCGCCGCTCGTCGCACGCACGAAGACACACGGCTCGATCACGTGGAAGTGCTGGGGGGCGCCGGCGGCGATGGTGATCCAGTCGGTCCCGTTCCAGGACACGTCGATCGAGCCACCCTGGGCCTGGACGTAGAGGCCTCGCAGCGGCCGCCCGAGCTCGACGCGCGCGGGCGGGCTCGGCGCCGCAGGTGCAGTGCCCGAGCGCTGGATGGGACGGCCGGCGAGGTTCACCGCTTGCCCCCGCTCTTCTTGCTGCCGTTGACCTCGCCGACCCGGGCGGTCTGCTTGGTTCTGGCCTCTTCGACCGGGAGATCGCCCGGGCTGTCGTAGGGCTTGGCGACGTCGCGCTCGTCGATCTCGAAGTGCAGATCGGAAAACAGCTCCTCGGTCCACGACGGCCGGCCGGTGAGCCGGCGCCGCACGTGATCACCGAGGAGCCAGGCCAGGCTGCCAGCCAGGCCAACCGCGTCGGTCACGCTCTGCCAGATCGAACGCATCCTGCCGGTGAGCCTCATCGCGACCTCCTCCCGC
Organism: Myxococcales bacterium; assembly: GCA_023248855.1. GTDB lineage: Bacteria > Myxococcota_A > Polyangia > JAHFDS01 > JAHFDS01 > JAHFDS01. Next base: position 35,245 of record JAHFDS010000025.1, read on the forward strand.
GTGCCCGCCGCGACTCGCCCGGATCGATGGGCGTGTCCGCGGTCTCGAGCGCAGCGCCGCTGGGTTCCTCCGAAGCGACGGGCGCCGGCGGGGGCTCGTCGGGACCGACGTCCACCGGGACGCCCGGCGCGGTGCGTGGCTCGGGGTAGACCCCGAACACCTCGCGCGGCGCCTCCGCCGCGGACACGCCGGGCAGGCGCAGGAGCATCCAGTCGCGCTCGCGCGCG
>JAHFDS010000026.1 GCA_023248855.1 Myxococcales bacterium
GCCCGCACCGCCGCGACCGGCGCCACCGGAGCCCGCGCCGCCGCTGCCGGCGCCGCCAGATCCGGCACGCCCAGCGGGACTGTCGTCACCACAACCGAACAGCAGCGCCGCACCGAGCACCGCACCACAGATCAGAGCACGCTTCATGGTTTCCTCCTCGGCCTCGGAGACTAGCCCGAGGAATGCGCCTGTGCGAATGCGTGGATCACATCTGGGAGGGCGATCACGCGACGAAACGCGCCGGACACCTACTGCCAGTCGCCGCCCTCGAACTCGTGATCAGCCCAGGCGCGCGCGGCCGCGAGCGACATGAACGCGCCCATCGGGTTCTTCGCCAGCTTGTCGTCCGGGACCTTGCCCACGTAGAACCCGTGGTGCCCCTTGTCGCGCCAGACGGTCACCTTGGCGCCGTCGGCCAGCGTCTTCTCCACCATCTTGTCCATCTGCATCATGGTCGGTCTCCTGCGGGCACAGCCGTCAGCCCGAGATCTCCTCGCCGCCGTCCACCTGGATCACGTTGCCCGTGAGCCACCCCGTGGCCTCGGTCGACAGCGCCTTGAGGACGCGGGCGACGTCAGCCGGCGTGGTCAGACGCCTGGCGGGGTGCTTGTCGAGCACGCGGGCCATCATCTGCTCGTTGCCAGGGATCTTGCGCAGCGCCGGGGTGTCGGTCACGCCCGCCATGATCGCGTTGGCGGTGATGCCGCGCGGCGCGAGCTCGAGCGCGAGCTGCCGGCAGTGCGACTCGAGGGCGCTCTTGGCGGCCGACACGGCGCCGTAGCTCGGCCAGTGGTGGAGCGAGCCGGCCGACGTCATCGCGAAGATGCGGCCGCCGGGCGCCACGAGCAGCCCTCGCGCGACCAGGTCCTGCGTCCAGTAGACGAGGCTGTTCGCCATCACGTCGAGCGTCATCTCGAGCTGCACACGGGACAGCGCCTCCTTCGGCTCGTCGTGGAAGAAGGTCCGCAGCGTGCCGAACGCCAGCGAGTGCAGGAGCACGCGCACCTTGACGCCGCGCTCCGCCAGCTGGGCCACGACCTCGCCGCGCTTTCCATCGTCGGCCGCGTTGATGTTGAAGAACGCCGCTTGCTGTCCGAGCGCCTGGATCTCGCCCGTGATGCGCTCGACGTTCGGCAGCGTGGCGCGCCGATCGAGGTGCACGCCCGCGATGTCCATGCCCGCGCGCGCCAGCTCGAGCGCGCAAGCCTCGCCGAACCCGCTCGAGGCGCCGAGGATCAGCGCCCACCCGGAGAGTCGAATCTCGTCAGCCATGCGCGGGATCTACCATGAGGTCCGTGGGACAGGACAAGCGCGCCGCGGTAATCACCTCGAGCCGCGCGGACCCCACGACGGATCGCGCGCCATTCGCGAGTAGATCTGCCGCTCGAAGTGCGTCTGCAGGTTCATCACCCACAGGCCCCCGCGGCTCGACGTGTACGCGAGCAGGCGACCGTCGGGCGACCACGTCGGGCTCTCGTTCGACCCGGACCCCTGCGTCACGCGGCCGACCTCCTTGCTGCGCGGGTCGATCACGAAGATGTCGAAGCGGTTCTTCTCGTCGCGCCCGGTGAAGGCCACGAGGGGTCGATCGGCCCTGGGCGACCACGCGGGCGTGGTGTTGTAGCTGCCCTGGTAGGTCAGGCGCGTCTGGCCGCCGCCGGAGGCGCTCATCACCCAGACCTGCGGGTTGCCGCGCCGGTTGGACACGAAGGCGATCTGGGAGCCGTCGGGCGACCAGGTAGGCGAGGTGTCGATGCCCGGGTCGCTGGTCAGCCGCGAGAGGATCGAGCCGTCGTTGCGAAGGACGTAGATCTCGGCGTTGCCGTCCTTGGACAGGGTGAGCGCGATCTTCCCACCGTCGGGCGAGAACGATGCGCCGGAGTTGAGCCCGGGCCACTTCGACACGCGGCGCGCGCGCCCGCCGCCCGCGGAGACGATCCAGAGATCGGGGTTGCCGCGCAGAAACGACGTGAAGGCCAGCTCCCGGCCGCCGGGCGACCACCTCGGCAGGATGCTCGTCGCACCCATGTTCGACACGCGGCGCTGGTTCGAGCCGTCGAAGTCGACCGAGTAGATCTCGAGGTCGGAGCCGCGGCCGGCCGCAAAGGCGATGCGCGAGTCGAAGATGCCGTCCTCGCCCGTGAAGTAGCGAACGACCTCGTTGGCGAAGCGGTGCGTCGCGTGCCGCAGATCCTCGTCGGCGTACACCTTCTGCAACGCCGGAAAGTTGCCCTTGGACACCTCCCACAACCAGAACTCGACCTGCTTGCCCGAGACCTTGGCCTTGATCACGCCCTGCGCGCCCACCTGCGACCAGTCGGCGACGTTGGTGCTCTGCGGCAGCTCGGACGCCAGACCCGGCGGATACGACGAGGGATCGAGCAGCTTGAAGAGCCCCGCCATCGCGAGGTCGTTGGCGAGCGTGTCGGCCACCTGCCGCAGATCGCCGAAGCCGATCACGCCGCCGACCGCGAGCCGGTAGAGCACCTGGTTGGGATCGCTCACGCGGAAGCGGAGCGGCTCGTCGCGCTGCTGGGCGTGGCCGCTTCCTCCGACCACGCCGAGGAGGAGCAGGACGCCGAGGACCCTTCGGATCATGGCGCGAACATTACAACATGGAGTCGAGAGTCAACGGCCGAAGGTCGAAAGTTCGACCCGCTCACTGGTCCTTGCCCGCGAACTCGATCTCGAAGCCCGAGCGGACCAGGGAATCGGCGATCGCGGGCGGGGGCGGAGGCAGCCGTCGCGTGTTCGCCAGCATCTCCTCGATCGACGAGTCGAAGTAGCGGTTGCCCGAGCGCTGCGAGATCTTTGCCGACTGCACGCGGCCGCCGCGGTCGACGCGGATGCGCACGACCGCCACCAGCTTGCGCAGCTCGGCCTCGCTGACGAGCCCCTTCGGGATGTCCCAGCCACGCTTGAGCACGTCGCTGACCTGGGTCGCGTAGCGATCGCCCTCGGCGGCGCGCTCGGCGTCGCCGGCGCGAGAGCCCGACGGATCACCCTCGCGCTCCTCGGTCTGCTTGCCGAGCTGGCGCGCTCGCTCGGTGGCGCGCTTGAGCGCGTCGGCGGGCGACTCCGGCTTGCCCTTGATGGGCTTGTCGGTCTTCTTGGGCGCGGGCGCCGCGTGCGCATCGTCGGACACCTTGGTGGTCGGCGCAGGCGCCACCACCGGCGCCGGCGCCGGAGCCGGCACTGGCGCGGGCGCGGGCGCTTCCTCGAGCCGCGGCAACAGCTCCTTGGGGCGCGGCTTGCCGAGGCGCACCAGCCTGGCGACCACGAACTCGCGCGGAGCGTGCACCGGCGGCTCCTGGTGCTTGGCAAAGAGCGCGCCCGCCACCAGCGCGGCGTGCAGGCCGAGAGTTACGAGGACGCCGGCGACAGCGCCGCTCGGCAGGGTCGTCTGGGCGACCGCGCGGCTCACTTCGCCCCCGGCTGGGTCTCCAGGGGATCGGTGACCATGCCCAGCTTGTCCACGCCCGCACCGCGCGCCGCTGCCATGACCTGCACGACCACGCCGTACGGAAGGTCCTTGTCAGCGTGCAGGAACAGCTCCTTGTCGGCCTGCAGCTTGGCGTTCGACTTGAGCGTCTCGGCGACCCGATCGAGCGGGATCTCCAGCTTGCCGAGGTACACCCGGCGTTCCTTGGTGATGGTCAGGATGAGCTTGCCCTCGTCGGGCGCGAGCTCCTGTGCGCGCGCCTCGGGCAGGTCCACGTCCACCCCCTGCTGCACGAGCGGCGCGGTCACCATGAAGATCACCAGCAACACGAGCATCACGTCCACCATCGGTGTGACGTTGATCTCGGAGAGCATCGCCCCCGGCTCGCGAGGTCCCGCGCCAGCCACTCAACCACCATCCATTGGACGCACGGACTGCTCCGCCGATCCCGGGGTCACTTGAAGAAGTGCCGCTTGACGATGTTGAGAAAGTCGTTCGAAAATGAATCCATCTCCGCCGAAAGCACGCGGATGCGGCGCACGAAGTAATTGTAGGCCATGACCGCGGGGATGGCGGCCACGAGGCCAATCGCCGTCGCGATGAGCGCCTCGGCGATACCGGGCGCCACGGTCGACAGGCTCGCCGAGCCCTTGAGGCCGATGTTACGGAACGAGTTCATGATGCCCCACACCGTGCCGAACAGGCCAATGAACGGCGCCGACGAGCCGGTCGTGGCGAGGAACGTGACCATGCTCTCGAGGTGCGTGATCTCGGTCGTCATGGCGCGGCGCAGCGCACGCTCGATGTTTTCGACGTCGCCCATGTCGGTCTCGGCGCGCTGATCGGGCGACTGCGAGCCGCGGGTCGTGCCCTTGATCTTCGTGAGCTCGACGTAGCCGGCGCGGAACACCTGCGCGAGTGGGCTGCGGCGCAGCGCTTCGGATGCCTGGTAGATGGCGTCCATGCGCTTCGATCCCCAGAAGGTGTCGAGGAAGCTCTGGCTCTCCCGGGTGGCGCGCCCGAGGTAGAGCGTCTTGTAGCCGATGATGTACCAGGACACGACCGACATCGTCAGGAGCAGGAACATCACTCCCATCACGACGCCGGACGCGCCCAGGATCAGCGGCAGGATCTCCAGCCCGTTCCCGGAACCCATCGTGTCGGTTGGTGTAGCACGCCGCGCTCGTTTCTGGCGACCACCCCGAGCCCGCGGCATACTTTTCGTCCGTTGGAGCCACGGACCCTCACGGTGCTCGTCGCCGTCGCGCTGATCGCGACCGCATGCAGCGGGCAAGGGCGGTTCACGCTGTCCTGGGAGCTGCGCGCCGGCGACGCGACCGGCCCGATGATCTCGTGCGATGCCGAGTCGCAGATCGAGCTCGAGGCGCGTCCGGAAGGGACCGAGCCCGTCCTCAAGGACCGCTTCAAGTGCAGCGCCATGAAGGGCACTTCACGACCGGTGCCGGCGGACACGCAGGTCTCCGTCGTGGTGCGATACCTCTCGGCTGCCGGCGACGTCATCGCCGCCACGACGCCGACGCATGAGCGCGTGACGGCCGACGGCACCACCGACCTCGGCAAGGTGGTCATCGTGAAGAAGGCACAGCCGGACAAGCTCGTCATCAACGTGCGCTGGGCCCGCGGCGAGCCCGGCAACGACGCCTGCGTGCCCACGGCGGGTGATCGGACAGCGGTGGTGCGGCGCATGGAGTGGCGGCTCGAGACCAAGGAAGGCGGCGCCTACGTGGCGGGCTCGCCGGTGATCACGGGGTGCGGCGCGGCGCCAGGCGACGTGGAGGGCGGCCAGGCCTGTCGCGAGTCGATCGAGGTGCCATCGCTCGATCGAGGCGAGTACGTGCTCGTCATCCACGGCCTCGACTCGAGCTGCGCCGTGTGCTGGCCCGAGGTGCGCGTTCCGGTCGTGCACTCGGGGAGTGTGGCGGACGTCATGGTCGCACGCGATCCCGGGTGTCATCCTTGAGGCATGCGTCAGTCATGGATGCTCCCGCTCCTCCTCGTCGGGTGCTGGGATCTCGACTATCGCCACGGCCACGGCCACGTCAGTGGAACCAGCGTGTTCGTGCTGGACTGGGCGGTTCGCGCCGGCACTGAGACGGGGCCGGCGGCGCCCTGCGGCCCCGGCGACGTGGTCTCCCTGTCCTCCTACGACCTCGACTACGGCGACACCTACCGGGATCGCTTCGACTGCCAGGACGGCCGCGGCACCACGCAGTATTTGCCCGGCACGACCGACTACTCGCTGACGATCTCCCTCACCGCCGCCGATGGCACGCTGCGGTCGAGCGCCACGGTGCGGCGCTACCTGCCCTCGTTCTCGACGCTCGATCTCGGCACGGTGACGTTCGTCATCGCCGACGCCCGGCCCGCGGCGGGGTCGCTGGTCGTGCAGCCACTGTTCCAGCGCGCGAGCGGGGCCGAGACGTGCGCGGGCACGACGGCGCCGGGCGCGGTGCACCTCTTGGAATGGACGCTCGAGAGCGCGGGCGGCGCGCTCATCGCGAGCTCCCGTCCGATCGGCGAGGGCGCGTGCGCGAGCCTGCCGGGGGAGGCCTGCGTCGATCAGATGGACTTCGGCGCGCAGCCGGTCGGAACGTACCGGCTCGTGATCCACGGGCTCGACACCCAGTGCCGCACCTGCTGGCCGCGCCAGACGTTTCTGCTGCAGCACGACGGGAGCACCACGCCCCACGTCGTGACCTTGACCAAGAGCCCAGGCTGCTGACGGGTTACTTCGCGAGCAGCGGCGCCGCGAAGGCGATCATCCGTTGCGGGTTCGCGCTGCCCTGGGTGCGGAAGTACGCGAGGGCGCGCTCGCACAGCACGGCGCCGTCGGCCCCGCCCTCGAGCTCGCCGAGACGGAAACGAGCGGCGGCGGCGAAGAGCGCCATGTCGCCCTCGTCGAGGCGCGCCACGGCGCGACGCAGGGTCGGTAGCCCGACCTCGCGGCCGCGCTGGCCGAGCGCGATCGCACCCATCATGTAGTCGGACAGACCCTGGGTGACGGGCGTATCTCCCCTGGCCAGCTCGCGCGCCGCGCGGGCGGCGACCTCGGCGCTGCCGGCGGCGAGCGCCGCGAGGCCCTGCCACAGGTGCACGACGGTCGCGAGGGCGGTCACCCGCAGCAGCATCGAGGCGCGCATGCGTGGCCACACGGCGTCGATCTCCGCGAGCACCTCGCCCGGGCGACCCGCGTACAGGAGCGCCGCCGACTTGCCCGACAGGCCCATGAGGTGCGCCACGTACATCTCGTGCTTGGGCCAGCCGTCGAGCGCCGACTGCAGGTCGAGCAGCGCGCGCTCGGGCTCGTCGCGCTGCAGCAGGCTCCAGGTGTGGGCCTCACAGCGGAACATGCTGCGCGCATAGACGTCACGCTGACGCTCGGCTTCCTCGATGAACGCGTCGGCGCGTCGGGCGACCTCCTCGAGCTCGCCCGACCAGATGCTGGCCTCGAGCATCATGTAGCGCGCTGTGACCTGCTCCCAGTGCGTGCCCACGCATTCGCTGGTGAACACGCGATCGGCCGCCGTGAAGGCCTCCGCTGCCGGTCGAAAACGCATGCCGAAGAAGGCCCGCGCGCCCCGTGCGAGCTCGGCCACCCCGCGGAGATAGGGGTCGTCGAGCGCCCGCGCCATCGCCACGCAGCTCTCGAACAGGCGCTCCGTCCGCGTGCGATCGCCCTTGCCCTCGGACGAACGGAACACCACCTCGATGGCGAGGGCGCGGCAGACCCGGCGCTCTTCACCCAGCCTGAGCGCGCCCAGGAGGTGCCGCGTCTGGAAGTCGGCCCCGCGGATGTGATCGATCATGCCGAGGCTGGTCGACGCGGCGTAGAGGACGTCGAGCCGTTCGAGGTCCGCGGGGCGCAGGTTCCGCTCTTCCTTCCTCTTCCAGCCGAGGCCGCGAAGACCGATGCGCGTGCGCTGCAAGAGGAGCGACGCCAGCGCGCGCTTGCGCGTCGGCGCCACGCGAAGGCCCAGCCGGCCCATCACGCGCGCGAGGACGTCCAGGCCGCGTTCGAGGTGGCCGCCACGCAGGAGCTGCTCGGACGCAGCGCGCTCGAGGTCGGTCGCGTCGGCCGCGGGCGCCCCCTCGGCGGCCACGAGGTAGACCTCCGCGGCCTCGAGGCCGAAGCCCGCGTGGGAGAGCGCCTCGCCGAGCGCGCGCTGGAGCTTTCTCGATTCAGCCTCGGCGTGGCGACCGTAGCGAAGGGCGGCGCGATAGAGCTCCGCGGCTCGGTGGAACGCGAGCTTGTCGGCGGCCGCGCGCGCGGCCGACACGAAGTAGCGCGTGGCGTGCTGGGGGTCGCCGGCTTCCAGCCAGTGCCGCGCGAGCGCATCCACCGGCGCCTGGTCCCAGCGCTCGAGCGCATGGGCCAGGCGCTCGTGCAGGTCGCGGCGACGGGCCTCCGGCATGCGGGCGAGCAGCGTCTCGCGTACGCGATCGTGATAGGTGTCGAGCCACGGGCGGTCGCCGTGGCGAACGGTCCGCGCCAGGTGCCCGGCGCGCAGCGCCGCGGAGGCGCGCTCGGCCTCGGTGGGGCCGAGGTCGGTCGCCTCGATGAGGACCCACAGCGGCGCCGGCGCCGCGGACACGGCGACCACCTCGAGCAGCGTCTGGGCGGCCGGCGCGAGCCGCGAGACGCGCCAGGCCAGCACGTCTTCGAAGCGGCGGCTGCCCAGCGCCTGCGCGCCCTCCTCGCGCGCGAAGCGCACCAGCTCGGCCATGAAGAGCGGGTTGCCGTGCGACTCGGCCCAGTAGTCCTCGCCGAGGGCAGGGGGCGGCATCTGCCCACCCAGCAGGCGCCCCACCATCGTGCGCTGCTCATCGGGCGAGAGCGGCGAAAGCTCGAGCCGCTCGACCACGCCCGCGGGCGCAAAGCGGGCCAGGGCGGCCTCCACGTGGTGCGCGCTGGCCAGCGCCTCGGCGCGCATCGCCCCGAGCAGCAGCAGCGCTGGCGCGGCCGCGCCGCGGCCGATGGCGACGAGCAGCTCGAGGCTCTCGCGGTCGGCCCACTGCAGATCGTCAACGTAGAGCACGATCGGCATCTCGCGGGCGAGCCGGGAGAACAGCTCGCGCAGGGCCGCGAACGCGCGCGCCCGCCCCTGCTGCGGATCGAGCGCCCGCGGAGCGCGCAGGGTGTCCGCGCCGGCGACGCGGCGGAGCACGGGGAAGACGCGCAACAGCTGGTCCAGATCGGGCGGCAGCCAGCTCGCGACGCGCTCGGCGGGCGTGCTTACGAGGAAACCCGACAGGCCGTCGATGATGCCGTCGAAAGCCTGGTAGGGCAGGCTCTCGCGCTCGTGACAGCGCCCGAAGAGCACGAGCGGTCGCGCCGGTGCGGGCGCCCCGACGGGGCGATCGGAGGCGGCCTCGATCTCGTGCACGAAGCGCCGCACCAGCGTGCTCTTGCCCATGCCCGAGGCGCCGACGATGACGACCGCGCTGCGCGCCCCGTCGCGCAGGCGCGCCGCCGCGGCGTGCAGACGCTCGACCTCGTAGGCCCTGCCCACGAACACGTCGCCGCCGGAGGACGACGTCTCTGTGTGCAGCGGACGAGCCGACTGCACCCCGAGGCGCGCGAGCACGTCGCCCGCGCCAGGCCGCTCGGCGGGCTTTCGGCGCAGGAGGTCGAGGCACAGCGCCTCCAGGTCGTGCGGCAGATCGGACACCCAGCTCGACGGGGGCACCGGATCGAGCTGCTGCTTGGCCATCAACACCGACGCGCCGTCGCCCTCGAACGGCAGCCGGTCCGTGAGCGCAAGATAGAGCAGGACGCCCAGCGAGTAGTAGTCGGCCGCCGCGGTGACGGTCTCGCCGAGGGCCTGCTCCGGGGCCATGAACGCGGGCGTGCCGAGGACCTGGCCGAGCGAAGGGTCGGCGGCCGGCAGGCTCGCCTCGGCGACGATGCCGAAATCGAGCAGCACCAGGCGCCCCTCCTCGGTGACGAGGACATTCGACGGCTTGAGGTCGCGGTGCACCATGGCGGAGCCGTGCAAGGCCTCGAGGGCGCGCACGAGCTGCGGCAAGGCGTGACGCAAGCGCACGAGGTCGCACACGCTCGCCACGGGGATGCCGAGGGAGCCCCGCGGCGCCTCGCTCGACCGCCCGGGCGCGCGATCGCGTGTGCGCTTGACGACGGTCGTCGGCTCGTCGACGCGGGGCGCGGGCGGGGGCTCGAAGCCGGGCGGACGCAGCCAGCGCACGACGTCGGCGCCGCGCACGAGCTCCATCGTGAAGAACCAGTCGTCGCCCTCGGCGAACAGCTCGTAGAGGCCAACGATGTTGGGGTGCGAGAGCAACTCGGGACGCGAGGCCTCGGTGAGCGCGCGGAACTCGCGCTTGAAGCGATAGAGTAGCGTCGGATCGAGGTGGCGCAGAGTCTTGAGCGCGACCGGCATCTTGCGCTCGCGGTCGTAGGCCTCGAACACCAGGCCCATGCCGCCCTCGCCCAGCGACCGGACGATCTCGAAGCGCTGCGAGCCCGAAAAGCCCACCGCGCTCAGTGTCGCACGTGGGCGAGAAACACGCGCGGCGGAGCCGCTGCCGGCCGCACCGTGACCTATGCTCCTTGGTCGATGCGGCCGAAAAAGGAGGAGATCGCGCGCGCGGCCGCGGCGCTGAGGGCGGGACGGCTCGTGGTGATGCCCACGGAGACGGTGTACGGGCTCGCGGCGAGCGCGCTCAACGCCAGGGCGCTCGGGCGCGTGTTCGCGGCCAAGGGACGGCCCGCCGATAACCCCCTCATCGTGCACGTGGGCAGCAAGGCGGAGCTCGCGCGGGTGGCTGCGAGCGTGCCCGCGCTGGCGCGCAAGCTGGTGCGGGCGTTCTGGCCAGGGCCGTTGACGGTCGTGGTGCCGGCGGCGCCGTCCTTGCCGCGCGCGGTGACGGCGGGGCTCGCCACGGTGGCGGTGCGAATGCCCGCCCACCCGGTGGCGCTCGCGCTCATTCGCGCGGCGGGGGTGCCAGTGGCGGCGCCGTCCGCGAACCGGTCGGGGCGGCCGAGCCCGACCACGGTGGCGCACGCGCGCGGCGACCTCGGGTGCGCGGTCGCCGTGTACCTCGACGGCGGGCCGGCCGAGCACGGGCTCGAATCCACGGTCGTGGACTGCACGGGCCCAAGGCCCGTCGTGCTGCGCCCGGGCGCGATCACGGTCGAACAGATCCAGCGCGTGTGTGGCGACCTCGCGATCGGCACCCGCGGCGCGGACGCGCCACGCTCCCCCGGCATGAAGTACCGGCACTACGCGCCGAGCGCGCGGGTGTGGGTGATCGAGGGGCGTGCGACCGAGGCGCGAGCCGGTGTACAGCGCACGCTCGGGCGGCTCGCGGCGGCGGACCGTCGCGCGGGCGTGATCGCGATCGGCGACGAGCGCTACGCGGGCGCGGAGGTGTTCCGCGTGCCGACGCTGGCCGCGCTCGGGCGCGAGCTATACGCCATCTTCCGCGAGGCCGACGCCCGCGGGCTCGAGGACCTCGTCGTGCGGGCGGTCCCCGAGCGCGGCCTCGGGCGAGCGCTCATGAACCGGATGCGCAAGGCGGCAGAGCGATAGCGCTACCTCGACTGCGCGACATCGCTTCGAACACCGACGGACCGACGATCCGGCCCGTCCGCTGCGTTGCCGCTGCGCTTCCGGTCCTCAAGTACCCATGTACGTTCCGGTCCGGTTCTCGCGGCGCCTTGCGGATCGCGGGCTTGGCTTCGCCAACCCCGCTCGGACCGGCTTGTCGGTCCGAGCACGGCCGGAACGAAGTGGCACAGTAGAGCTACCCCTTGCCACTGCGCGCGATCGGGCGATCCGGCACCTTGATGAAGCGGCCCGACAGCCAGCGCGACAGCCACGGCGTGAAGTACGCCATCGTATAGAAACCCGGATAGACGATGCGCGCCTTCCGCCGTTCCACTGCGACCCGCACCTTGCGCGCGAGCACGTCCGGCGTCCCCTCGGGCATCGCGCCGGCCAGGCCCTTGCGCCCGCCGAAGACCTCGAAGGCCGCGTCCGACATCGGAGTCTTGACCGGCCCCGGATAGACCGTCACCACGTGCACGCCGGTGCCGCGCAGCTCGGCGCGCAGCGCCTCGGAGGCGCCCGCGAGGCCCGCCTTCGACGCGCCGTACCACACCTGCAGCGGCGTCGGCGCGAGCCCGGCCACCGATGCGATGTCGACGATGGTGCCGCCGCCGCGCGCGAGCATGCCGTCGAGCACGCGCCGCGTGATGAGGAGCGGCGACACCAGGTTGAGCTGCAGGAGGCGCTGCCCTTCGGCCGGGTCCGAGAACCTGAACGGGCCGCTGTTCTCCATGCCCGCGTTGTTGACGAGCACGTGGATTGGCCCGTGGGCGCGCTCGGCGTGGTCGATCCAGTCGCAGGCGCGCGCCGGATCGGACAGGTCCTGCGCGCACACCAGACAGCGGTCCGCCCCGATCTCCGCCGCCAGCGCCTCGAGCGCCGACTTCCGCCGCGCGATCACCGTGATCTTCGCCCCCCCACGGGCGAACTCCCGCGCGATGGCCTCGCCGATGCCCGAAGAAGCGCCCGTGACCGCGACGTGCATGCCGCACTATCCCTCGATCAGGCGAGCTTCTCCAGCGCGTGCGTGATCTCGACGACCCAGTCGCTCCGCCCGGACACCACGAAGGACTCAGCCTCGCCGCTCGCGAGGTGCACCCTGAGGCCATTCGGCACGATCCCGAGGCTGCGCGTCGCCTCGGCCGCACGCACTGACGACAGCGGCAGGACGAGCGGCGCGTTCTGGACGTTCTTGCCGTGCGCGCGGAACACCAGGCGCGCCCTGGTCAACACCAACCAGCCGCCACGCGATTCACCGCGCCGCCAGTGGTTCGCCGGCCCCTGGTGCAACACCGCCTCGCCGTCGAGGTCTCCGGTCACCTGGAGGCGGCGACGTTGCGCCTCGGCGAAGAGCGCCATGATGAGGCCGAAGGAGGCGCCGGTGACCACACCGGCAGGGAGGGCACCTCCCCCGGCCCCGCGCAAGGCGAAGTAGCCGCCCATGAAGGCGCCGAAGGGAACGCCCGTCAGGGCGGCCGTCCTGAGGATGCGATGGGCGCGCGCGGTCATGCCCGTGGGTTACCACGATCCGCCGCTATTTCGAGGCGCTGGCGAGGCGGCGCATCGCGGGGTCCTCGATCCGGTGGCGCTGGGGCGGGTTGCTCGGGGTCCGCCGCGCCTGCGCCGTGCGCGGCTGGCCCTTGTGCGCGCCCTTGCGCGCCGGAGAACGCACCTCGGGCGGCGCCAGCGACGGCGGAACCAGCGCGAGCGGCGGCCCTGAGACGAGCGTCACGGGCGTCCCCCCCGAACGCGAGGCTCCCCAGACCAGGCCACCCACACACGCGAGCCCCAGCGCCACGGCGGCGATCAGGCCGAGGCGCCCCTCGAGCTGCCGACGCAGCTGCGCCCGCACCGATCCGAGCGGTTGCAGCACCCGCTCCGCCGCGGCCGCCAGCGCCCTGCCGCCAGGCCGCGAGACCTGCGCGCGCGAGGCGCGATCGATCGCGACCACGACGTCGCGGGCCGAGGCCGGCCGGTCCACCGCGCTCTTGGCCAAGAGGGACAGCACGAGCGCATCGACCGCCGGTGAGATGCCCGCCCCCGGGACGAGCTGCGACGGCGCCGCCGGGGTCGCCTCGACGTGTTGCTTGAGCAGCGCGACCGTGTCGCCATCGAAGGGCGTGCGTCCGGTCAGGAGCTCGAAGAGCACGATGCCGAGCGCGTAGAGGTCGGCCGCGACCCCCACCTCTCCGCCCGCGCACTGCTCGGGGGCCATGTAGCGCGGCGTGCCGAGCACCGTCCCCGCCTGCGTGAGCGCGGCGCCGCCGCGATCGAGCCGCGACAGGCCGAAGTCCAGCACCTTGACCGAGCCAAACAGGTCGTCCGGCCCGGTGGCGCCGGACAGGACCACGTGCTCGGGCTTGAGGTCGCGGTGGACGATGCCCGCCGCGTGCGCGGCCTCCAGCGCGGCCGCCACCTCGCGGGCGATGCGCAGGGCGTCGGCCACAGCGAGCGAGCCGCGCGCGCCCAGCACGTCCCGCAGGCTCGGTCCGCGGCACAGCTCGGTCACGAGGTAAGGGGCGCCAGTCGGCAGCTCTCCGTAGCCGAGGAAGTGCGGCACGCCAGGGTGATCGATCCGCGTGGCCACGAGCGCCTCGCGACGGAAGCGCTCGCGCGCGTCAGCAGACATGCCCCCGGAGGGCGCGAGCACCTTGACTGCCACCGGGTGCCCGAGCAGCGCGTGATCGCCGCGGTACACCTCGCCGGAGAAGCCCGCGCCGATCCGCTCGCGCAGGATGAACTCGCCGGCGCGCGTGCCGAGCAGCGCGTCGACCGCCACCGGACGCAGGAGGTCGGCCACCAGATTCTCGACCACGCACGTGATTGGCTGCATGTGGGGACTGTCTCTCAAGTCGCGTGCCAGTCCGAGCAGCCTGTCCTTCCAATGGCTTGACCACCGCCCGGAGCCCAACGGCTCCCGGCCGACTGACCCGGGAGCCGATCGGCTCCGCCCCTCAGGAGCCAGCGCCGCGGGCCTTGCGCTGGGCAGCGACTGCCGACAGACCCACTCGTTCCACCAGCCCCGGCAGCGACCGGCCAAGGCGCCAGATGGTTCGGGCGCGCCCGGGGATGACGATCAGCGCCCGGTTGGCGGCCACGGCGTCGAGCGTCTCCTCCGCCAGCTTGTCGACGGGATAGGGCTTGCCGGAGAGGCTGGCCAGGTAGCCGCGCACGTCGGGGCGCCAGCCGACCCGCGGGAGATCGGCCGGGTTGTCACAGTCGAGCAGCGGCGTCTCGATCGCAGCCGGGCACAACGCGGAGACGCGCACGCCGTAGGCGGCCGCCTCGAGGCGCAGGCTGGTCGAGAGCCCGACCACCGCGTGCTTGGTCATCGCGTAGGGCACGAGGAGCGGCACCGGCGCGAGCCCCGCCAGCGACGCCGTGTTGACGATGTGGCCTTGCCGCTGCTTGACCATGATGGGATAGGCCGCCTGCACGCCGTGCACGACGCCGCGGACGTTGATGTCGATGATGCGGTCCCAGTGCGCGACGCTGAGCTCCTGCACCTCGCCGCCCACGCCGATGCCCGCGTTGTTGAACAGGAGGTCGAGCCGGCCACGCTCGCTGGCGACGCCCTCCACCAGCGCGCGCACCGCTGCCGCGTCCCGCACGTCGAGCGTGGCCGCCCGCGCCGAGCTCCCGAGCTCGCTCGCCACGCGCGAGGCCGACGCGCCGTCGAGATCGGTCACGAGCACCCACGCGCCGCGCCCGACGAGCGCCTTCGAGATGGCCCTGCCGATGCCCGAGCCACCGCCCGTCACGATCGCGCCCTGCCCGTCGAATCGCTTCATCCGGGCATCATAGGCCACCCGGCCTCACGGATTGATGCCGAGACGCTTGAGCTTGTATGTCGAGGAGCCTGGCCGCGTGCGTGCGATTGCCGCCCGTCTGCTCGAGCGCGCGCACGAGGCGAAGCCGCTCGACCTGCGCGAGATCGACCGGTTCTGTGCTCGCGCCCGCGCTCACCGACGGCGGCTGCGTCGGACGGCCCGCCCCCGGGGACCTTCCCGCTGCCAGCGCGCGCGGTCGCTGCGCCACGGGCACCTCGGCCGGCCCCCGCAGGTGCTCGAGCCGCACGACTCCGTCGTCGCTTGCGAGCAGCACGGCCCGCTCGATGACGTTGCGTAGCTCGCGCACGTTGCCCGGCCAGGGTTGCGCCTCGAGGTACACGCGCGCGCCGAGCTCGATGGGAAACGCTCGGCGCCCGGCCTGCCGGCAGTACAGCGCCACGAAGTGCTCCGCCAGCGGCACGACGTCGTCGGTGCGATCGCGCAGCGGCGGGATCACGATCGTGACCGCATTGAAGCGATACAGGAGGTCGCTCCTGAAGGCGCCTTCGTCCGCCATCTCGAGCAAGTTGCGGTTGGTCGCCGCCACGATGCGCACGTCCACGGGGAGAGACCGCTCGCCACCGAGGCGCACCACGATCTTCTCCTCGAGCACCCGCAGGAGCTTGGCCTGCGTGTCGCGCGGCAGCTCGCCGATCTCGTCGAGGAACAGCGTGCCCCCGCTGGCCTGCTCGACCCAGCCGACCTTGCGAGCAATCGCTCCCGTGAACGCGCCCTTCTCGTGGCCGAACAGCTCGCTGTCGATGAGCGTGCCGACCAGCGTCGCGCAGTTGACGCGCACGAGCGGGCCTGACGAGCGCGCGGAGGCGGCGTGGATGCGCTCGGCCAGCACCTCCTTGCCCACGCCCGTCTCGCCGAGGAGCAGCACCGGGAGCATCGACGGCGCCACGCGATCGCAAAGCGCCACGAGGCGCGCCATCGCCGCGCTGCGCACGACGGACTGCTGGGCACCGAGCTGGCCGTGCAGCCGCTCGCGCGCGCAATCGACCAGCGCCGCCGCCTCCCCCCCATCCTCCGGAAAGACCGCCACCGACCCGCGCAGCCCGAGCCGCTCGGCACCGAGGCGATCGTGCAATCGCTCCAGACATCGCTCGGCCGCCGCGCGGTCGGTCTCCGGCAGGAGCACCTCGCAACGTCCGGCCGCGAAGTGCCCGACCAGGTCGACCACCCGCAGGGCCGCCGCGAGCTCCCCCATCGCGGCCGCGAGGTCACGCGCCCCCTGCAGCTCGAGCGCGAGCACTGCCAGGGGCCGCCCGAACCGGCGCGCCTGCTCGACCTGCTCGGCCAGCCGCCGGCGCCAGGCCTCCTGCGGCAACACGCGGCGGCCCTCGGTGGCCGCGACGCGCGACAGGAGCAGCGTCGCATCCCCGACGGTGACCACGTCGCCCGGCTGCACGCGCGCCCGGCCGCTGACGCGCTCGCCGTTGACGCTCGTGCCGTTGGCGCTGCCGACATCCTCGATCCATAGGTCCACTCCGCCGACCTCGAGGCGGGCGTGGCAGCGCGAGACGGTGGCGTCGTCGACCCGGATCAGCCGATCGGTGGCGCGCCCGATGGTGACGTGACCGAACGCCGGCAGCTCGACGGCATGGCTGGTGTCCCCCGCGATCACCATGCAGAAGAGGCGGTCGACCTTATCGACGGCGACCTCGCGCACGACGCGCACGAGCCCCGTGATGCGGTCCGCGGCCGGCTCCTCGAAGCCCCCCTTCTCCGACACCCTTCGATCTTACGCTCGGCCAGGGCGACCGGTTGCGCGCCGAAGTTGCTCACTGGCAACTCTGCCTGACGGCGTCGCCTGACTTGCACACCCGGCTTGCACACCCAAAACGAGATCAACACGTCAATATTGCTCATATTTGCTCGTGCAAGAAGGTCGGCATCCTGGTTGCAGGGTCCGGAGGCATGCTGAGTCAGATCGTCGAGTACCACCGCCTGAGCGCGATCCCTCGCCTGGTGGGGCGCCAGCCCAGCACCGAGGAGCGCAAGCGGCAGGAGGACCTCGGAAGGACTCTCCGGCTCCCCGAGGACCAGGGAGGGCGGCGCTGGAAAAGGCAGTCGCTGGTGCGCCAGGCCGAGATCTGGACCTGGAAATCGTGCACCGCGACGATGCTGCTCGACGTCTCGGCCGGCGGCTTCCGCGTGACCGGCGACCACGACCTGCCGGTGAACTCGTTCGTCGATCTGCTGGTGACCGAGCGTGATGGCGCCACCTACCGCTTCCCATGCCGCGTGGTGTGGACGAGCCCCGGACGCAACGAGTTCGGCCTCGCCCTCGACGGTCTGCCAGGGGCAGTGCCCTCGGGCGTCCGAGCGGCCTGACGACGCGTCAAGGGCAGGGCGCGTCGAGCGCTCCCGGCGCCGGGATCACCCATGCTATAGGTGGACATGCGCACGCTGCTGTTGGCGCTTGTGCTGGCGCTCCCGCTGCGGCCCGGAGACGCCAGGGCCAACGAGGGCGTCGCGCTCGGCCTCGAGGTCAATGCCGACTACCGACTGGAGAACGACCGGACGCTGACCTTCGGCAATGGCGGCACGCTTCGGCTCGGCTATCAATATCCCAATGGCCTGACGCCCCAGGTGCTCGTCACGGGCGCGTACTGGTCGGGCGACGAGGGCACGGGCGCGGCCAGGCTCGACGTCTCGGGCTACGCGGCCCTGGGTCTGGTCGGCTTGCGCTGGAACGTCTTGCCGGACGTCCGCAGCGGCGTCGCGCCCTGGCTCGCCGCGAACGTGGGGGGGGGCCTGCTCGGCACCAGCGCCGGCGCGGTGAGCGACATGCAGCCAGGCCTCGCGGTCGTGGCCGGCGGCGGCCTCGACTTCCCGATCCCGACCGGCGGCGCCGACGGCATCGCGGTCGGCACGCACCTCACCTACAACCGGCTCGTGATCGCGGACAAGTCGGGCGTCGCGCAGGGGGTCACGTGGCTCGTCATCGGCGCGGACCTCTCGCTCGTCTTCCAGTGACGACAGCCGGGGCGTGCTGATCGCCCCCGCCCGGGCTACGTTCCATGGTGGGCGGTGGCTCGCCCGAAGGAGGGCGTCATCTCAACCGAGATCCTGGTCGTGGTGGCGCTGATCCTCGCCAACGGGCTCTTCGCGGGCGCGGAGATCGCCGTCATCTCGGTGCGCCACACGCGGCTGCTCGAGCTGGCCGAGCGAGGCGGGCGGCGGGCCCGCGCGCTCTTGCGGCTACGCGAGCGACCGGAGCACTTCCTCGCCACGGCGCAGGTCGGCGTCACCGTCGTCAGCGCCGCCGCTGCGGCGTTCTCGGGCGCCACCATCGCCGCCCACCTGCGGCCCCTTTTCGAGCAGAGCTCGATCCTCGCCCCGCACGCCGAGGCGGTCTCCCTCGGCCTCGTCGTCGCCGGGGTCTCCTTCCTGAGCCTGGTGCTCGGCGAGCTCGTCCCGAAGTCGCTCGCGCTGCGCGCCGGGGAGCGCTACGCGCTCATGATCGCCCCCCTTCTGCTGGGGCTCTCCGTGATCGCGCGCCCCCTGGTCTGGTTCCTCACGGCCGCGTCCAACCTCGTCCTGCGGCCGTTCGGAGATCGCACCACGTTCACCGAAGCGCGCCACTCGCCCCAGGAGCTGCAGCAGCTGCTCGAGGAGTCGGCCAAGGCCGGCACCGTCGACGCCAGCGCCGGGGAGATCGCCTCGCGCGCGCTGGAGCTGCCGGAGCTCACCGTGGCGGCCGCCATGGTGCCCAGGCACCGCATCGTCGCGATTCCGCGCGGGGCCGACCAGACGGAGCTACGACGGATCCTGCTCGAGGAGGGACACGCGCGCATGCCCGTCTACGAGGGCTCGCTCGACCACGTCATCGGCTACGTGACCGCCAAGGATGCGCTTCACTTCGCGCTCGAGCGGCAGCTCGTGGTGCTCGATGATCTCCTGCGCCCGGCCTTCTTCGTGCCCGAGAGCGCCCGGGCGATCCGGGTCCTGCGCGAGCTGCAGGTGCGCCGCACGAACCTCGCGCTCGTGGTCGACGAGCACGGCTCCCTGTCGGGGCTGATCACGCTCGAGGACCTGCTCGAAGAGCTGGTGGGCGAGATCCAGAGCGAGGACCAGGAGGTCGAGGCGCTCTTCCACCGCCAGACCGACGGCACCATCATCGCGCGGGCCGAGACCCCCCTGCGTGAGCTGAATCGGGCCCTGGGCCTCGAGCTGCCCGAAGGGGACAGCTACTCGACGCTGGGCGGGCTCGTGATGATGCTGACGGGACGGGTCCCCGAGCGCGGCCATCGCATCCCCGTCGCCAGCCTCGAGCTCACCATCGTGGAGGCATCCCCGCACGTCGTGCGCCTGGTGGCGATCAAGACCCCGGCCGCGAGGCACCCATGAGCCCGGCGGGCCCGGCCGGCCGATGCGCTACCCTCTGCCCGTGAGCCTCGATCGTCTGCTCCGCCTGCTGCGTCCGGCCGCAGGCGGCATCTACACCGTCTCGACCGGCACCCAGCAGCAGCTCCGCTTGCAAGAGCGCATCTACGACGCAGCGGACGCGGCGGGCGTCGCCGAGCGGTGGCGCGCGGCGCTCGAGCGTCTGCCCACGGCGGGGCTGGTCGTGTGCGCAGTGCCGAGCGACGTGGGCGCGGGATTCCAGCGCGGCGCCAGCTTCGGGCCACAGACGATCCGCCGACAGCTGCTCGAGCAAGGCTCGTTCCTCTATTCCGACCCGCGCGTGGTCGACGCCGGCGACGTGCTGGTCGTGCCGCAGCTGCTCGACGACGAGATGCTCTCGGCGGACCAGCTCGCGCGGACCCGCACCGCTCTGCACGGTCCGGGCGCCGATCCCACCCTGCCCGTCTCGCCGCTTTCGATCGCCGAGGAGGCCCTCCGGATCCTGCGCCGGCTCGCGCCGCGCGCGTCGCTGCTGGTGCTCGGGGGCGACCACTCGGTCGGCTGGCCGGCGCTCTCCGCGGTGGCCGCCGGCCGCGAGCGCGAGCTCGGCATCCTGCACTTCGACGCGCACACCGACCTGCTCTCGGAGCGTCTCGGCGTCCGCTACTGCTTCGCGACCTGGGCCTACCACGCCAATGAGCGCATCGGCCGCGGTGGGCGGCTGGTGCAGGTGGGTCTTCGCGTGTCGCGTCGCACCCGCGAGGAGTGGGAGCGCGAGCTCGACGTCCGGCAGTACTGGATGGCGGAGATGAACAGTCGCCCGATCGAGGGCATCGCGGAGGAGATCGTCGAGCGCTTCCGCGCGCGCGGCGTGCGCGGCGTCTACGTGTCGAACGACATCGACGGCACGGATCCGCTGTTCGCGCTGGCCACCGGCACGCCCGAGCCGGGCGGCCTCGAGCCGAGCCAGGTGCTGCACCTCATCGAGCGCGTCGGCGCCGCTTTTCCCATCTGGGGCTCGGACCTGGTCGAGGTCGCGCCCTCCGTGGCAGGCCACTCCCCGCGCGAGCCGGCGATGACGCTGCGGACCGCGGCGGCGTACGTGGAGGCGCAGGCCCGGTGCGCGCTGGCAGGGCCCACGGCGTAGCCCCTACATCTGCTGCGGGCGCGCGACACCGGCGATCTCGATGCCCCGCGCGACGTCGTCGACGCGGCGCGTGTCGCCCTTGGCCACCGCGAACGCGATCGCGGCAGCCGCGGAAGCCGCGGTGGTGCTCGCGTCCATGCCGTTCTCCTCCCCGGTGGCGGCGTCTTCGGACCCAGCGCCGGGGTCGTCCGTCCTCGCCTACATCGACGCCAGAGCCGTCGGCGCCTCAGGCACAGGCCGATTTCGCGCAGGGTGTTCTATGCTGCTCGGTGCATGGAGGCTCCGAACCCGCGTCCGAAGGGGCGCTCGCGCAAGAAGGCCGAAGCCCTGCCCAGCGTGCGCGTGCGTCGCATCCACCGGCGCGACCTCAACCGCGCCTGGGAGTTCCTCAAGCTCGCCTTCCGTGACGTGAACCGGGAGACCGTCGAGTACCAGCGGCCGCGCACCAAGAAGCGCTTCCTCGAGACCTACGAGGAGGAGGGCGTCGAACAGCTCCTGTTCGAGCTCGACTTGCCGAGCGGCGGGGCCCACGTCGTGGGCTACGCCGAGTGCGCCTTCGAGTCGGTGGGCGACAGCTGGATCAACGACACGTACTTCGACAAGCGGGACATGCGACCCATGTTCGTCGAGGAGCTGGCGGTGCATCCCGACCACGCAGGGCGCGGCATCGGCGCCTTCGTGCTCGACCAGCTCGAGCACCTCGCGCGCCTGCGCGGCTGTACCCACCTCGTGCTCGAGGTCGCGCAGAACAACGATCGCGCCCTGAAGTTCTACCGCGGCCGCAGCTTCTACCAGCTGGACGCAGCCATCTTCCTCGCCAAGAAGCTGCCGCAGGAACCCGACCTGCTCCCACCCCGCGAGCTCAAGAAGCCACGCGAGCCAGAGGGCGAGTAGCGACCATGCTCTTCGCAGACCCTGGTGCGCGATGCGCAACCCACCTGATCGGCGGCCGGCCGTCCTCAGCCGCCGGTCGCGCCTGCCCCGGTCCGCTCCGCCAGGCGCGCCACCGCCTCGACCCATCGCGGCGTGGCGTTGAGCGACGGCACGAGCGTCAGCGACTCGCCGCCGGCCGCCTTGAAGTCGGCGGCGGCGCGAATCGCGATCTCCTCGAGCGTCTCCAGGCAATCCGCCACGAACGCCGCCGAGAACACCAGCACGCGCTTCTTGCCGCGCCGGGCCAGCTGGGGCAGCACGACGTCCGTGAACGGCTGGATCCACGGCGTGCGCCCGAGCCGCGACTGGAAGGTCACGTCCCAGCCGCCGGCGGGCAACCCGAGGCCGGAGGCCAGCGCCCGCGTGGTCGCGAAGCAGTGGGCGCGATAGCAGCCGCGGTTGGCGTCGACGATGGCATCGCAGCAATCGGGGCGCGAGAGGCAATGAGCGCCGGTCGGATCGGCCTTGGTGACGTGCCGCTCCGGCAACCCGTGGTAGCTGAACACGACGTGGTCGGGACGCTCGCTGGCCAGGAGCGGCCGGCTGACCTCGAGGAACGACTCGATGAACTCCGGGTCGTCGTAGAACGGCGGCACCGAGGCGAGATCCGGCACTACCCAGCGCGCGCTGGCGCAGCGGAAGACTTCCTCGAGGGTGGACCCGGTCGCCGCCGCCGAGTACTGCGGATACAGCGGAAAGACCACGATCGGCGCGGCGCGAGCGGCGACCAGCCGATCCACCGCCGAGGCGATGGACGGCGACTGGTAGCGCATCGCGAGCTCGACGCGCCAGCCCGGCCCGAGCCGGTCGGCCACGCGCCTCGCGAGGTCCTCCGAGTGATAGAGCAGCGGCGAGCCCCGCTGCGGGTCCCAGATCTTGCGGTAGGCCTGCGCGCTCCTGGCCGGCCGGAACGGCAGGATCACGAGCTCGAGCAGCAAGGCGCGCCCGATGGGGTGGATGTCGATCACCCTGGGATCCGAGAGGAACTCACGCAGGTAGCGCCGCACCGCCGGCGCCGTCGGCTCGTCGGGCGTACCGAGGTTGATGAGGAGCAGACCCCTTTGCGTCACGGAGCGCACAGCGGAGACGCGATCAGATCTTGAGGAGCCCGCGCACCGTCGTCGTCACCTGCGCCGGCTGGATGGGCTTGGTGATGAAGGCGTTGGCGCCAAGCGCGAGCGCACGCACCCGATCCTCTTCTGCGCCCTCGGTCGTGATGATGACGATCGGGATGCTGCCATGCGTGCTGTCGCCGCGTACTCGCATGACCAGCTTGAGCCCGTCCATGATTGGCATGTTGATGTCGGTGATGAGGATGTCCACCCGGCTCGCGCTCAGCGCCTTGAGGGCGTCGACGCCGTCGTTGGCCTCGACGACCTCGAGGCCGGGCAGCTTGCGGAGCGCGAGCACGATGAGCTGCCGCATCGTCGGGCTGTCCTCGACGACCAGCGCACGCAGGACGCTCACGACACGAGCTCCCTCAGATCGGCATAGTCCAGGGTCTTGCCGCCCGCGCGCTTGAACAGCACGCTCGCGGCGAGCGCGGGAGCCAGGTGCGCCGCGAGCAGGTCGAACAGCTCCCGATCGTAGTCGAGGATGTTCGGCTTCTGTCGCAGGAAGCTCCAGACCACCACGGCGCCGACGATCTCCCCCTCGAAGCGCAGCGGCACACACGCCGCCGGCCGATCGAGATCGAGACCGCGCTCGGCGGCGTGCTCGTCGTACAGGGCGTGCCCGCGCTGGCAGCTCTCGCCGATGCGCCCCTGCCCCATCGCCGGGCGCGGTACGTAGTCGTCGTCGAGCCCCGTCACCGTCACCGGCACGAGGCAATCCTCCTCGCGCATGCGAACGAAGATCGCCGCCGTCTTCGCGCCGAGGAAATTGAGCAGGATCTCGAGCGTGACCTGCAGGACCTCCCGCGTGTCGAGCGTCGCGTGGAGCTGGTACGACGCACAGTAGAGGTTGGCCAGGCTGGCCTCGAACGCAGGGTCCGCCTCGAGGGTCGAGTGGGCTCCGCCCTTGGCCTTGGCGAGCGCTTGCTCGAGCTCGTTCACACGCGTCTTGAGGCGGTCGACCTCGGCCTGCAACGCGGAAGGATCGTCGGGCTTCACCGGTGCCCAAGGTTACGACGCCGATCCGCCCATCCGCAAGTTGCGCAACCTCCCCGGGGGCCTGGACCCCGCATCGGAGAGGACAGCCCCCCGCAGCTCACCAACTTTCAGCTAGTTGCGCTGGCCGCTGCATTGCTACCGTGGAGCGACCATGCGGCGCCGTCGAGAGATCCTGGCCCTGTGCGCCGCCTGGGCGATCGGATGTGACCCGGGCAGCGCGGCGGGCCCCGGTCTCGCCGGTGCGGGGGGCCAGAGCGGCACGGGGGGCCAGGCCGGAAGCGGCGGCCATGGCGGTGCCGGAGGCACCGGCGGCCTCGCCGCACGCTGCGATCCGACGCGCGTCACGCTGCACCGGCTCAACCGCACCGAGTACGACAACACGGTGCGCGACCTCCTCGGCACGAGCGCCACGCCCGCCCGCGAGTTCCCGGCCGACGACGCCGGAGGCGGCTACGACAACAACGCCGACTCGCTCTCGCTGTCGACGTTGTTGGCCGAGAAGTACCAGCTGGCCGCGGAGACGCTGGTCGAGAGCGCCCTGCGAGCGCCGCGCCAGGGCGCAACCACCGAGCGTTTCGAGGCCGAGCGGCTCGGCAGCAGCGTCGGCGCGACCTACAACGACACCGCGTGGAATCTGTGGTCGAACGGGGCGATCACCGCGCCGTTCACGGCCGTCTCGGGCGTGACCTTCCGCCTGTCGGCGCGCGCCTTCGCGCAGCAGGCAGGGCCCGATCCTGCGCGCATGCGCCTGTCGGTGGACGGCCGAGAGCTACAGGTCTTCGACGTCACCGCGACCCAGGGCGCGCCACGCGTGTACACCACGATGGCCCCGGTGGCGGCCGGCGCACACACGTTCACCGTCGAGTTCACGAACGACTTCTATGACATGGCGAACCACCTCGATCGCAACCTGATCGTGGACTGGCTCGAGATCGAGGGACTGTACCCGGCCCCGCCCGATCCCGCCTCGCGGGCGCGCCTTCTGACCTGCGATCCGATGGTGACCGGCACCGGGCCCTGCGCCCGCCAGGTGATCGCGGCGTTCGGGCGGAGAGCGTGGCGTCGCCCGCTCACCGACGCCGAGGTGACGCATCTCGCGCAGCTCGTCGACCAGGCAGCGGCGGAGGGCGACGACTTCGACACCGGCATCTCCCTGTCGCTACAGGCGATCCTGCTGTCGCCGAATTTTCTGTACCGCGTCGAGCTCGACCCCGAGCCCACCTCCGCCGTCCCCCATCCGCTGGGCGACTTCGAGCTCGCCGCGCGCCTGTCGTACTTCCTCTGGAGCAGCGGTCCGGACGAGGCGCTCGACGCCGCCGCCGACGCCGGGCGCCTGGCCGATCCCGCCGAGGTGGAGCGTCAGGCGCGACGCATGCTGGACGACCCCAGGGCGCGCGCGATCACGGAGAACTTCGCGGGCCAGTGGCTCTACACCCGCGCGCTCGACTACACCGCGCCGGATTACATGCGCTTTCCCGAATGGGATCCCGTGCTGCGCGACTCGATGCGCGCAGAGACGCGCCAGTTCTTCCAGGCGCTGCTCGCGGACGGCGGCACCCTGAAGGACCTCCTCACCGCGCCGTTTTCCTTCGTCAACGAGCGGCTGGCGCGACACTATGGCCTGCCCGCCGTGCCTGGCAGCGCGCTCGCGCGCGTCGACCTCTCCGCCACCCCGCGCCGCGGCATCCTCGGCCAGGGCAGCGTGCTCGCGACGACCGCCTATCCGACCCGCACCTCGATCGTCAAGCGCGGCAAGTTCGTGCTCTCGCAGTTGCTCTGCCGAGAGCCGGCCGATCCGCCCCCCGACATCCCGCGCTTGCCCGAGATGGTGGATCCGAACGCCAGCCTGCGCGACCGCATGATGGCCCACCGCGCCAACCCCGAGTGCGCGGTGTGCCATGCGCAGATGGATCCGCTCGGCTTCGGCCTCGAGCACTTCGATGGCACCGGCAAGTGGCGCGAGCTGGACGGCCGCTTCCCGATCGACGCCACGGGCGAGCTGTCGGGCGGGCGCCGCTTCGATGGCGCCGCGCAGATGGCAGAGGTGATCGCCGCCGACCCCGACCTGCCGGGCTGCGTGGCGCGGCACGCGCTCACCTACGCGCTCGGCCGGCGCGCCGATGCGTGCAGCACCCAGGAGCTCATGGCCGAGTGGGGTCGCAGCAACTACGCGCTCAAGGAGCTCTTCGTCCTCGTGGCGAGATCGAGCGCCTTCCGCATGCGTGCCGGCGAGGTGACCCAATGAGCCGCTTCGGACGACGAGCCTTCCTCGGTGGCGCGGGTGCGCTGGTGGCGCTGCCGATCCTCGAGTCGCTCTTGCCACGCGACCTGCGTACGCGAAGGGCCCAGGCGGCCGCCCCCGGCGAGGCGCGCCGGCTGTTCTTCTTCTACGTCCCGAACGGCATCCACATGCCGGCGTGGCGACCGGCCACCGAGGGCGCCGGCTATGCCCTGCCGCCCATCCTGCAGCCGCTCTTGGCCCTCAAGGACGACGTGCAGGTGCTGTCGAGCCTCAAGAACCACGCGGGCGAAGGCCAGGGCGACGGCGCGGGCGATCACGCGCGCGGCACCGCGTCGTTCCTCACCTGCGCGCACGTGATCAAGACCGCCGACGCCGGCATCAGAAACGGCGTCAGCGTCGACCAGATCGCCGCCAGCGCCTTGCGCGGGATGACTCCCTACGCCTCGCTCGAGCTCGGCATCGAGGGCGGCGGCTCGACCGGCGACTGCGACAGCGGCTATTCATGTGCCTATGCGCATAATATCGCCTGGTCCGCGCCCGCGACGCCCGTCGCCAAGGAGACACGCCCGCGCGCGGTGTTCGATCGCCTCTACCAGGGCACGGATCCGACCCAGACCGCGGCCCAGATCGCCAGGCGCAGGCGCTACAAGCAGAGCCTGCTCGATTACGTGCGGCAGGACGCCACGTCCCTGCAAGGGCGCCTCGCGGCCACCGATCGGGCCAAGCTCGACGAGTACCTGACCAGCGTGCGCGACATCGAGCGTCGCTTACAAGGTGGCCCGGCCGCCGAGTGCCAGGCCGGCACGCGCCCGACCGAGTTCATGGATGAAGAGGAGCAGATCCGCCAGATGCTCGACCTCGCCGTGCTCGCGATGCAGTGCGATCAGACCCGGGTGGTGTCGTTCATGCTGGGCAACGCTGGCTCGAACCGCACGTTCCCGTTTCTGCCGACCGTCGACGGCGCGCACCACCAGATCTCGCACCACCAGGACGACCCCGAGAACTTCAGGAAGCTCACGCTGATCGACACCTGGGAGGTCGGCATGCTGGCCTACTTGCTCGGCAAGATGAAGGCGATCCAGGACGGACCGGGGTCGCTGCTCGACACTTCCCTGGTGCTGTTCTCGAGCGAGATCTCCGACGGGAACCGACACAACCACGACGATCTGCCCGTCCTCCTGTGCGGCAGGGGCGGAGGCATGGCCCACCCGGGCCGGCACATCGCCTACCCGGTCGACACGCCGATCGCGAACCTCTTCCTCGCAATGCTGGCGTCCGTGGGCGTCGCCCAGAGCGGCTTTGGCGACGACGGCACCGGCGCGCTATCGATCTAGTTTGCGATCGGCGGCCTCGGAAGGCCACCGCAGGAGGGGCGCGCCGCCCCTCCCCACTCGCCACGGGCTCGTGGGCCCCCTTCCCTGCGGCTCGCGTCGCTCGCTCCTCTTGTCAACTCCAACGCCGCGGGATTCGGGGCCGGACTCCAGTTGCCGGAGGGGGCCCGTGAGGACTTGTCCGAACGGGGAGGGGATGCCCGGCATCCCCTGCGGTCGCCGCCCGCGGCGACCGATCACAAGCTAGTCCTCGAGGGCGCCGCCGCCCCAGGCGCGTCGCAGCCGAGGCGCGGCGAACGCGGCGAAGAATGCGACGGACCATCCGGCGAAGCAATCCACCACCCAGTGGTGACGCAAGTAGATGGTCGAGGTCCACAGCGTGACCGTGCAGATC
Organism: Myxococcales bacterium; assembly: GCA_023248855.1. Taxonomy (GTDB): domain Bacteria; phylum Myxococcota_A; class Polyangia; order JAHFDS01; family JAHFDS01; genus JAHFDS01. The sequence goes on from JAHFDS010000026.1 coordinate 27,376, forward strand.
GCGAAGAACCCCAGCAGGAGCGCGCGGCGCTGGACGACGTCGCGGAACCGCCACGCGTAGATGAGCGTGAGCATCGACAGGCCGCAGTGCATGCTCGGGAACGAAGCCGACACCTTGACCTGGTTGGCCGCGTCCCAGGTGGCCTGCGAGGTCTCGAAGAAGCCGAGCGCGCTGTGCAAGATGGGCGGATCGAACAGCGGCAAGATGGGCTGATAGAAACGCGGTGGGCCTGCCGGAAAGAACAAGTAGCCGAGAAAGCCGGTGTAGAAGGCGACCGTGATCGCCGTGACGAGCTCCTGGAAATCGTGGCGTCGCCCCTTGAGCTGCAGGACCAGGCACAGGAACAGCGGCATCGGGAAGTAGGATGCATACGCGACCGCGAATATGTCGGTCAGGACCGGATGCGCGAGCTTGCCGATCCAGAGCGTCGGCTCGACACCGAAGAGCGCGACGTCGGCCGACATGAGCGAGGCGTCGATGCGGCCCTGCCGGATGACGCCCGTGTACATGTAGAGGTGCTCGTAGACCAGCATGAGGCCGATGAACGGCCCGAAGTCACGCATCACCTCGACGCTGCGTTGCTTGAAGTAGGCGATGGCGCCAGGCTCGCGGCGCCAGAGCCGCCTTCCGTGCATGATCGCCGTTCCACCGACGAACAACGCCGCCATGCCCAGGGCGCCGAAGATGGTCAGGTTGAAGAAGTTCCAACGAACGCCGTACACGAACGCAAGCACGACGAAGACCACGGAGAACAGGAGCAGGACCGTGTAGTCGGGACCGAGCCATCGCAGCATGCGCAGAGCCGCCGGGCGCTGCGCCGGGGACGACAGGGGCTCGGTGGCGGGGGCCATGCGGGGGGGCATGCTACATCAGACGTCCACGTCCACGTCCACGTTCACGTCCACGCCTGAAGCGAGCATCCGAATCGCTATCTTCGCCATCGCTTGTCGTGGGCCGCTGAAAAGTCAGGCACTTGGCGAGGCAGGATGGCAGCATGGCGGGATGTTCGATCTAGGGAATGAACGGGTGCGCGTCCGGGTTTCCCCTTCGTGAGTTGGCTGACACGGGCCAAGCCGGCCGATGACTTCGAAGCGGCGACGTTGCCGCACCTCGACGCGCTCTATGCGCTCGCGCTGCGCCTGACGCGCAACGGGCGGGACGCCGAGGATCTCGTGCAGGACACGATGGTCAAGGCGTTTCGCTTCTTCCACCGCTTCGAGCGCGGCACGAACGCCAAGGCCTGGCTGTTCAAGATCCTGTCGAACCTCTTCAACAACGACTACCGCGACCGCGCACGCGAGCGCGAGGTCATGACCGACGTCGAGGACCAAGGGGCGCTCGTGCCGAGCGAGCCTCGGTCTCCCGAGGCGGAGGTGATCTCGCGCCGAACGGCGGCGGAGCTCCAGGCGGCGCTCGAGGCGCTGCCGCACGACTTCCGGCTCGCGGTGGTGCTGGCCGACCTGGAGGAGCTGTCCTACCGTGAGATCGCCGAGGTCATGGGCTGCCCGGTCGGGACGGTGATGAGCCGGCTCCATCGAGGTCGCAAGCTGCTCCGTGCGGCGCTCGGCGAGCGGGAGACCGTGGAAGCCGTCGAGGACGAGTCAGGGGGCGTCGTGGTTTCCATCGAGGAAGGCCGCCGTCGCAGCCAGCATTCCGAGCGAGGTCTCAAGTGAACTGCCAGGATGCACGCCGTTTCCTGCCCGCCTACGTGGACGGAGAGCTCGCGGGGCTCGATCGATCGGAGATCGAGGCGCACGGTGCCAGCTGCACGAGTTGCCGGGCCGAGCTACACGCGCTGTCGGAGTACAAGCTCGCCCTGCGCGCGGCGCTGGCGGCCCCGCCGGCACCTGCGCACCTGAGGACCCGTGTTCGCGCGGAGATTGCGAGCACACGCCGGCAGGGACGAGGAGCGTCGTTCTGGACGGCCCGGATCGGCGTGCCGCTCTTGGCCGCCGCCGCGGCCGCGCTGGTCGTCGTGTGGCCGCGCGCTCCCCGGCCCCTGTTCGTCGAACAGGCGCGCCAAGACCACCGGCGGGACCTCCCCGTCGATGTGTCTGGACCGGACCCGACCCGGGTGGCGAACTGGCTGCAACCCCGGGTGCCGTTCCACGTCGTGCCACCCGTCATGGGCAAGGCGCAGCTGCTCGGCGCGCGGCTGCACCGGATGGAGGGCCACGACGGCGCGCTGCTCGTGTACGACCTGCCGGACGACCAGGCCCGCAGCCACAAGGTGTCGGTGTTCGTGTTCGATCCGCAAGGCCAGGACCCGGGATCGGAGCTGCGGGATCGCAAGCGGGTGGGCGCGCGAGAGGTCTACCTCGAGCGACGCGGCGGCTACCGCTCGGCGATGTTCCAGGACGACGGCCTCGGCTACGTGGTCACGACCGACGTGGACGAGGACCGGCTGCTGCGCCTCGTTGGGGGTCGCTGACGAGAGGAAGGGCACGCACGCCGGCAGCCGTGGTACGCTTTCGGACCGGAGCGCCTCCACTTGACCCGCACGGCCCTCGTCATCGAGCCGGATCCCGCGGTCGCGGAGCAGATCCGGCAGCTCTTGTCGCGTTTCGACTTCCAGATCGAAACCATCGCGGATGGCAACGCGGCCGTGCAGCGGGCCATGAGCTCGCCGCCGGTGGTCGTCATCCTCTCGGTCGAGCCGCAGAAGATCGGCTACGCCATCTGCAACCGCTTCAAGCGCAGCCCGGAGCTCAAGAAGATCCCCCTCGTCCTGATGTCGGGTGAGCCGAACGCCGAGCGCGACTTCGAGGGCCACCGAAAGCTCAAGACGCGTGCGGAGGACTACGCGAGAAAGCCCCTCGATAGCGAGGACCTGCTCGCCCGCGTGGGGGGCCTCGTACCCCTCGGGGCGCCGCGGCGGAGCGCACCGGCGGCGCAGCGGCCGGCGCCAGGGGTCATCCCGATGGACGGCGCAGAGGCCGAGGTCGATCTGTCGGACCTGGCGGAGGAGGCCACGCCTCCCCCCGCGCAGGTGCCGCGCGCGCGCGGAGGCAGCGTGAGCTTCGACGACGCAGGGGACACCCTGTTCGGCGGCGGCTTCGCTGGCCAGCCGGAGCCAGAGCGGGCGGTCGGCGTCGATTCGCTGGGGTTCGACGCGGAGGCGGAGGCAGCGTTTGCGCAGCTGACCGAGGAGCCAGCGATCGACGAGGATGCGCTACCAGAAGGGCCGCCCCTCGATGGCATCGAGATCGAGCTCGAGCCTGCAGAGCCCGGGACGGGAGAGCCTCCCACAATCGACCTCGCGGAGCTGCCGTCGCTCGACCTCGGTCTCCCCGCCCTCGAGCAGGAGCCCTTCGCGCTCGTACCGAGCGAGGTCAAGGCCCCGGTGGCGGTGGCGCAAGAGCCCCTCGTCAGCCCGATCGCGGCGGACGATCACGAGGCGACCGCCGCGGTGCCGCTGCCATCGGCGGACGAGTTCGACCGCCACGTTCCGAGCATCGCCGTGGTGGGCCTCCTGCCCCAGCATCAGTACACCAGGAGCTCGCCCCTCAAGGGCCTGGCCGAGCAGGCGCGAACCAGCGAGGCAGCCGCGATCGAGGCCGCGGCGGGAAGCAGCCAGCCGTGGGCGGAGGGACCGTCGGCCCTGATGCGCTCGGCCACACCGATTCCGGCGGCGGCCTTGCCCTCGTTCTCGCTCGGCGACGACGACGCAGACGGCACTGCGGAGCCCACCGCGGCGATCCACCTCGGCACCCCCGAGGAGATGCCGATCGACGCGACCGGCCGGATGGAGGTGCCGATGGTGTCACCCACGCCGCCACCGGTGACGGCAAGCGTGCCCACGCCCGGCGTGCCCGCCCCGGCGCTCGCGAGCGAGCCGGCCCCTGCGCCAGGTGGCGCGGCCGTGCGCAGAGGCGACAGGTGGTCGACGCCGGAGCCCCCGACGCCGGTCCTGCCGACCGGCCGCCGCCGGACGCAGCCGCAACCGGGGCTCGAGCGGAGGTTCGACGAGCCGGCGTCCCTGGCCGGCCTGCAGCCGGGGGCGCCGAGCCGCACCAGCCGCCCCCCGGAGGCGTTCTCGTCGGCGCGCGAGGTGCTCGCGCTGCGCGAGGTGATCAACAAGAAAGAGCGCGAGATCCTCGATCTCAAGGACGCGCTCGAAGGCAAGGACCGCACGCTGCTAGAGTCGAAGCAGAAGCTGCGCGATCTCGAGCGGCGCGTGCGTGACGCCGAGGATCGGCAGACTGCAGCGGAGCGCGAGCTCGGGGCGGCCAACGAGCGCGCAGCGGTCCTGGCCAAGGACAAGGAGCAGATCCGCGAGCGCGAGCGGCAGCTCAAGCAGCGCATCGAGGATGCCCAGACCGAGATCAGAAAGGCGCACCAGGAGGTCGATTCCCTCAAGCGCCGCCAGCAGCAGCTGATCCAGGACGCGGTCACCGACGCCGAAACGGCGCGCGCCGAGGCCGAGGCGCAGGTGCTGGCCGCCCAGAAGGAACGCGTGGAGATGGAGTCCGATCTCCTCGCCCAGCACCGAGCGGAGCTCGAGCAGGTCGCGGCGGCGCACGACGCGATGCTCGCGGAGGAGCGACAGCGCTACGAGGATCGCGAAGCCGCGCTGCGAGAGGAGCAGGATGCCCTCCTGCAGGACGAGCTCGCACGCGCCGAAGCCCTGCGGGCGACTGACCTCGCGACCCTGGAGCGCAAGGGCAAGGCCGCGCTCGAGAGGGCGGCGGCAGAGACGGCGCAGCGGCTCGCCGAAGCCGAGGCGAGGCGCCTCCAGGACCTCGAGATCGCCGAGGCGCAACGCGTGGAGCAGGCGGCGGAGGCGGAGACTCAGCGCGAGGCGGCGCTGGCCGATCAGCAAGCGCAGCAAGCGATCTTGGTCGCGGACCTCGAGGAGCGACAGAGAAGCGAGCTCGGGGGTCTGGCGGCCAGCTACGAGATGCGGCTGCGAGATGCGCAGGCCAAGCACGCCGAGGAGCTCGCGCAGCTCGAGGCGCGCGCGAAGGCGGACGTCGAGGCGGCCCGCGACCAGGCCGCCCAGGAGGCGCGCGAATGGGAGGAGCACGCCCACCACACCGTCGCGTCGCTCGAGCGCAAGCAGTCGGATGCGCTGGCGGCCGAGCGCGAGCGATCGCGACAGGCCCTCGAGGACGCGGAGGCACTGCGGCGCGCCGAGCTGGAAGCCGCAGCAGAGCGCGAGCGTGACGCGCTCGAGATGGCGCGCGCCGAGCACACCCTGCAGCTCAAGGCCGCGCTGGCCGACGCGGGGGACAAGGCGCGGCTCGAGCTCGGGCGAGCGCTGGCCGAGCACCGCCGTGAGACGGAGAAGCTGCGCGCAGAACACGCGGTGCAGCTCGGGGAGGTCGAAAGGCTCAAGGAGGACGAGCTCGCCAGCTCGCTGGCGCAGCACGAGGCGGAGCTCGAGCAGGTGCGCGCCGAGCACGCGGTGGCGCTCGACGAGCAGCAGCGCGCCTCGGATGCGCTCATCACGGAGGCCACGCGGTCGGGCCAGGAGCGCGCCAAGGCGATCGAGGACCGGCTCGGCGGCGAGATCGCGGCGCTGCAGAAGCGGCACGCGCAGGAGATCGCCGACCTCGGCAGGGCGCTGGCGGCGCGCGATCGTGACCTCGGGCAGAAGACCGAGCAGATCGCCTCGCTCGAGGCGACCCTCGAGGGCGAGCGCGGGCGGAGCACCGCGCTCGAGGTGGAGGTGGGCGAAGTGCGGGCCGAGGCCGGCGCGTACAAGGCGCGGGCGGACGAGATCGAGCAGGCGCGGCAGGACGTCGAACGCCGCCTGGCGGAGCTGGAGGTCACGATGCAGCGCGCCTACCGGAAGCTGCAGTCGGACGCGACCGCGATCGACAAGGCCAAGAAGGCGCTCGGCATCGCGCTCACGCTGATCGAGTCCTCGGCCGGGCCCGATGACGACGAAGAAGACGCCTGACGCGCGCGCGGCGGCGGTGCGCTGAGCCCTCAGCTGCGAGAGAGCGCCGCGATGAACGATTCGCGGTTCGTGCGCGGCGTCTCGACGAAACGAACGAAGCGCTCGCCGAAGTTGAGCTCGAGCTCCATGACCGTGTAGGCGCCGTCCGCCGCCACCTGGGAGATGCGGTAGACGACGAGCTTCTTGGTCACCTTCCTGGGAGAGCCCGACGTGGCCCCGGATCGGAACGCGATGCGCGGCCGCATGCCCTTGGCCGGGCGCTTGACGCCGAGCTGATTCGCCATCGCGGCGAGGAGCGCATCCGACACGGGCCCGATCGAGCGCAGCTCGATCCCGCCGTCGTAGTACGCGGTCGGGTCCTCATCGACGGACTTCATGTTCGGCTTGACGAATATGTTGACGCCGATCATCCGACCCTCGAACAGGCCGAGCGCGATGAGATCGCAGCCACCCTCCTTGTCGCAGCTGCCCTTCTTCACCGTGAGCCGGAACTCGCCCTCGCCCGCCGGCACCTGCTCGCCCTGGAGCGCCATGTCGACCAGATCCTTCTTGTCCACGGTCGTCGGGTCGAGCGGCGGCACGAGCAGACCGGTGTCGGGGGAGTCCGGGGCCGACCCGGCCGGCGCGCCTGCGGCGCCCACAGGGGCTCTTGCACCGGCCGCGCCGCTCCCTGCCCCACCGGTCACCGGTGCGCCGGCCGCCCCGGGCAACGTGGCCCCGGCGGCGCCGAAGACCTCCGGCATGTCGAGGGGCTTTGGGGCCTTGGCCGGTCCGTCGGGCCCGGCGGGCCGGATCGCCGCGTCCGCACGCACGGGGGCCGGCGCCCCTGAGAGCCGGTCGCGCAACAAGAAGAGGCCGAGGCCGAGGGCCGCAATGCCGCCCCAGGCGCCGAGGAGGAGCGGCAGCTTCGAGCGGCCTTTTCGCTTCTCCTGCTTGCCCTCGTCGTCGCGCGAGTGGGCTCGGCGCGCGGAGCGCAGGGCGGCCACGAGCGCGTCGGCCGCCGGCTCCTCCCGGGTCGAGTTGCGCGTCTCCTGACTCTGCTCGACCGGCGCCGATCGGCGCGGCGCATCGAGGCGCGGCGGTTCCGGGGCGCGCACCTCGAGGCTGTCCTCGGCGATGACCCGCGGCTCGACGCGGGGGATGCGTGCAGGACCGGTGCGCGAGCTCGCGATCTCCCCGCGTGCGCCGTGGCCGTGGGCGCCGTGGAGCTTGCCAGCGAGCGCCTCGGGCGTGGACGGTCGAACGGCGGGATCGGCCGACCGTGCGGCCTCGAGCGCCGATACGAGCCACTCGGGCGCGTCGGGGCGCGCCTCGGCGAGCGGCATCGCCCCACGCGGAAGCGGTGCCTTGCCGACGAGGAGCTCGTAGCCGAGCACGCCCAGGGCGAACACCTCGGCCGCAGGGCTGCCCGCTCCGGTGCGCGACTGCTCCGGGGCGACGTACCGGGGATCGTCGAGCTTGGGGGAGAGCCCGGCGAGGCGCTCCACGATCTTCGCGAGCTGGAAGTCGACCCAGCCGAGCCGTCCCTTTTCGAGGAAGACGTGGGTCGGGCGGAGGTCGCGCCTCAGCCGCGGGCTGGCAGAGGAAGCCGCGACGAGTGACGCGAGCTCCTCGAGCAGGCGGGCAACCTCCTCGGGAGGGAGGGGTCCGCGCTCGATCCGCGTCGACAGGGCCTCTCCGGGCGGGAGCTCGAGGACCAGGAAGAAGCTGCCGTTCGAGCGCCGGCCGAAGTCGCGCAGGGGCGCCAGGCGGGCGTCCCCCCGCGCGCGCAGGGCCGCCCCTTCATCGCGCAGGCGCTCGAGCGGCAGGGCATCGGGCTCCTCCAGCGTCTTGGCGACGACGCGCGTGCCGGGTTGCGAGAGGTCCTCGGCCACGTAGGCGACGCCGCCATCGCGATCGCCGAACGGCACCAGCAGCCGGTAGCGCCCCCCGATGGTCTCTCCGATCAGCGCGTGCTCGCTCTTCGGGACGCGCCGGACGGCGCACTGCGGACAAAAGACGGCCTCGGGGTCGACGCGCGCCCCGCAGCTCGTGCACATCACGAGGCCGGCCATGGGCCCACTTCATACGACACATGCACCCGCGTCGCTAGATCGGCGAGCGGCACCCGCGCACGCACCGCACGAAGAGTAAGAAAATGGATGGGAGGCGAT
>JAHFDS010000349.1 GCA_023248855.1 Myxococcales bacterium
TCGCGCTCGCTGCCGAAGGCGAGGGCGTGTTCTGGGCCGTCGTCCCCGGTGTGGCCGTCGGCGCGCGCTATCGCTATTCGCTCGACACCCCGGGCGGGACGCTCCTGCGGCTCGACCCCCTACTGTCGCCAGCTCGCGCCCGACGGCACCGCGTGCGTGGTCGTCGATCCGTCGGCGTTCCCCTGGCGCGATCGGTCGTTTGTGCGGCCCAGCCGCGAGGCGAGCGTGGTCTACGAGCTCCACGTCGGCAGCTTTGCCGCGCCGGCGGGCGGCACCGGCACGCTCGCCGCCGCCACGGCGCGCCTTGGCGAGCTGGCCGAGCTCGGCGTCAACGTGGTCGAGCTCATGCCCGTGCACGCCTTCGGCGGCCGGCCGAACAGCTGGGGCTACAACCCCCAGCTGTTCCTCGCCCCCAAGCCGAGCTACGGCAGCGCGGACGACCTGCGCGCGTTCGTGGACGAGGCGCACGCGCAGGGTATCGCGGTGTGGCTCGACCTCGTCGTCAACCACACCGACGGCTGGAGGCAGGCGCCGCTGTACTGCTTCGACGGCGCGTGCGGCGCCGACTCGGCGGGCCTCTACTTCTTCCCCCCCGGTCCCTACGCGAAGACCCCGTGGGGGCCGCGGCCGAACTACCCGGCGCCGCGCGTCGCCGAGATGCTGCTCGCCTCGGTGAGCCAGTGGCTCGTCGAGCTCCACGGCGACGGCTTCCGCTGGGACTCGACGTCGAACATCCGTGGTCTCGACGGCCAGGGCACCACCCCGGGCGGCAAGGAGCTCCTCGTGCGCGGCAACGCGATCGCGCACGCGGCGGGGGCCCTGTCCGTCGCCGAGGACCTCAAGGGCTGGGACCAGCTGACGCGGCCCGCGTCCGCCGGCGGCTTCGGCTTCGACGCGCAGTGGGACGGGTTCGGCTACGACGTCACGAGCCTGCTCGCGCTGGCGAGCGACGACAGCCGTGACCTCGGCGTGCTCGAGCGCGCGCTGCGCGGCTCGTTCGCAGGCGACGCGTTCGCTCGGCTCCTGTTCGTCGAGAACCACGACACCGTGGGCAACGGCGGGGCGCGCCTGCCGAGCCGCATCGACCCGGCGAATCCGACCAGCCTTGCGGCGCGGCGACGGTCCATGCTCGGCGCGGTGCTGCTCTTGTCGAGCCCCGGAGTGCCGATGCTGCTGCAGGGCCAGGAGGCGCTCGCCACCGGCACGTTCGCCAATCCACCGGCGCTCCTCGAGGCCCCGACGCCGCTCGGCCTTGGCATCCGCGACTTCTACAAGGATCTGCTCGCCCTGCGCCGCAACACCGCGGGCGACACCGCGGCGCTGTCGGAAGCGGGCGTGGCCATTTTGCAGCGCCACGACGCCAACAAGGTGCTCGCGTACCGGCGGCATGGCCCGTCCGGCCAGGACGTGATCGTGGTGCTGAACCTGCGCAACAAGGCCTACACGCGCTACGACGTCGGCGTGCCCGCGGCGGGCCCTTGGCGGGTGCGGCTCGACAGCGACTGGACGCGCTACGGCGACGACCTCGGCGGCGGCCAGTCCGCGCCGATCACGGCGGTGGCGCAGCCGAAGGACGGCCAGCCGTTCGCCTTGCCGGTCCGCCTTGCCCCGTACGGGGCGGTGGTGCTGTCGCGGTAGCGACGCGGTAAGCTGAGCCTCCCTTGGCGGAGGAGTTCCCCGGCACATCCCGGTTCCAGATCCTGTCGCGGCTCGGACAGGGCGGCATGGGCGTCGTGTACGAGGCGCTCGACACGGAGCGAAACGCCCGGCTCGCGCTCAAGACGCTACGCCACCTGACGGCGGATGCGGTGTTGCGCTTCAAGAACGAGTTCCGCGCGCTCGCGGACCTGCAGCACCCGAACCTCGTCAGCCTCGGCGAGCTCATCGAGGACCACGGCCAGTGGTTCTTCACGATGGAGCTCATCCGCGGCGCGGACCTGCTCGCGTACGTGCGGCCGTTCGACCAGGGCAGGGGGTTCGCCAGCACCGCCTCGTGGGCCGAGACCGACCTGCTCATCGCCAGCGTCCGGCGCGCCGAGGGGCGCGGCATGTCGACCACGAAGCTGCCGGCGGCGTTCGACGAGGGGCGCGTGCGAGGCGCCTTCGCGCAGCTCGCCGTCGCCCTCGGGGCGCTGCACGCCGCGGGCAAGGTGCACCGCGATGTCAAGCCGTCGAACGTGCTGGTCGGCGAGGACGATCGCGTGGTGCTGCTCGACTTCGGCCTCGTCATCGAGGCGGCGCTCGGCCGGGACTGGACGAGCGGCCAGCGCGCGCTCGGCACGCCCGACTACGTCTCGCCCGAGCAGGCGCTCGCGCAGGCGGTGGGCCCGGCGGCGGACCTCTACAGCCTCGGGGTCGTGCTCTACCAGGCGCTGACGGGCCGGCTGCCCTTCGACGGCTCCACGCTCGAGGTGCTGCAGTCGAAGATCGAGCGGGCGCCGCCCGCGCCGAGCACGTTCGTCGACCATCTGCCCGCCGACCTCGAGGCGCTGTGCCTCGAGCTCCTCGAGGTGGACCCGGCTCGCCGACCGAGCGGCCGCGAGGTGATCGCCCGCCTGGGCGTGGACGAATCATCCGCCAGGACGAATGTATCGTTCGCCGCGCGCACGCGCACGGGCGAGCTGGCGGCGTTCGTCGGGCGTACCGAGGAGCTGGCACGCCTCGAGGCGGCCTACCGCGCCGCGAGCTCCGGGCAGGCGCACATCGTCGTGGTGCGCGGCGAGTCGGGCGTGGGCAAGAGCGCGCTCGTGCGCGAGCTCTTGCGCCGGTTGTCGCTCGGAAAGCCCCCGCCGACCGTGGTGTTCGGGCGCTGCTACGAGCGCGAGTCGGTGCCGTTCCGCGCCTGGGACGGCGTCATCGACGCCCTGGCGCGGCGCCTCTCCGAGCTCGACGCGCGCGAGATCGCGGCGGTCCTGCCCGACCACGCGGCGCTGCTCGCGCAGGTCTTCCCGGTGCTGCGGCGCATCGAGGCCATCGCGTCGGCGCCCCGGGAGCAGTCCGGCAAGGATCCGCAGGAGCAGCGCGCCCGCCTGTTCGCCGCGCTGCGTGAGCTGTTCTCGCGCCTCGCCGCGCTGTGCCCGCTCGTGGTGGTGATCGACGACCTGCAGTGGGCCGACGCGGACTCGATGGCGCTGCTCGGCGAGGTCACGCGCCGTCCCGGCGCTCCGGCCATGCTGCTCGTGGCGACGCTGCGCGACGACCCCGCGAGCGACGCCATCTCGCTGCCGCGCTGGACCAACGCGGAGACGCGCGAGATCGCGCTCGGTCGCCTGCCGCTGCCCGACGCGACCGAGCTGGTGACGCTCCTCGTCGGCGACGCCAGCCCGGACGGCGTCCGACGCGCGATGCAGATCGCGAACGACGCCGCGGGCCATCCGCTGTTCATCGACGAGATCCTGCGGCACGCCGAGGTGGGCGAACGCCTCGGCTCGCTCGAGGAGGCGCTGTGGTCGCGCGTCTCGGCGCTCGGGCCCGGCGAGCGTGCACTGCTCGAGCTGGTCGCGGTGGCCGGCGTGCCGCTCGAGCAGGCGGTGGTGGCCGCGGCCGATGGCGCACGGGCCCCGGAGCACTTCGAAAAGCACCTGGCCGTCTTGCGCACGCAGCACCTCGTGCGCACGTCGGGGACGCGCTTTTCCGACACCGTCGAGCCGTACCACGATCGGGTGCGCGCCGCGGTGATGGCGCGGCTCGAGGCGAGCGAGCTAAGGCGGCGCCACCTGGAGCTCGCGCGCGCGCTCGAGGCGTCACGCCACGCCGATCCCGAGGCCATCGCGCGCCACTTCCAGGAGGCAGGCGAGCGCAAGGAGGCTGCCGCGTACACCGTGCTCGCGGCTGACCAGGCCCTCGCCGCGCTGGCGTTCGACCGCGCCGCCGCGCTGTACCGGCTCGGGCTCGAGCTGCAAGGCGAGCCCGCCGACGCCGAGGCGGAGCTGAGGCGCAAGGTGGTGACGATCTCGATGGGCGACGCGCTCGCGGGCGCGGGGCGCGGCGGGGACGCGGCCGAGGCGCTCCTCGCTGCGGCGCGCTCGCCCGCGGTGCTGGCCGCCGAGGCGCAGGAGCTGCAGCGGCGCGCGGCCGACCAGCTCATGCGCGCGGGCTACATCGACGCGGGCCTCGAGGCGGTCTCGCGCGTGCTCGCCGAGATCGGCATGGCGCTGCCGGAAACGCCCCGGGGCGCGCTGGCGTCGCTGCTCTACCGACGGGCGCGGCTGCGCCTCCGGGGCCTGGGCTTTCGCGAGCGCGACGAGAGCCAGATCGCCAAGGAGGACCTGACGCGGATCGACACCACGTGGTCCGTGGGCCTGAACCTGTCGATGGTGGACACCATCCGCGGGGCGGACTTCGAGACGCGGTGCACGCTGCTCGCGCTCGCCGCCGGCGAGCCATTCCGGGTGGCGCGCTCGCTCGCCGTCGAGGCGGGTCACTGCGCGACCGCCGGGCACTCGGCGCGAAAGCGCACCGCGGCGCTCGTGCGCGCGGCCTCGGAGCTCGCCGAGCGCATGGGTCATCCGCACGCGATCGCGATGGCGCAGCTCACCGAGGGCATCGGCGCCATGCTCGAGGGACGATTCCGCCACGGCGCGCATGCGCTGCGCAAGTCGGAGGCCACGGTGCGCGAGCGCTGCACCGGGATGGCGTGGGAGCTCGGCTCCGCGCGCATCATGGCGCAGACGTGCCTCTACTACCTCGGCGAGGTGCGCGAGATGTGCCGCGAGGTGCCGCTCATCGTGCGCGAAAACGAGGAGCGCGGCGATCTGTACGGCGCGACCACGGTGCGCACCTCGATGTCGACCTTCGCGTTCCTCGCGCCGGACACGCCCGGCGAGGCGCGCGCGCAGATCGAGGAGGCGATGCGCCGCTGGTCGGTGCGCGGCTTCCACCTGCAGCACTACTGGGAGCTCTACGCCCGCGCGCAGATCGACCTCTACAGCGGGGCGATCGACGCGGCCCGAGAGCGCCTCGAGGAGCGCTGGGCGGCGCTCGACCGCTCGCTGCTCCTGCGCATCCAGCTGGTGCGCGGCGAGGCGTACCACCTGCGGGCACGCGTCCACCTCGCGCAGGCGGCCGGGCTCGAGCCGGCGGCGAGAAAGGCCCTCCTGGCCAGCGCGCGTGCGGACGGCAAGCGCCTCATCCGGGAGGTCGTGCCGTGGGCCGTCGGGCTCGGGCGCCTGGTGCTCGCGAGCGTCGCGCGCCTCGCGGGGGACGACACCCAGGCGCGGGCGCTGCTCGAGCGTGCCATCGCGGAGCTGTCGGCGGCCGAGCTCGGCCTCTACGGCGCCGCCGCGCGTCGCGCGCACGGGCAGCTGGTCGGCGGCGGGGCAGGCGCCGAGGAGGCGACCGAGGCCGACCGCTGGCTTCTGAGCCAGTCGATCGCGCGGCCGGATCGCATGGCGCCGATGCTCGTGCCGGGCTTCTGAGCCGGCTACCGGTTGAACGGCACCTCGTTCACCCAGTGGAAGCCGCGCGACAGGAGCAGCATCTTGCCCGGCTCGAAGCGCTGGAGCGAGACCGTGACCGCGTCCTTGCCGATCCTGCCCGAAAGACGCAGGTGCGCGGCGTCGGGCCGCGTGATCAGAAGGGGCGAGACGTCGGGGGCCTTGGGCTCGGCGGCCGTGAGGGTCATGGTGTGCTTGTCGTCGTCGACCACGAGCGTGTAGAGCGGCCCCATCGAGCCGTCCAGGTTGTGCCAGCGCAGCCAACTCTTGCCCTGGAACGATTCGGTCTTGATGCGCTTCCAGCGCGTGGTGTCGGTCATCAGCGCCGGCACGTCCGCGCCGTTGCGGGTCATCTGCTCGACGTCCCAGTAGCCGTCGTACCAGGTCTGCGGCGCCATGGAGGCGCTGCTCTCGCGCGCCCCGACCACGTTCATGACGAGCGTCGAGGCGATGAGCCCGTACTTCGCGAGCACGCGCGCGATGCGCATCCAGCGCCGCGGCAGCTCGAGCGCCTGGCGCCTGGGCACGGTCGGGCGATGGAAGATCAGCAGGTCGGCGAGCCGCTGCAGATCGGGCAGCAGCAGGACGATGGCCATGATCAGGTAGTGCGTGGAGTTGATCTTGACCGGGACGTCGTAGCAGAAGTTCAGCATCACGACGTTCGTGAGCACCACCGAAAGGACGAGCGCACCGAGCGCGGTGGTGCGCCGGAAGAACAGCAGGCACGCCCCCAGCGTCTCGGCTGCGCCGGTGAAGATGATGTACGGGCCCGAGTAGCCCATGAACGCCCACAGAAGGCCCATCGGCGACGAGTCCCCGTAGCGTTCGAGTAGCCGCCCCACGCCCGGCTCCGGGAACTGGCCGCGGAAGAGCTTGATGACGCCGTAGCCCAGCATCGTGAAGGCCAGCGCGTAGCGCAAAAGGACGCGCAAGAGCTCCTTCGCGCGCGGATGGCTGATGCTCCGGCGGTCCGCCAGCGACCACACGAGCGCCAGAAGGAGCGCGATCACGGCGAACGAGAAGAGGCTCAGCCAGTCGCTGGTGGTGTCGCCGCTGCCGGTCTGCTCGAGCGGGATCTCGCGCGTGATGCCGAAGACGTTGCGGCCGACCCACACCATCAGGGCGCCCCACCAGCGCGCGAGCACGGCCGGATTCTCCACACCCGGGATCGGGACGCCGATGATGGGGATGCAGAAGAGGATCCAGTAGCAGAAGCCGAAGCGGAAGAGCCCGCGGCGGAGCGCGCCCTGGCGCTCGACTGGCGTGGTGGCGGGTAGGGACGTCACCGCGTCGGTGGCGTGGACGAAGGAGGGCTGCGAATCGATGGACACCGCCGACATGGCCGCTTGCCGATGCAACTGCCCCACCAGCACGCGGAGTGAGTGATTCCGACGATCTTGCAGAGCCCGCGGTGCGCAGGACTTGCTCGACCAGGGCAGGACTTGCCCGGGGAGGGCAGGGCTACGCCGGGTTACGCCCTAGGCTCGGGCGCCTCGGGCGGAGCTTCGGGTGCTGGCGGCGGTACGGGTGCGGCCTTCTCCTTCTTCGGGCGCGGCGGACGGCGTCGCCACGCGCCGCCCGCGCCGAACGACTCCCAGGCCCAGCGCAGCCAGCCCATGAGCGCCCGCGCCAGCCACAGCGCCCACAGCAGCATCGCGAGGCGATAGGCGAGGAGCGGCACCGACAGCACCCAGGCTGCCGCGGGCGTCGCACCGGCGCGATCCTGGAACCAGCGCAGGAGCTGCCCGCTCGAGCCGCCGCCGTGGATCTGCATGTCGGGTCGGCCGAGCAGGCCCTCGTGGATCGCGCCCACGAGCACGCCGAAGGCCGACAGGGTGATCGCGACGAGCGCGAGCTGCGTGAGGTCGAACCAGAACCAGCCCGCGGGCTCGCCGCGCTCGGCGCGCCGGCGCCGCACGGCCAGCAAGAGCGGCCACGCCGCCACCACCGCCGCCAGGAGGATCGGCACCTGCGAGAGGCCGAGGCCGAGCAGCAGCCAGTCGTGTGTGCGCAGCGGCGTCTCGGCGGGTCCGCCCACCTTGCCGACGCGCGAGAGGCCATAGGCGACCCCCGCAAGCACGAGGAGCAGGCTCCAGAACAGGACGGCCGGGCCGAGTCGTGGCCCCCCGCAGAGCAGGATCCAGCGGTCGGGCGAGAGCTGCACCTCGAGCGAGGCGTTGACGCTGGCGGTGCCGAGGTCGAGGTGCGGCGTGGTGTACGAGGTGCCGAGACCCGCCGCCACGCGGAGCTCGATGCGCACCTCCTGCGCGCCCGGCACGAGCGGCACGGTGAGCTTGCGTCCGTCGAGGCGAATGGGCTGGACGCTGCCGCCCACCGTGACCTGTTGCAGCATCGCGTGCTCGGGCAGGACCAGCGTGTGCTGCGCCCCGCGGCTCGAGCGCACGTGCAGCTCGAGCACGGCGTCGGTCGCGCGCAGGCCCGGCCTGAGCTCGAGCTTGCTGCGATCGATGGTGACGGTCTGGCCCGGCAGCCCCTCGGGCCGGGTCACGGCGATGGTCGCGGCCTCGCCGGGCCACGGCCGCCACTCGGGGCGCCGCACGCCCTCGGGCGCCTGCTGGTGCACGACCGGGATGCCGCCGAGCGCGACGTGCCACACGGGGCTCGCGTCGAGCACCCACACCTCGGTCCACGGCAGCGCGCGCGGCGCCTCGAGCCTGAGCTCGGGCGCCTCGCGGAGCAGCGAATGCCACGTCACGGTCCCCTGGCCCGGCCCAAGGTTGACGAGCGCCTTGCCCTTCTCGACGCGCACCGCCGCGGTGGTGACGGACTCACCGGAAAGGAGCGGCACCTCGAGCACGATCGCGCTCTCGGGGGGCGAGAGGCGCACGACGCGCGTGTCCACGGCCCACTCGAGGCCGAGGTGGATCTCGCGCTCGACGCGCACGAACGGCGGCAAGGGCGGCGGCGGCGCGCCGGCGCCGGACACAGCCCGCTGTTTGCGCTCGCGCGTGAGCTGGAGGCTCTCGTCGGCGACGCCGTCCTCGTGCAGGCCCTCGAGGCGCCAGCCGTCGACCTTGGCCTCGACGCGGTGAGGATGCAGGCCGAGCGGGATCTGCACGGCCTCGAGGTCGGCCAGCTCGCCCTCGAGCAGCACCTCGTGCGGTCCGGTGGGCAGCGCGAGCTCGAGGTGCCCCGCCTCCTCGCGCAGCGCGGGCGCGGGCTTGCCGTCGAGGAGCACGCGCAGCCACTGGCCGCGCTGGCC
>JAHFDS010000027.1 GCA_023248855.1 Myxococcales bacterium
CCCCATGCGCCTTCGGGGTCGGCTTCCCGGAGGCCTCGGGGCCGCCCGAGGGCCCGACGCCGTGCGCCCTGCGGGCCACCTGGGCGGCGTCGCTCACCACCTCGGCGCACAGCGTCTCGAGGTGCGATACCGCGCGCGCCGCGAGGTGCAACGACGACGACGCGATGCTGCCCGCCCGCTCGATGCTCGCGGCCACCACTTCGCCGAACGACTGGACGGGTCCCTGGTTCCTGTTCTCAGGCATCGATCTCCTCCTTCATGCACGCCGAACACACGACCACGCGTGGCCCGGGGACATCGGTCACTCCGAACGCCGCCTCGCGGCCCTTGGGGAGCAACGCATTGCAGCGGTCGCACACCGCGTTGACGTTGAGCGCCACGACCTGCCAGCCGAGCACGCGTGCTGACCGTTCGGGCGGCGGGGCGGGCTCCCGTTCGGGCTCCCGTTCGGGCGCCTCCCCGCGTGCCAGGCGCGCCAGCTCGGTCGCGTCCGCGACCACGCCCTCGACCAGTCCGAACGTGTTCGCGAGGACGTTCCGCACCAGGTTCGACACCGAAATGCCAAGGCTCCCCGCGCGCCGCTTGAGCTCCTCTTCCAGCGCCTCGGGGATGCGCGCGTGGAGCACCTTGGCCTTGCGATCGTCGCCCTTGTCGTCCGCCATCGCCAACACAATGTGACACGTCGTGACACGTTAGTCAAGTCACAATGTGATACGATGGCAAGCGACGGAATGAACTAGCATCGACAGGAATGAAGGTCTTCCCGACCGCGCTCGAGACCTACCGGAGCTGCCCCCGCAAGTGGGGCTTCGATCAAGACAAAGACCTCAAGCGCCAGCACCGCAAGCCCTCGATCCCTGCGTTCGTGGGCTCGTGCGTGCACGAAGTGCTCGAGGTGTTCTTCGACCCGGTACGTACGGCCATGCCGGATCGCACCTACGAACGGCTGGTGCAGCTGCTCCGCGACGCCTGGGGCGGGCGGCTCGCCTGGGGCGCACGCTCCGAGGCCCGCCGTGAGGAGCGGCGCGTGCTCTTTGCCGACCGCGCGACCGAGGCAGCCATCGGCGAGAAAGCCAAGCACATGCTGTTTCGGTTCGTGCGCACCGCCGACTTGACGGTGGTGCCGATGACGACCGAGCAGTTCCACGAGACGCCCATCGCGGGCGGTCGTCACGTGCTCGCGGGCAAGATCGACCGTGTCGACCGGCTCGCCGACGGCTCGCTGCGCCTGGTCGACTACAAGACCGGCCGCTCGAAGTCGGCCGAGCTCCTGCGGGCCGAGGATCTGCAGCTGCCCGCATACGCGGTCATCCTCGGGCGCAAGTTCAAGGCACCGGTCGCGCGCTGCGCGATGCTCTATCTGGACGAGGACGTGGAGATCGGCTTCGTCCCTGACGAGGCCTGGCTGGCCGCGCGCGAGGCAGCGCTGGTGGCGCTCATCGATCGCCTCGAGGCCGACACGGTGCGCGCGCCGGCGCCTGGCCCCGCCTGCAGCTTCTGCGACTACCGCCCGATCTGCCGCGAAGGCTCCTCCTGGCTGGCGGCGAGGGTGCCTCCCGAGGGCGATCCCTTGCCGTTCTGATGCTCCCCGTCAATGGGTGGTGCCGCTCGTCGAACCGAGCGGCCCTTGGTCGCGGTCGCGCCGATACAACAGGCGCCACACGCGCCGGCCCTGACGCGTCGACTTCCGCTCGCGTCGCGACACCACCCCGAAAGGGTTCTCGGGAAAGAACCGCCAGGCCTCGCGCGCGTTCGTCAGCAGCGGCTCGCCCTCGCACAGAGCCATGGCGTCGAGCGCGAGATCGAACACGTCGCTCTGGAAAAAGAGCTCTCCCAGGGGACGCAGGCATTCGGCCATCGAGCGCACGAGAGCCCCGGTGAGCAGTCGGCGCTTGTGCTGCCACGACTTGAACCACGGATCGGGGAAGTTGACGACGAAGCGTGTCACCTCGCCGGCTCCGAAGAGCCGGTCAAGATCCGTGTTGGCATTCGCGTATCGGACGTCGACCCGCGCGCCGAGCCCCAGCCGCGCCACGCGCTGGCGCACCTCCACCACGAGGTCCTCACGGATCTCGAGCCCCACATAGCGCCACGAGGGCTCGACCGCCGCGCGCTCGACGAGCCAGTGCGCCTCGGCGCAGCCAACCTCGACCTCGGTCGCGGGGCCCGGCAGGATGCGCTCGACTGGCCGCTCCTGGTAGCCCAGCTTGAGGGGATTGACGTGATGGCGGATGCGGAAGCGCTTGCCCAAGCGACGCCCATTACCACGAATGAGGCTCGAGTGGTTGCGCCTACCAGACTGGCGGCTCGCGCAGCAGCCGCTTCGCGATCACGATCCGCTGGATCTGCCCGGTGCCCTCGAAGATGTCGAACACCTTGAGGTCGCGATACCACTTTTCGACGAATCGGCTCTGCTCGAGCCCGGCCGCGCCCATCGCCAGCATCGAGTCCCGGCACACGGCCATGGCGACCCTCGCGGCGTAGGCCTTTGCCTCGCTCGCCTCTCGGGCGTTCGGCAGCCCCTCGTCCGCCATCCATGCCGCCTTCCAGCAGAGCAGCCGCGCGGCGTCGAGACGCGCCTTGCCGGCCGCGAGGGACTCCGCGAGCGAGCGAGTGCGCACACTCGGCGCGCCGCCCCGGAGCTCCGCGCGCAGGAAGGCCGTCGCCGTCTCCCATGCCGCGCGGGCGATGCCGACCGCGAAGATGCCGACCATCGGCCGCGACACATCGAAGGTCCTCATCGCGCCGAGGAAACCCTCCTTGCCTGCGTAGTGCTCCTCCCCGCCCAGCAGGTTTGCCGACGGAACGCGGCACGCATCGAAGACCAGCTCCGCGGTCTCCGACGCCCGAAGGCCCATCTTGTCCTCGATCTTGCCGACCGAGAAGCCGGGCGTGCCCCGTTCGACCACGAACATGCGGTGCCCCGCGCGTCCCTGCGCCCGATCGACCGTCGCGAACACCACGACCCAGTCCGCCCTGGCTCCGTTGGTGATGAAGCACTTGCGGCCATCCAGGACCCAGGCGTCCCGGTCTTTTCGGCAGGTGGTCGCGATGCCGGCCACGTCACTGCCGGCCCCCGGTTCCGTCAGCGCGTAGGCCCCCCAGTGCAGGCCCGGCTGCGCGAACACGCCGAAGAAGCGTCGGTTCTGTTCCTCGGTGCCGGCGAAGCGGACCGGTGGCCCCCCGAGGCCTGGACCGGGCAGGTTCATCATCACCGGGACATCGCCCCAGGCCATCTCCTCGCCGAGGACGATCGAGATCCGGTGCGTCTGCGTGCGCCCGCGAGCGTCGCGCAGCTCACCGGCCCCTTCGCCCTGCCCACCCACCTCCTTGGGCACGACGCCGGCCGAAAGCCCCCCTCGAAGCGCGGCCATCCGGGCGAGGAACGCCTCGGGCACGCGGCCGGTGCGGTCTGCCTCGAGAGCCATCGGTCGCACGACGTCTCTTGCGAGGGCGTGGGCCGTCTCGCGCGCCTGACCCTGCTGGCGGGTGAGCTCAAAGTCGAACACTAGTGCCGCTCGTCAGAAGCTTGACCGGAGTAGAGTCGCGTAGAGAAATCGTCGAACGCCCTGCGTGCGGCACTCGCGAGCGCAGAGCGCGAGCAAACGAGACACCCCAATGCCGTCCCACTATTGGCGGGCAGCACTAGGGGAGCCTCGCGCGAAGCGCGTCAAGGCCAGCGAGTCCGCGTAGCACCACCTCGTTCAACATGATCGGCTCTAGAGCACCATCGCCTGGCTGGCAGGGGGCGGGAAAGCTGGCGCTTCGAGGCCCAGTGACGTCGCTCCCAAGCATTCGAGGCAATGCGCGCGGCTCGGTCCCACCAAGGCCAGCGCCTGCGTGTCCCGCAGCCACTTCTCGACCGGATGGTCGCGCAGGTAGCCTGCGCCCCCGAGGAGCTGCACCGCGCTGTCGGCCGCGGACCAGGCCACCTGGCTCGCGAGCGCAGCCGCTTGCCACGACTGCACCGCCGCGTCCGCCGCACCCACGTCGACCGCAAAGGCGGCCCGACGGACCTGCACCTGTGCGGCGTCAATCTCCATTTGCCGGTCCGCCAGGTCGAAGGCGATCGCCTGGAAATGCGCGACCGGGCGCCCAAACGCGGTGCGATCTTGCGTATACGCCAACGCGTAGGTGTGGGCGGCCCGCGCCAGTCCGACCTGTCGGGCCGCGCCGAGCAGGGCCAGCCGTGCGAAGAGCCGCCTCACTCCACCGGCGAAGTCTCCCGCGGCCTCGAGGCGACCCGCCGCGGGAACCGCACACTCCTCCAGCACGAGCTCGGCGATGGGCAGCCCTTGCAAGCCGCCGAACGCGTGCGCCTCGCCCGTCCGGAGGCCGGCAGGACGCCCCTCGACGACGAACGCGCAGGCGGACTCCCATGCCGATGGGCCTGGCGTGCAAGCGAACACGATCGTGAGCGCAGCGTCCGCCGCGCCCAGTACGTAGCTCTTGACCCCCGTCAACAGGTAGCGCTGGCCGCCCGCTCGCTGCGCGATGGTCGAGAAGCCCTTGTCGACCACCTTCCAGCGCTCCGCGTACGCGAGGGTCGCTGGCGTGCCGGCCACCAGCATCGGCAGCCACCGGTTACGCTGCCCTTCGTCGCCGAGCTCGACGAGAGCGGCGATGGCGGTCTGCCCTCCATCCAGCACAAGAGAGGCCGCCGCGTCGCCCTGCGCGAGTGCCTCGAGGGCCACCACAGCCCCGCGCATGCCGAGACCCGCGCCCCCTTGCTTCTCTGGCACCTGGAGCCCGCCAAGCCCGAGCGCCTGCGCCGCCTCGGCGACCGCACGCGAGACACCTGCGGCCTCGATGCTCCGCAGGCTCGCTCGCAGCACCTCGGTCGCGAACCGCGAGGTCGCCCGCTCCAGCAGCTCCAGCGACTCTCCCAGCGCGAACGAGATCACGGCTACTGCGGAACCTTCTTCCAATCCTCGAGAAATCGCGCGAGACCGAGGTCCGTCAGCGGGTGCTTCGCGAGCTGCTGCAGCACCTTGAATGGCACCGTCGCCACGTGGGCACCCATCATGGCCGCCTCGACCACGTGCCCAGGGTGGCGCACCGACGCGACGAGGACCTGTGTCTTGAGCTCGTAGTTGCGATAGATGGTCAAGATCTGCTGGATGAGGGCCATCCCGTTTTCGCTGACGTCGTCGAGGCGCCCGACGAAGGGCGAGACGTACGTGGCGCCAGCCTTGGCGGCGAGCAGGGCCTGGGTTGGCGAGAAGCAGAGCGTGACGTTGGTCTTGATGCCCTCTTCCGCGCAGGTCTTGACTGCCTTGAGGCCCTCGGCAATCAAGGGCACCTTGACGACGATGTTGTCCCTGAGCTTGGCGAGGTCGCGCGCCTCGCGCAGGATGCCCTCGCAGTCGGTCGACACCACCTCGGCCGAGACCGGCCCCTTGACGATCTCGCAGATCTCGAGGAGGACGTCCTTGAACTTGCGCTTCGACGTGGCAATCAGGGTCGGGTTGGTCGTGACGCCGTCGACCAAGCCCTGGGCGCTGGCCTCACGAATCTCGGCGATTTCGGCTGTGTCGATGAAGAACTTCACGAGCGATCTCCTTGGTGCGGCCTCCAGGGACTCTGCCCGAAAGGTACGCCGTCGGCAACGCCCGAGAACTCCCCGCCGCAACTTCGGGCAGCAGCGGTAGCCAGAAAAAGACTGGGGCGGCGCCGCCACCCGGCACGCCGCCCCAGCTCGGCCGATCCCCGGGCTTCGCCCGGGTCAGCCACACATCCTTAGAACGAGAAGCTGGCCGATGGAGTCGGCATCGGCGGAGGCGTCGGGGCTGCCTCCGTCTTCGGTGCCTTCTTCGCAGCAGGCTTCTTGGCCGCCTTCGCCTTCTTGGCGGCAGGCTTCTTGGCCGCCTTCGCCTTCTTTGCGGGCTTGGCGGCCTTCTTGGCCGGCTTTGCCTTCTTGGCCGGCTTCTTCTTCGCCGCCTTCTTGGCGGGCTTCTTGGCCGCCTTCTTGGCGGCTTTCTTCTTCGCGGGCATGACTACTTGGACTTCTTCGTGGCCTTCTTCTTCGCGGGCGCCTTCTTGGCTGCGGGCTTCTTGGCGGTGCTCTTCTTCTTGGCGGGCATAGTCGTCTCCCTTTCTGGGTGGCTGAACGAAAACTAGGCTATCGGAAGTGTTCCCCCTCTGTCAACACAATTTAGATCAATTGATAGAAAGTTATACGATCGTAAGTGAAGGTTAGCGCCATTGAGCGGTTTGGCACGATTTCGCGAGACCTGGCGCGTGGATGCGACGGCACGTGCCGTGGTAACCACCTGCGTGAGCGATGGCCGTACGACGGTCGCCTGGGGCTCTCAAGAACGTGCTAGACTCCCCGCTCCGCGACGGTCCACGCCTCTGAGGACACCTGGTGAAGCTGAGCCTTTCGAATCACGCCCTGGCATCGCACAAGACCGATCTGCTCGGCGTCCTCGTACACGAGGGCGACTGGTCGAAAGCCTTGCGCGCGCTCGACGGGGCACTCGATGGCCTACTCTCGGAGATCGCTCGGCAGGAGCGGTTCACCGGCAAGGCCGGAACCGTGCTTGCGCTGCACACGTTGGGTCGGATCCCCGCGCGCCGCATCCTGCTCGTCGGGGGCGGCCTGAAGGCAGGCTACCCTACATCCGATCTGCGCCACTTCGCCGCGATCTGCCTGCGCAGTGCGGTCGCGAGCGGCTGCAAGCGTGTGGCGCTGCACGCGGACGGTGCCGACGCCACCGATGCGGTACAGCGGCTGGTCGAGGGAGCCCACCTCGGCCGCTACCGCTTCGATCGATACCTCTCCGAGGACAAGCGGCAGCGCGATCAACTGACGGAGATCGTCGTCCTCTCCGCGAGCGGCAAACCGATCGCAAAGCATGCGATGGACGCCGGGACCGCGATCGCCGAGGCCATTGCCCTGGCGCGCGATCTCGTCAACCTCCCCGCGAGCGACCTGACACCCAAAGCCCTGGCGGATCGCGCTCGGACGCTCGCACGGGCCCGCGGCCTCGGCTGCAAGGTGTTCGGCGAGAGGGAGTGCGCGAAGCTCGGCATGGGGATGTTCCTCGCGGTGGCGCGCGGAAGCACGGCGGAGCCGCAGTTCGTGCACCTGCACTACAAGCCGAAGGGCAAGGCGCGGAGACGCGTCGCGCTCGTGGGCAAGGGCGTGACGTTCGACTCCGGTGGGCTCTCTCTAAAGCCCTCGAATGCGATGGAGGACATGAAGATCGACATGTCCGGCGCCGCTGCCGTGATCGCCGCCATGGGAGCGATCGCTGCGCTCGAGCTCCCGGTGGAGGTGCACGGTCTCGCGGCGTGCGCCGAGAACATGCCCTCGGGCGCCGCCTACAAGCTGGGCGACGTGCTGCGCTCGATGGCAGGCAAGACGGTCGAGATCAACAACACCGACGCGGAGGGCCGCCTCACGCTGGGCGATGCGATCACCTACGCCAAGAGCCTCGGGGTCGATGAGATCTTCGACTTCGCGACGCTGACGGGCGCCTGCTTGGTGGCGCTCGGCCCCCACATCGCGGGGGTCATGTCGAACCACGAGCCGCTGGCAACGGCATGGCTCGACGCCGCGCGTCGAGCCGGAGAAGAGATGTGGCGCCTGCCCTTGCCGCCCCGGCTGATGGAGCAGCTCAAGAGTGCGGTCGCGGACCTGAGGAACACCGGCGAGCGGTACGGCGGCGCACTGACCGCGGGCTTGTTCTTGCGCGAGTTCGTCGGGGAGACGCCGTGGGTGCACGTCGATCTCGCCGGCCCCGCGGCATCGGATAAGGATTTCGGTCACTTGACCAAGGGCGGCACCGGCTTCGGCGTGGCCACCATGGTGGAGTACCTGTCAGCAATTTGAGGCACTCGCGGTCGGCCGATCGGCCTGGTTGACAATGTACGCTCGGAGAGCTAAAATCATAGTCTTTTCGAGAACATGCTCCGCGACCACGAAGTGGGTTCTGGAGGGAGTGAGCGCATGCAGACGACGGATTTCCGAATCGGTGACAAGGCGGTCTACCCCGCGCATGGGGTGGCCGAGGTCGTCGCCATCGAACAGCGCGAGATCTCCGGCAACAAGCAGAAGTTCTACATCCTCAAGATCCTCGACACGGGCATGAAGATCATGGTGCCGACGTCGAACGTCCAGGCGGTCGGACTGCGTGGCGTCATCCGCAAGGACGAGGTCAAGGAGGTCTACCAGATCCTGAAAAGCCGTGGGGTGTCCGTCGATGGACAGACCTGGAATCGGCGTTATCGGGAATACATGGAGAAGATCAAGACCGGCAGCGTATACGAGATCGCTGAGGTGCTGCGCGATCTCTCCCTGCTGCGCTCGGACAAGGATCTCTCGTTCGGTGAGCGCAAGATGCTCGACACCGCACGCACGCTGCTCGTCAAGGAGCTCGCGGTCGCGCGCTCCAAGAAGGAGAGCGAGATCGAGCGCGAGATCGAGCAGATTTTCGGTTCCGCCGCCGCGGCCTGACGCAGCTCTTCCGGCCGCGCGCCGATACCCGGGGCCCCCACAGCACTGCAGCGCTCCTTTCCCAACTCGAACGACGCAAGCACGCCCTCGACCTTGTGGTCGAGCGGATGCGGGTGTTGCACGAGCCGGCCGCGCGCCAGCTCGATGGCGCCTCGAGCGATCGCGCGCGATGGTGCGCGCGGAGGTGGAGCGCTGGCTGGCCCGTCCGGCGGACGCGCAGTCTCAGACGCGACCAACGGGCGGGCGGGCGTAGGAGGATTCCAATGATCCACGTGAATCACGACCGAGCCATTTTTCGCCAGCCTGGACCCGGGCCTGGGCATTCCCCAAGACGGCAACGGGTCGCCACCACGGCGCCCCCGCGACGCCGATGCTGGCAATCTCGCACATTGAATCCCAGAATCCGCCCCCTTGGCCGCGGCCTCCGCGTGCTGCTTCGCCTCGATCTGGCGCGTGTGCTCCTTCGAGCGCTCCTCGTTCGCCTGCCTCGATCGCCGACCAGCGTCGGCGACCGTGGCATCCGCCGAGCGCTGCTCGAGGCAGGCCAATGAGAAATAGTCCGCACCTCCGGCGATGCGCATCGGCTAGGCTCCGTTCCGGATGATCGCGTCGGCGGACTCGTGCCACGCCTTGGACCGCGGGTGGACAGCGCGCTTACGCACTCGTCCAGCTTCTGGTAGCTCCGCATGAGTAGCTGCATCGCCTCTGATCGTCGATCGTCATGCTGTCGAGGCGGCTCTGGGCCGAGTCGAGCAGGCCATCCATCTCGTGCTCGTTCCACCTGCCGTCCTTGTTGACGTCCTCGGTCCAGACACCGAACTTGGTGCCAAGGCCAGCGAGGCGCGCGCGGGTGATCCCAGGGGACTCGAGAAGAACGCGGGCGAACGCCGGCGGGAGCGAGTCCAGCCACGGGCTGCCGCGGAGCATGACGTGCGGAGCCAGGTGCTGCGCGGCTAGGTGTGTCGTTTGCTGGCGCTGCGCACGCGAGGGCGCACGCAGGGCGTCCGACGATTCTTTCCACAGCCTGATGGCGCGGTCAACCTTCTGGCGAGCGACACTCTCGCGTCAGACATCAAGATTTCGCACGTGGAGCGCGTTCTTCTCGATGAAGTCGCGACGCGGCTCGACCAGATCCCCCATCAGCACCGTGAAGATCCGATCCGCCTCCACCGCATCGTCCACGCGGACCTGCAAGAGGGTCCTCCGGGTCGGGTCCATCGTGGTCTCCCAGAGCTGCTCCGGGTTCATCTCACCGAGGCCCTTGTAGCGCTGCGTCTGCAGGCCCTTTCGTCCGACCTCGTCCGCAAAGGTGCCGAGGGCATCGAGCCGGTCGAGCTCGGCTCGCTCACCGGAGCGCTCGACCACGTAGGGCGCGGCGCCGAAGTCTCGGAAGATCCGGGCGAGGCTGGCCAGCTCGCCGACCTCCCCCGAATCGAGCAACGAGAAGTCGATGGTGGTCTCGTTGCGCACACCACCGGGGCGCGCAGGCGCCACGAGCATGAACCCTCCGTGCTCGCCGTCCGGTCGCACATCGATCACCGTCTCGGCAATCTCTGGCTCGAACTGCTTGAGGTGCACCTTCACGCGAGCGCGCGCTGCGTCCACGAGACCCTCGTCACGCAGGGCCTCCTTGTCGATCCCGCTCGCCTTGACGAACGCATCGACGAGGCGCGCGTCCATGCGGCGATCCAGCTGCGCGAGGAGGCGGCGATACCGATTCGCCTGTGCGACCAGCATGCGCAACGCATCCCCGGTGATCCAGCTGTCCGTCCCATTGCGGTGGACGAGGCGGAGCTCTCCGAGCGCTTGGTCGACCAGGTACTCCTCGAGCGCCAGCTCGTTCTTCAGATAGCGCTCGTGCTTGCCCTTCTTGACCTTGTAGAGCGGCGGTTGCGCGATGTAGAGGTGCCCTCGCTCGAGGATTTCCGGAAACTGCCGGAAAAAGAACGTCAAAAGCAGCGTTCGGATGTGAGATCCGTCGACATCCGCGTCCGTCATGATGACGATCTTGTGGTAGCGGAGCTTCTCGACGTCCTTGTCCTTGTCGATGCCGCATCCGAGGGCGGTGATGAGCGTCGCGATCTCCGCGGACGAAAGCATCTTGTCGAAGCGCGCCTTCTCGACGTTCAGGATCTTGCCCCGGAGGGGTAGCACCGCCTGGTTCTTGCGGTCCCTCCCCTGCTTGGCAGAGCCGCCTGCCGAGTCGCCCTCGACGATGAAGAGCTCCGCACCGGCGGGATCACGCTCCTGACAGTCCGCCAGCTTGCCCGGTAGCGAGAACGAGTCCAGCGCGCCCTTGCGTTGCACCATCTCGCGCGCCTTGCGCGCGGCATCGCGCGCCCGCGCGGCCAGCACGGCCTTGCCAACGACCGCCTTGGCCTCCCGCGGATGCTCCTCGAACCACTTGCCGAGGCGCTCGCTCATGACCGATTCGACGTAGCCTTTGACCTCCGACGAGATCAGCTTGTCCTTGGTCTGGCTCGAGAACTTCGGATCGGGGTGCTTGATCGACACCACCGCGCTCAGGCCCTCGCGACTATCGTCACCGGATAGCGCCTGGCCCTTGAGATCCTTGAAGAGGTTGTTCTCCTTGCCGTAGTTGTTGAGGGTGCGCGTCAGCGCCGCCCGAAAACCCGAGAGATGCTCGCCGCCGTCCTTGTTGCGGATGTTGTTCGTGAAGCAGAAGACCTGCTCCTGAAACGTGTCGTTCCACTGCACCGCGATCTCGACCTCGGTCCCCTCGACCCGGCCCGAGATCAGGATGGGATCGGGGTGCACCTTGTCCTTGGTTGAGTTGAGATCCTGGACAAAAGAGAAGATGCCGCCGGCAAAGACGAACTCGTGCTGCTTGCCGCTGACCTCGTCATCGAGCGTGATGACGAGCCCCTTGTTGAGATACGACAGCTCGCGCAGGCGCTGAGCCAGCACGTCGAAGGAGTATTGCGTGATCTTGAAGACGTCGGGATCCGGCTTGAACGTCACCTTGGTCCCTGTACGGCCCGACGCGCCGATTGCGCGCAACTCGGTGGACGGATCGCCTTTTCGGTACTCCTGGTACCAGGTCTTCCCGTCCCGGTAGATCTCGAGCTTGAGCCACTCCGACAGGGCGTTCACCACGCTCACGCCGACCCCATGCAGCCCACCGGAGACCTTGTAGCTGTTGTGGTCGAACTTGCCGCCGGCGTGCAAGACGGTCATGACGACCTCGGGCGTCGGCCGCTTCTCCGTGGGGTGCATGCCCACCGGAATGCCTCGGCCGTTGTCGAGGACCGTGACCGATCCGTCGATGTGAATGGTCACTTCGACCCGCGTACAATAGCCGGCGAGGGCCTCGTCGACCGCGTTATCCACCACCTCGTAGACCATGTGATGCAGGCCGGTGCCATCATCAGTGTCGCCGATGTACATGCCCGGGCGCTTGCGCACCGCCTCGAGGCCCTTGAGAACCTGGATCTTATCGTCGCCGTAGTCGCTCGGCGGAGGCAACGGCGTGGACGGACGTTCTTCGGTCACGGCTGGGCTTTCCCGGGCACCCCCTGAGCCTTTCGTGCTCCGCTCTGGTGGCACCCGCGCAGGCGCTCCGAACTACCGGACATCACAGGCAGAACGGGCGGGCGATGGACCTTGTACGAGTATCACGCCACCCCCTTGCCCGCAACAAAAACCGACCGCGTGACGGCGCCGGCAACCACCTGAAAACTCGCTGGTTTTTCGGGGAGCTCGAGGTGCTCTGGACGTGTGGTGGTCACGAGCGTCTGGCACCCCACGTCACGCACGTGCTCGAAGAGCTGTCGGCTTCGCTTCTTGTCGAGCTCCGAGGACACGTCGTCGAGGAGCAGCACGGGGGCATCCCCAAGGCGGGCGCTCAGGCGCCGGATCTCGGCGATCTTCAGCGCCAGCACGAGGGCGCGAGCCTGCCCCTGGGAGGCGAACTGCGAGGCGATCCGACCTCCGAGCGTGATCTCGAGATCATCGGTATGTGGACCCTCCGAGGTCAACCGACGGGCGAGGTCACGGGCGCGAGAAGCCGACAGGGCCAGCAGGAGCTCCTCGCGCGTGGCCGCGGAGTGACGGTAAGCCAGCGCCAGATCGGCGCCGACGGCGAGATCTCGCCACGCGCTGGTCGCGTGCGGGACGAGCTCCTCGAGGGTGCGCGTGCGACCCTCGATCAGAGTCGAGCCGAGCGCGGCAAGGCGTTCATCGTAGACGGCGAGCAGGGCCTCGCCGTCGTGAGGTCGATCGCGCAGGACCGCATTCCGGCTCCGCAGCGTACGCTGGTAGTCGACCAGGACCGTCAGGTGGGGCGGGCAGAGCGCGAATGTCGCACGATCGAGCAGCTGCCGGCGCAAGGACGGGCTGCCACGCACGAGCGAGAGGTGCTCGGGCGCGAACAGGACGACCGACAGCGCACCAAACCAGGCCTGTGCGGACCGGGCCAGCTTGCCGTCCACACGCGCCTGCCGTCCGCCAGTGCGCAGCAACACCTCGAGGCGAGCGCGTAGGCCCCCTCGCTCCGCGATGCCCTCGAGCCGTGCCTCGCTCGCGCCGTGGGCGACCAGCTCCTCCGTACGAGACGCCCGGAAGGAGCGCAGCGTGCCGAGAACGTAAATGGCTTCGAGCAGGTTCGTCTTGCCCTGGCCGTTCTCGCCGTGCAGAACGGTGACCCCAGGATCGAGCGCGAGCGCGACGCTCCTCAGGTTACGAAAGTGAGAGCCAGTCAGATGCTGGAGTCGCAGGGACCGCCTCGGTCTGGCCTCAGGTCCTCATCGGCATGATGACGCCGAGGTAGCTGCCGTCGGTCCGCTCGATCTTTCCGCGCAGGATGCAGGGATCGAGCTCCCCTCCGAGGGACATCTCGATCTCCGGATCACCCATGCGGATCAGCAGCTCCGTCAAGTAGCGGGCGTTGAAGCTGATCGTCACGGCCTTGCCCTGAAAATCCACGGCGATCTCCTCCCTGGCCTCGCCGAGGTCCGGGTTGTCGCTCACCAGCTCCAGGGCTTCGCCATCGAACCGAAGGCGCACGCCGGAGGTCTTTTCGGACGCCAGAATGGCCACACGCTGGAGCGCCTCGACCAGCTTGGCGCGGTCCACGATGGCTCGGCGCTCGCTCGACTTCGGGATCACGAGCTGGTAGGGCGGGAACTGCGCCTCGACCAGCTTCGCGGACAGCACCGCGCTACCGACGCGAACGAAGGCGTACGGCCGGAAAATGGCGAGCTCGCACTCTCCGGACGCTGCGTCGAGTGCCCTGGCGATCTCGGCGAGGCCCTTACGCGGCAGGATGACGCTCCCCTCGAGCTTCGGGAAACCTGGCAGCCTGCGCTCGATCTTCGAGAGTCGGTGACCGTCGGTAGAGACCATGCGCAGGATCTCGCCATCGCTCTCGAGCAGCACGCCGTTGAGGTGGTAACGCGTCTCGTCCGAGGACACGGAAAAGATGGTCTTGGCGATCATCTCCGAGAAGGCTTCCACCGGGATCTTGGCGAAAGGGACCTCCCGATGATTGGGGAGCTTCGGAAAGTCGCGATCTGCCAAGCCCACCAGCTTGTACTGGGCCTTGCCGCTGCGAAGCTCAGCCCACTGGTTCTCGGTGCGGCGTATCCGGAGCTCGTCTTCCGGTGCGCTCCGCACGATGTCGAACAGGTGCCTGGCCCCGAGGGTCAGGCCGCCCTGAGACTCCACCTTCGCCTTGAGCTCAGCGGTCACGGCAACCGTGAGATCCGTGGCGGCGACGATCAACGTGCCATCGCCTTCTGTTCGAAGGAGCACGTTGGCCAGGATGGGCAGCGTGCTCTTCCGGTCGGCGATGCCGTGTGCCAGACCGAGGCCGCTCAGGAACTCGGTCTTCGAGATACGGAATTCCATGGACCCCTCCGTGGCGAAGGCAGTCTAGCGGGTAGCCGGGAGAAGAGAAGAGAAGAGATATCTATACAGATAAGATCTTCTTCGTCTTCTTGCTGTGAATCCGTGGACGACGAGGTTAAGGATTTGTTTTCGTTGTTGTAATGCTGTGCACAAAGATAGAGGTCGAGTGTGGGAGAGGGTGTGTAGCGGGTCGCCGCTGGATATCCACACCGAGTCCGGGCGCCAGATCGCAGGCTTTCACACATGGTTGTACACAGGGGAGAAAGGACACACGGAGGCCTACCCGCCGACCGAGCAGGGGATGGGCGACACGTCTCTTGGGGTCAGACTTCTTGGATGCGGCGCTCGATGGCCTCGAGCTCGTGGCGGAGGACACGATTTGAGTCGACCTGGCTGGCGATCTTGTCACGCGACGCGAGCACGGTCGTGTGGTGCTTGCCTCCGACGCCGCGGCCGATCTCAGGAAGACTGCACCCGGTGAGCTTGCAGCAAAGGTACATGGCGATGGCTCGTGGCTTGGTGATCTGGGCATGGCGTCGGGGGCTCTTGAGGTCGGGCACCTTGCAGCCGTAGTACTCGGAGACGTGTCTGAGCACAGCCTCGATGGAGATGCGCTCGGTTTGACGGACGGTGATCTCGCGCAGACGGGACTCCGCGAGCTCGCGGGTGATCGGGCGATCGTCTACCGAGGAGACCATCGCAAGTCGGATCAGCGCACTCTCCATCTCCCGCACGCTGCGCCTGAACGTGGCCGCCAGGAGTTGCAGCACCTCGTCTGGGAGCGTGATGCTCTCTAGCTCGGCCTTTCGCTTCAGAATGGCCACTCGCGTCTCGAAGTCCGGCAAGCCGACGTCGGCCTGCAGGCCCCACGAGAAGCGGGAGCGCAGTCGCTCGGGGATGTCGGGGATCTCCGAAGGTGGGCGATCGGAGGTCAGGACGATCTGCTTGTGACCCTCGAACAGGGCGTTGAAGGTCCAGAAGAACTCGTTCTGCATGCCCTCCTTGCCCGCGAGGATCTGGATGTCGTCGACCAGGAGGATGTCGGGCTCCTCGCGATACCGGCGGCGAAATACCTCCTCAGAGCGAGAGCGCAGGCTCGTGATGTAGTCGTTGAGGAAGCGCTCGCAGGAGATGAAGCAGATGCGGAAGCTCGGCCTTCGCAGGCGAAGCTCGTTGCAGATCGCGTGCAGCAGGTGGGTCTTGCCGAGGCCGCTCTCCCCATAGATGAGGACCGGGTTGAATCTCTCGGCGGGGCACTCGGCGACGCGTCGGGCGGCGGTGAAGGCCAGGCTGTTCGAAGGCCCGGGCACGAACGTGTCGAACACGTAGCGCGGGTTGAGCACGCAACCGAGCGGTGCCAGCTCGTCGAGGGCGCTGCTCGGCTGTGTGTGGGTGGTGGTTGGTGCGCTGACGTGTGCGCTGGCATCACCAGGGAGGTGGCGCGTGCCATCCACCTCGAACACCACATCGTAGTCCTGATTCGTGGCTGCGCGCATCTTGTCGCGCAGCTGTGAGAGAAAGTGGTCCTCGAGCCAGTCCTTGTGGAACCGGCTCGGCACGCGCACCACGAGCCGCGTTCCTTCTTCGCGGAGTAGCTCGGCCGGGCGGATCCAGGCATCGAACGTATGCGGACTGAGGTCGCGCTCCAGTGAGCGGACCGCAGACTGCCAAACGCCAGTCATGAGCGAAGTCGTCTCCCCCCAGGGGTGCAGGCACACCCCTGGCCATCCCAACTGCGCTGTTAAAGAAAACCGTCCCCAGCGTCACGCCGTCGTGACGTACAGGTTCGATAGCAAACCGTGAGAAAGCTTGGCAAGGGCCTTCGGATCCGGGACCACGAACCGGTGTGGATCCGCGAGCATTTCACGGGTGGGAGGTGAAGTGGGGTCGGAAGGGGGGCCGCGAGGCCTAGGAGTCGAATCTAACAACATGTTGAAATGGTGGAACAAAACAGGATCGCCCGGGGGACGGGAGGATCTCCGACGGAGCATAGCGGAGCGCACGCGGAAGGCGCTCTGCCACAAGGCTCAGCGCATTTCATCCGGGGATCCGAATGGCTCCCGGCACACGGATCCGCGGCGTTCCGATAAGGACCAAGGGGCGATCGCGCCTTGACACCAGCGATGGCCCCTGGTATCCCACGAACCCTTTCCGGGCCCGAGGTGCGGGTACCGGCCAGTTCGGAGGAGCTTCGTGAAGCGTACGTATCAGCCACACCGCAAGCGCCGTCAGCGCACGCACGGATTCCGCAAGCGGATGCGGACGAAGAACGGTCGCAAGGTGATCAAGCGTCGGCGCGCCAAGGGGCGGAAGCGCCTGGCAGTCACGAGCGCCAAGAAGTAGACGGCTCGGGGCGCGCTGCGCGCGCGGATCATGGCTGCCAACGCACGGTTCCCGCGTGAGGTCCGCCTGCGTAAGCGCGCGCAGTTCCTGGATGTGCAAGCCCACGGGCGGCGTGTCTCGAGTTTCCGGTTCATCATGCTCTCGTGCCGACGCGAGGACGATGGGGAGATGCGCCTTGGGATCACGGTGAGCCGTCGCGTCGGCAACGCCGCCCAGCGAAACCGCATCAAGAGGCTCGTTCGAGAGGCGTTCCGGCGCGAACGAGCGGGGTGGCCCAAGGGGCTCGACGTGGTGATGATCGCTCGGGAGCCGGCAAGGGACGCGACGCTCGCCGACGTGACCGAGGAGCTGCGAGGCCTTCTCCGTCGAGTACACGGCTCATGAGCCCGCGGCGGCTACTGGTCGCATGTCTGCTCTTCGTCCTCACGACTTACCAGCGTCTGGTGTCCCCACTGCTCCACGCACAGGGTGGCGGGTGCCGTTTCCACCCGAGCTGCAGCCACTACGCGCGTGAGGCCCTGCTCACGCATGGACCCTTGCGTGGGCTCGCTCTCGCGCTAAGGAGGCTCGGTCGTTGCCATCCCTTTGGTGGGCATGGCGTGGACCCGGTGCCAGCACCAAAGGATGCCGCATGAAGTCGGAAACCCAGCGCGTGATCATCACGATCGCCCTGTGTGGGGCGATCTACGTGATCTTCTCGAAGTACTTCATGCAGCCGCCGGCTCCCGTGGCTTTGGCGCCGCCGCCAGCCGCGCAGCATGGGGTGGATGGGGGGGCCGAGAAGGTCACGCCTGGGCCCGGCTCCGCGGCGGCCGGCAAGCCGCCGGCGGCGGCACCGGTGGCGCCTCGAACGCCTGAGCAGCGTGCGGTGCTGGAGAGCCCCGCGATGCGGGTAGAGCTCTCGAGTCATGAAGGCGGGCTGGCTTCGCTCGTGCTCAAGAATCGTCAGTATGACGATCGGGCGCAAGGCAAGGCGTCTGTGGCCTTGGATCTCGTCTCCACGCACGCCAAGAAGAACCGTCCGCTTCGCACGAGCTTCCCGGGCAACACGGTTGGGATCCCGGCCGAGCTCGAGCTCAGACCCGTCCGAACGACGGATCGAGAGGTCGTGTGGGAGTGGGAGAACGATCGGATTCGGCTCGAGAAGAAGGTGAGTGCCCTGCCTGAGCAGTTCGCCCTCGGACTCGAGATCTCGGTGCGCAACAAGACGGATGCCGCGGTGACGCTGTCGCTGCGGACCTCCCTGTACGCCCTCGCGACCGGTGAGTCGAGCTCCGGGGGCTTCATGCAGCCGCCGCCCAACGTTCGCGCGGCCCTGTGCCACACGAAGGGCAAGCTCGAGGACGCACCGCCCGACAAGCTCGCGCAGGGGGCCTTTCAGCGGATGGAGGAGCTGCGCTGGGCCGGCCTCGGTGACAAGTATTTCATCGAAGCGCTGGTGCCCGTGGGCGGGGGCAAGCCGCGCTGCGAGGGCGCCATCGACAAGGAGAGCGGGGTCATCGAGGGGGCGCTGGAGGAGGGTCTGTCCCTGGGTGCGGGCGCGACGGAAACGCGTCGCTTTGTCGTCTTCTCGGGTCCGAAGATCGTGAGCGCGCTCGATGCCCTGCGGCCTGACGGCCATGATCCGCTGCTGGGAGACGCGGTCAACTATGGCTGGTTGTCGCCGATCTCGCGCGCCTTGCTGCAGATGCTGCTCTTCTTCGAACGCATCTTCGGCAACTGGGGTATCGCGATCATTCTTCTGACCATCCTCGTCAAGCTCGTGACGCTGCCCTTTACGCAGAAGAGCATGCGCTCGATGAAGGCCATGGCGAAGCTCAAGCCGGAGATCGAGCGCCTCAAGAAGCAGTTCGGCGAGGACAAGGCGCGCATGAACCAGGAGATGATGGCCCTCTACAAGCAAAAGGGCATCAATCCACTCGGCGGCTGCCTGCCCATGCTGATCCAGATGCCGGTCTGGTTCGCGCTCTACTCGACCCTCGGTAACGCGGTCGAGCTGTATCACTCGCGGTTCCTGTGGCTCAACGATCTGACCCAACCGGACCCGTTCTTCGTCATTCCCGTGGTCATGGGCGCGTTCATGTTCATCCAGCAGAAGACGGCCCCCCAGCCGGCCGAGTCGGAGCAGCAGAAGGTGCTGCTCTATGTCATGCCGGTGATGTTCACGTTCATGTCCCTGTGGTTCCCGGCTGGCTTGACGGTCTACATTCTGACCAATACCCTCCTCACGATGGCGCACCAGTTCTGGAACAACCGCAACGAGCCAAAGGTGCCGCGTGGCGCCAAGGCGAAGGCCGCCTCGTGAATACCTCGGAGACGCAGGCGCTCGAAGCGCTCGAGAAGCTGCTCGACCTGGCCGGGCTCGAGGCCAGGGTGACGGCCCGCTTGGACGGCGAACGGATCCTGCTGGAGGTGGAGGGGCCTGATTCCGGTCTGGTGATCGGCAAGCAGGGCGCGACGCTCGAAGCCCTGCAGTTCCTGGTGAACAAGGTGGTCTATCGGGATGCGGTGGGACCGGCCCCGATCCTGGTGGACGCCGAGGGCTATCGAGGCCGTCGCGCGGACTCCTTGCGCGCGCTGGCGCGCCGGCTCGCCGAGGATGCCAAGCGGAGTGGAAGGCGGATCTACATGGCCCCCATGAGCGCCAGCGATCGACGCGTCGTCCACATGCAGATCGCGGAGATGCCCGGGGTTAGCACGCAGAGCGAGGGCGAGGGAATGCAGCGCCGCTTGGTGATCATTCCGGACCCAGCCGGCGAGCTCGCGGACGACGAGGCCCTCTGACGCGGCCCGACCGTGGGGCGGTCTAGCCGCGGCGAGCATGCTGCCGCGAAGAGACACCATCGCCGCGATCGCAACGGTGGGCGGCGCCATCGGCATCGTGCGCGTCAGTGGTCCGCTGGCGGCGCGGATCGGGGCGCGAGTCCTAAGAGGCGCACCCGTTCTGGAGAGTCATCGAGCGCGGCGGTGCGTCGCGCTGGCGGGCGGGGCGCGGGTGGACGAGGTGCTCGCAATCCTGATGCGGGGGCCACGCTCGTACACCGGTGAGGACGTGCTCGAGCTGCAGGGCCACGGCGGTCAGGCAACGACTCTCCGGCTGCTCGAGGTGGTGTGCGACGCGGGAGCGCGCCCCGCAGAGCCCGGTGAGTTTACCCGCCGCGCACTGGCTGTGGGAAGACTGTCGCTGCTTCAGGCGGAAGCGGTGGCCGAGGTGGTGGCCGCACGTAGCGTCACGGCCGCACGGGTGGCGCAGGCGAGTCTTGCCGGGGAGCTCGACGCTGTGGTGCGCCGCATCGAGACGGCGGTGGTCGAGATCTCCGCGGAGCTCGTGGCTTGGATAGATTTTCCGGAGGAGGACCTCGCGCTGGCGGCACGGGCCGAGCTGGCGCGGCGCGTCTTGAGCACGGCCAAAACGCTCGGGGAGGGTGCGACGAGGTACTCGGCGTATCGCGCCGGTCGTGATGGGGCAGAGGTGGCGATCGTTGGGCTTGCGAACGCTGGGAAGTCGAGCTTGTTCAACGCGCTGGCGGGGCAGGAGCGCGCACTCGTGAGTGAGCGTCCTGGCACCACGCGGGATGTGATCGAGGCGCAGGTGTGCTGGTCTGGCCAGTCGATCGTCCTGCTCGACACCGCGGGTAGATCGGGTGGGGATGACGAGCTCGAGCGGCGGGGCATGGCGCTCGGCATGGCTCGCGCTGCTGCGGCGGATGTGCGCCTCGTGCTCCTCGATGGGAGCGTGCGAGAGACGCTGGCCGAGGAGCAGCTCGTGGCGGAGCAGGCGGCTCCGCGGTTGGTTGCCCGGGCGAAGAGCGATCTTCCAACCGAACGGGGGCCAGGTGGAGAGATCCGCGTTTCGTCGAGGACCGGCGAGGGTCTCGAGGCCTTGCGCGCGGCGGTGATCGAGGCGCTGGGAGTGGGCCGCCTGGGCGACGACGTGCTCGTACCGCAGACGCTCCGGCAGCAGGTCGCCATGCAATCGGCTGCGGGCGCGCTCGAGCAAGCGGGGGCGTTGCTCGCAGGGACCGCCCCCCTCGAGCTGGCAGCGCTGGAGCTCGACGTCGCGCGGGGAGCGCTCGGTGAGCTGCGAGGCCTCGGGGCGAAGGATGACGTGCTAGACGTGGTGTTCGGACGCTTCTGCATCGGAAAGTAGGCGCTCGAGCAGCCCGAATGCGAACTCGGCTCCGAACGGGAGCGTCGCAACGAAGGGGGGCGCGCCGCGATCCCGGATCAAGGTCTCGTTGTCCTGTTCGGAGGCGTCTCGCTGGGCGATGGTCTGGCTGAGGACGACCCCCGCAAGTGGCAGCCCGCGCCGCCGGATCTCAGCGAGGGTGAGCAGGGTGTGATTCACCGTGCCGAGCGCGTTGCGGGCCACGACGAGCAGCGGCAGCTGGAGGCAGGCTGCGACGTCTGCGCCGGAAAGGCCATCGGGGAAGGGGCACAGCAGGCCGCCAGCGCCCTCGACGAGCAGGAGGTCGGCGTCCGCGCGGAGGCGTTCGGCGCCGCGCCGGATGACGTCGAGGTCGAAGCGACGGAGGCGGCGTTCATGCGCCACCGCGGGGGCGAGGGCTTCCCGGTAGCGGAAGGGGCAGACATCCTCGGGATCCAGCGGTCGCTGACACGCCGAAAGCAGCTGGCGGGCATCCTCGGGGAGACCCTCCTGGGCGACGCCGGTTTCAGCGGGTTTCTGGGCGGCGGCCCTGAGTCCGCTCGCGACCGCAGAGCGCAGCAAGGCGGCACAGACGTAGGTCTTGCCGACACCGGTGTCCGTGCCGGTCACGAAGAAGGCGTGCATCCGGATACCACCTCATCGAGGGCTTGATGGGCGACGGAAATGAGCCGGGTCAGCTGATCGGAACGGATGCTCAGTGGTGGCATGAGCACCAGGACGTCGCCCAGGGGGCGAAGGATCACGCCACGGTGGCGTGCGGCCCGACAGACTTTGGCGCCGGTGCGGGCGGCTGGCGGAAAGGGCGTTGCGTCCCGCTGGACGAGATCGATGCCGATCATGAGGCCACGCTGCCTGATCTCGCGAACATTTGGGTGGCCTCGGAAGGCGCGCTCGAGCAGCTGGGCGAGGTCTTCCACGAGGATCCGGACGTGGTCGAGGGTACGTTCCTGCTCGAAGATCTCCAGCGAGGCCAGGCCTGCAGCACATGCGAGTGGGTTTCCGGTGAAGGTATGACCATGGAAGAAGGTGCGATACTCGCCAGGCTGGCCCAGGAAGGCGGAGAAGACCTCTTCCGAAGTGAGGGTGGCCGCGAGAGGCAGGTAGCCGCCCGACAGGCCCTTGCCGAGCGCCATCAGATCGGGTGTGACGGACTCCTGCTCGGAAGCGAAGAGCGAGCCGGTGCGGCCGAATCCGGTGGCGACCTCGTCGACGATGAGGAGGGCGCCGTGGCTTCTGCAGAGGGCCTGCGCACGGGAGAGGAAGCCGGGCGGCTGCAGGCGCATGCCGGCAGCACCTTGCACCAGGGGTTCCAGGATGAGGGCGGCGATCTGCCCAGGGTGGGCCGCGAAGGTGCTTTCGAGCTGCTCGGCGTCCGGCGGGGTGTGGATCACCGGGAACAGGAGCGGGCCGAAGGCCGCGTGAAAGGCGTCCATGCCCCCGACAGACACGGCGCCGAGCGTGTCCCCATGGTAGGCATTGGTCAGGGCGATGAAGCGTGTGCGGCGGGGCTCGCCTCGATGCTGGTGAAACTGGAGGGCGATCTTGAGAGCGGCCTCCACCGCGGTGGAGCCGCTGTCGGAGTAAAAGACGCGCGTGAGTCCAGCGGGGACGACGGCGCAAAGACGTTCGGCCAGGCGAATGGCGGGCTCATGGGTGAGGCCGAGCAGAGTGCTGTGGGCCACCCGGTCGAGCTGGGCGCGGACGGCCGCGTCGAGGCGGGGGTGTCTGTGACCGTGGACGTTCGCCCAGAGGGAGGCGACGCCATCGAGGTAGCGTTTTCCGTGATCGTCGATGAGCTCGCACCCTTCGG
The DNA here is from genome assembly GCA_023248855.1 of Myxococcales bacterium. Lineage (GTDB taxonomy): Bacteria > Myxococcota_A > Polyangia > JAHFDS01 > JAHFDS01 > JAHFDS01. Next base: position 22,651 of record JAHFDS010000027.1, read on the forward strand.
CGGCTGCGATGACGAGGGGCTCGTCGGTGAGCCAGGGGGCCATCGGGGTAAAGGGGTGCCATAGGTGGCGGTGGTCTAGATCGGCGAGTCGCATCAGAGGAGGCTCCGGAGGTCCGTGAGGGCGCCGATGAGGCGATCAATTTCCACGTCCGAGTGGGCCGCAGAGAGGCTGATGCGGAGCCGCGAGGTTCCCTCGGGGACCGTGGGCGGCCGGATGGGGAGGGCGAGAACGCCGCGGTTGCGTAGCAGAGTGGCGGCCTGAAGGGCGGCGGCGGGTGACCCGAGGTGGATGGGGAGAATGGGGGCGTCGCAGGCTGGGATGGGTACAGCGAGCGCCCGGAGGGCAGCCGCTACGCGTGCGCGGTGTTGGGCGAGGAGGGCGCGGCGCTGGGTCCCCTCGGGTCCTGCGGCCAGGTCGACGGCATGAGTGGCTGCCGCGGACAGGGCGGGCGGGGGTGCGGTCGTGAACAGGAACGAGCGTGCTTGGTTGCATAGCCAGGCCACGAGATCCGTGGTGCCGGCGACGAACGCGCCGAACGTGCCCAGCGCCTTGCCGAGGGTGCCTACCAGGGCATCGGGGACGATCCCGGCAGCGGCGCATGCCCCTGCACCCTGAGCGCCCATCAGGCCGAGCGAGTGTGCCTCGTCGACGACGAGCATGGCGCCGTGCCGGTCGGCGAGGCTCCGGAGGTCAGCCAGTGGGGCGAGGTCACCTTCCATGCCGAAGACGCTCTCGGTGACGATGACGCGACGACGAGCGGGGCGCGCCAGGAGGAGGGCTTCGAGGTGCGCGGGCTGACAGTGGGGGTAGACGAAGACGGCTGCCCGTGAAAGGCGGCAGCCGTCGATGAGGCTGGCGTGGTTGAGGGCGTCGGAGAAGATGGCATCTTCGGGGCCTGCGATGGCAGGGAGGAGGCCAATGTTCGCGCAGTATCCCGTGTTGAAGAGAAGGGCATCCGGCAACCCGACGAGGGCCGCGAGGCGCTGCTCGAGGTAGCGGTGCAGGGGGTGCGCCCCGGTCAGAAGGCGAGCAGCCCCAGCTCCGGTTCCTTGCGTAGCGGCCGCCTGGGCGAGGGCCGCGGAGACTCGTGGATCGCGGGCGAAGCCGAGGTAGTCATTCGAGGAGTAGTCAGTGCCCGGCCCGGGTGAATCAAGGCGCAGGCGGAGGATGCCGCGTTCGGCGAGCCGCGCAAGGTCGGGGTGAAAGTCGCGGACTGCCACGGGCCCCTTTTTGGCCTGGGTGTCCGGTGGGAGCAAGGAAAAACCGGCCGCGGGGAGCGGAACTATGCGGCGGAGGCTGCGCACGATGTTTCACGTGAAACAGCCCAGGATCCCTCGCTCGAATCTCCAAAGTACCCGGAGCGTGTCGTCTGGCAGCCGGTAGTCGTGACTGGAGAAGCTGAAACCCGGAATCGTCTCAGGATTGGGTTCAGCGGGCGTGGTCATGGCGATCAAGACCCCGCTGGGTGCCAACAAGGGGGTGCCCCGCCGCACCCATTCGGTGGGCGCGAAGGTCGCGCGCGACACGGCATTCTGCTGGGGCTTCGCCAACGGGCCCCAGCGCTCGAGGCGCTCGGTGCAAACCGTGACCTGGAGACCCAGCGCCCTTGCTGCTGCGCGCACGAAGCTGGTCTTCTTGTGGATGGACTCGAGCAGAGTGACCGCGAGATCCGACCGCACGAGCGCAAGGGGCAGGCCGGGGAAGCCAGCCCCCGTGCCCACGTCCACCAGGCTGCCCGGGACCAGATGAGGGGCCACCGCGAGAGAGTCCACCAAGTGCCGATCGACGACGCCGGGCAGCTCGCGGATCGCAGTCAGGTTCATTCGCGTATTCCAGTCGAGAAGCAGTCGCCCCAGCTCGAGGAGCTGTTCGAGCTGGAGGTGCGAGAGCTCGACGCCTACGGCGACCGTCCCTCTGGCCAGGCGATCCTGCAGCTCGCTCATGCCCAGTGACCTCGAATGGTAGCGTGAATCTGCGGTGCTTGCCCATCCGCTGGAAGCGGGGGAATGCTAACGTTCGAACATCGGTTCGGCGGCACCCCTTCCACGCCGGTCCTGAACGGTGGCCTCATGCAAGTCCTGGGAATCGAGAGCTCCTGTGACGAGACCGCCGCTGCGATCGTCGAGGACGCGGGTCCCGGCTTCACGGTGCGCAGCGATGTCGTCTCCTCCCAGGTCGAGCTGCACGCCGCCTATGGCGGTGTGGTTCCTGAGGTTGCGTCCCGGCATCACCTGACCAACATCGCGCCGGTGGTGGCACAGGCCCTGGCTCTCGCGAGGACGGGCCTGGAGGCACTGGATGGCATCGCGGTGACTCGGGGTCCAGGTCTGATCGGCGCGCTCTTGGTGGGCGTGCAGTTCGGCAAGGCGCTGGCCTACGCGCGCGGCCTGCCGCTCGTCGGTGTCAACCATCTGGAGGGGCACTTGACGTCTGTCTTCCTGCAAACGGGGGAGGATTCTCCTCTTGCCACCCCGGGGTTTCCCCATGTCGCGCTGTTGTGCTCGGGCGGCCACACCGAGATCCATCTGGTGCATGACTTCGGCCAGATGCGCTTGCTGGGTGCCACGCGAGATGATGCGGCCGGGGAGGCGTTCGACAAGGGAGGGAAGATGCTGGGGCTCGGTTACCCCGGCGGAGTGAAGATCGAGGCCCTGGCCCACGGCGGCGATCCGGGAGCCATCAAATTTCCGCGCTCCTTTCGGGGGAGCTCGCTGGAGTTCTCGTTTTCCGGCCTCAAGACCGCTCTGGCGATCTGGCTGCGCGATCATGGGCGACCCGAAGGCCCCGGGCTTGCCGACCTCTGTGCGAGCTATCAAGCCGCAATCATCGAGGTGCTCGTCGATAAGGTGATCCGGGCAGCAGAGTTGGCGCAGACGCCACGGATCGTCCTGGCGGGTGGCGTGGCGGCCAACAAGACTCTCCAGCAGAGGCTGCGCGAGGAGGCGAGCGTTTCGGGCTGTGAGCTGTTCGTTCCACCTCTCGCGCACTGCACCGACAATGCCGGGATGATCGCGGCGGCCGGACTCATGCGGCTGCGCCGGGGCGAACGCGCCGGGCTCGACCTCAACGCGGACGCGAGCCTCGCCCTCGGATGAGCTACCCGACCCCTCGCGAGCTGCTGGCGCGGTACGGACTGCGGCCCAAGAAGAGCTGGGGGCAGAACTTCCTGCTCGACGAGCGCGTCTACGCGACGCTGGTCGAATCCGTCGCGGTGGGCCCGGGCGAGACGGTGGTGGAGATCGGGGCCGGTCTTGGCACGCTGACGGCCCGACTCTGTGGGACCGGCGCGAAGGTGGTCGCGATCGAGCGCGACCGCGACATGGCGATGGTCCTGCGTGCGGAGCTCCCGGCGGTCGAGCTTCTGGAGGAAAATGCCCTCGAGCTCGACCTGGCGCGGCTTGCTGAGCGTGCGGGAGCCCCGGTGGCCGTCATCGGCAACTTGCCGTATCAGATCGCCAGCCCCATCGTGCTGCGTGCCCTAGCCCAGCACGCGTCGATGAAGCGGCTCGTGGTCATGCTCCAGCGCGAGGTCGCGGAGCGCGTGGTCGCGCGTGCGGACACGGAGGCCTACGGCGCACTGTCCATCTTGTGCCAGATATTCGCCAAAGCAGATATAATACGCATGGTGCCTGCGACGGCGTTTCATCCGCCGCCGCGCGTCGAAAGTGCGATCGTGCGCCTGGTGCCGGAGGTTGCGGGTCCAGACGTGCTGCCGGACGTCGATCGCTTCCGCCGGGTGGTGGATGCCGCGTTTCGCATGCGCCGCAAGATGTTGCGCAATGCCCTGTCGGGCCTGGTGGATGCCGCGGCGTTCGCGCGCGCGGGGATTGACCCCGCTCGCCGAGGGGAGACGTTGACGGTGGCGGAGTTCGCGCGGCTGGCGCGATCCTGATGCCCGAGCTACCCGAGGTGGAGACCACCGCGCGCGAGCTCGAGCGTCGGGTGCGCGGGCGGCGCGTGATCGATGTGGTGCTCTCGGGGGCCAGGCTGCGCCTTGGACGCGCCGTGGATGCCGCGGGTGTGGATCGCGCGGCGCGTGGGCGGCGGATCACGCGGGTGTGGCGCCGAGCGAAGTACCTGGTGATCGAGCTCGACGACCAGGCGCTCCTCGTGCACCTCGGCATGAGCGGGCGATTGCTGGTGCACCCGGTGGCGCTCGTTCGACCACCGCACACGCACCTCGTGTTGGTCCTCGAAGGGCGCGAAGAGATCCGGTTCATCGATCCGCGGCGCTTCGGTCTCGTCCGGCCGTACGCCCTCGCCGAGCTGGCCGCCGCCGAGGAGCTGGCGGAGCTCGGGCCGGAGCCGCTTTCACCCGAGCTCACTGCGGAGGACTTCTGGCAGGCCCTGCGTGGCACCCAGGGCGCGCGCGTCAAATCGGTCCTGCTCGATCAGCGACACATCGCGGGGGTCGGGAACATCTACGCGTGCGAGGCCCTGTTCGTTGCCGGCATTCATCCGGGCCTTGTGGCGCGAGGGTTGTCGAGACCCAGAGCCGAGGCGTTGCTCGAGGCGGTGCGGGTCGTGCTGCGCAGAGGCCTCGAGAATCGTGGCACCACGCTGCGTGACTACGCCGCGCCCGACGGACAGGGAGCCAACCAGCAGGCACTCGAGGTCTTCGCGCGGGAGGGCAAGCCCTGCAAGCGCTGCGGTCGGATGGTGCGCCGGATGGCGCAGGGCGGACGCTCGACCTTCTACTGTCCCGGCTGCCAGCGCCGGTGATCTCGGGGCACTGCGGGCTGGGCATGGATGCGCCAGCTGCTCCTGGTTTCCGGTGGCAGTCGCCCGTGCGTGTCGAGGTGCGCCGCGAGGAAACGCATCGTCGGGGCATTGACGTAGCCGCCGCCGGTCAGGAGGCCAAACCGCTTCCGGTAACGGGCGACGATGCACGCGAAGAGCTCGTCGCGGCGCACCTTCGCGAGCAGGCTCGCCGCAGCCACGGCGGCGTGGGCGTCTTCCGCACGGTCGAGCGCGCGGAGATGGGGGTGCTCGGCGCACAGGGGCCCGAACAGGCGAGCGCCGTCACACAGGACGCGCGTGGCCGAACCGCCGATGCGGGTCAGGATCTCGCGCGCGATGGCGCGCTCGAGGACGTTGAGCTCGCCGCGGGACGCGTGGGCGTCGACCTCCTCGACGCCGGCCACGCGCACGTGGACCGCGGTGGCGTGGGCCAGGATCCTGGGGATGAGCTGGCTCCGGGCGGCGTGGGCGGTGGGGCCGACGAAGCGCTTGGAGTCGGTGACGCCAGCGCGGGTGAGGGCCGACGCGGCGCGGGGGGAGAGCAGGACCCCCGCGAGCACCATGGGCCCGAGCACGGGGCCGCGTCCCGCCTCGTCGATGCCGAGCGTCAGCATGCCTGGTGCCGTCGGGCGGCTGCCGCGAGGTCGGCGAGTGGCTCGCACTGCGCCCAGCCGACCGCAAGCGCCTCGGCGTGTGCGCGTCTTGCCGCGCGCTCGAGCGCCGCCGAATCCGCTCGGGCGGCGGCGTCGAGCGCCGCCGAGAAGGGAGCCCAGAGCTCGCCTTCGAGATCGAGCGCGAGCGCGCGGTCGAGCGCGCGGGCGATGGTCGCCTCGTCGAGCGCGAGCGAGGGCAGCACGTCCGTGAAGAACCCACCCAGGCGGCCGCCCCGGAGCGTTCCGCGGAAGAACGCCGTGGCGCGATCGAAGACCGGGGCGGTGGGCCCGGCCAGCGAGCCGAGCGCGGGGGCCAGCCGGTCGCGGCTGGCGGCCAGCACCCGCTCGAGGGCGTCCTCCAGGGAGTCCCGAAGGAAATCGCGGTCGGCGGCGGTGGCACCGTGCCCGGAGAACAGGCGACCGGGTCGGAGGAAGCCGAGCACCTCGTGCGCCGCGGCGGTGAGAGCGCGCTCGATGTCCGCGACCAGGCGTCCGCGCTCGACCGGGAGCAGACGGGTGTGGACCTCGGCGGTCCGCGTGGCGTCCGCGCGCAGCTGCGCGCGCAGCGAGAGCTCGCGCTCGATGTGCTGGAGCCGCAGCTCCTCGGGGGCGACCCGGGCGGCGAGGGCCGCAGCGGCGAGGCGCTCGGCCGCGCGCGCGCGCACGATGTCGCGACTCCTGGAGAACAGTCGGGCCTCGAGCAGGGCGCGGAGCTCGACCAGGTGACCGCCACCTCCCTGGGCGAGGCGAGCCGAGAACGGCTGCACTGCGGAGACCCGATCGCCGACGGTCCTTTGCAGGTGGCCGAGCACCTGGGACACCTCGGTGCCGTCGGCGCGATCCACCTTGTTGAGGACGGCGACGGTGCGAGACCGCACGGACTCTGAGAGCTGGTCGAGGATGGTCGCCTCGGAGCGCTTGCCGGCCTGGTCGACGGAAAAGAGCCAGACGATCGCGTCGGCCTCGGCCAGGAAGGCGCGCGTCTGGGCTTCGTGCTCGGGCAGGAGGGAATTAAGGCCGGGCGTGTCGATGACGTGCACGCGCTCGAGGACGCCGAGGGGCAGGGACCACTCCACGAAGCGGACGTGGCCCAACCCAGCCGCCTCGATGGCCGCTGGGACGTCCGGGAACGGGGTGTCGATCGTTCGATCGTCGGCGAGGTGAAGCCGTGCGCGTCGCGTCGGCCCGAAGCGAAACACGTGGAGCGTGGCGGTCGTGGGGGTGATCCCCGTCGCGGCGATCTCCTCACCGAGCAAGGCGTTGACGAAGGAGCTCTTGCCGACGTTGAACTCGCCCACGACCGCGAGGGTCATGGGGCGCTCGAGCTCCCGCCCCAGGGCCTCGCACAGCGGGGCGAGTGGTGCGCAGGCGGCCGCCCGTCGCAGCAGGCCCGGCATGTCGTCGGGCAGCGCCGGGGCATCGCGGGGCCTGGCCAGGACGGCCCGCGCCACCGGGTCGTCACCGGCGCACGCGGCCCACGTATCGGCGCGCGCGAGCTGCCCCGCGCGCAACGCGACGTCCATCGCGGCGCGGAAGGCGCTCTCGGGTGCGCGCTCGTCGAGCAGCTGAGCGAACGCGTCGGCGGCGAGCGGCCAGCCCTCGGCAGCGGCGTGCAGCTCGGCGAGCTGAAGACGCGCTGCGCGATCCTCGCGATCGAGGCCGAGCGCGCGAAGGACGGCCTCGTGCGCACCGGAAAGGTCGCCACGCTGGCGCCTGGCGCGCGACAGACCGAGGAAGGCCTCTCCGTGCGAGGGGTCAACCGCCGTGGCGCGCTCGAACGCGGTGACGGCCTCACCCGGCTCGCCGGCGGCGAGCGCGAGGTGACCGATCTCGGCGAGCAGATCCGCGTCACGCGGTGAAAGGGGAACGCCCTCGAGACGGGCCGCGTGGCGTCGCGCCAGGACGAGGGCGGCGCGGGGCTGCTGATCTCGCGCGAACGCGCGCCACAGATCGGGCCACGCGCCGTCGAGCGTGTCCGCCGCCTTGCGGAGCTCGCGGATGGCGCGCCCGAGCTCGCCTCGGCGAAGGGCGAGCCGCCCTCGCTCCCAGGCCACCCGGGCGGCCAAGGGCCCCTGGGCCCACCGCGCGGCAGTGATGAGCGCCTCCGCGGCGCGGGGGTCGTCCCCCTGCTTGGCGTGCAGACGCGCCAGCGCGAAGGCCACTCGCGGGTGCTCGGGCGCTTCTGCGGCCGGCAGCGCGAGCGCATCGCTGGCGGCTTCGAGATCGCCGCCATCGAGGGCCGATTCCGCCGCCTCGAGTCGCTGGGCCGCCTGCGCAGACAGCCCAGGCTCGGCGAGCTGCCCCAGCGTCTGCCCTAGTCGGTCGAGGAAGCCCACAGCCCGTCGCGTAGCGCCCGCAGCGCTCGTTCGACCTCGGCGACCTCGGCGACCTCGGTGTCCACCTGGGCGCGCACGCTCTCTTCACTCTGCGCGCCCGCGCGCCGATCGGACAGGGCCCGCTCGAGCACCTCGGTGACCGCCTGGCGCAGGCGCAGGCCCGCCTCGACGATGAAGGCGCCGAGTCGCGCCGCGAAGTCGTCGATGGCTTCGTCGAGCTTGGGGCCGATGGCGCCGGTGGCCTTGGCAATGGCCTCCGGGCCGAGGGCCCTGGCCTGGTCCTTGATCTGCTTGCCCAGGCGCGCTCGAAGGACCGCGGCCACGATGGGCGTCGCGAGCGCGAGCAGCCCTCCCGCGAGCCCGCGCGCGAAGAAGAGCAGCGTCGTTCCGAAGGCGCCGAGCGCGAACACGGACGCGTCGTACTTGAGCGAGTCGACCTGGAAGTCGACCTTGCCGACCTCGGGGCCGAGCTCTCGGGCCACGGCGCCGAGCGCTCGGGAGACCTCGTCGTTCGCCAGCGCGACGATCTCCTCGGCCAGCGCCTCGAGCCGCACGGCGAGCCGCTCCCCTTCGCGCTCCACCCACTCGCGGAGCTTCTCCTCGATGAAGGGCGCGAGGTAGCGCTGCACGTCGTCGGCATCGACGCCGTCGATCTCCACGGGCAGGACCCGCTGGAACGCCGCGGAGAATTCGTGGAGATCGCCGCGCACGAGCGCCTTGGCGGCGCCGCACTCGTCGCGGATGCGCTGCTCGAAACCGCGCAGCTGCTGCACGGTGACCTCGAGCTCCGCATGAAGCCGTGCCACCTTGGCCTCGAGCTCGCCGAGCGCGAGCGCCGCCGTCCCGCGGCGGATGCCGAGCGCTTCGCGCAGGTAGGCGGCGGCGCGCAGGCCCCCCGAGACCGCGTGATCGACCACCAGGCGCGGCCGGTCCTCGGCCAGCAAGCGGCCGATCTGCGCCTCGAGCGCGATGAAGCCGTCCGGATCCTCGCCCGAGTCGGCGGGACGTAGGGCCTGGCCGCTGCCGATGGCCTCGAGGCGCTGGCGGGCGCTGATGGGAAACAGGAGCGGGTCCGGGACCAGGGCCTCGAGATGGCGCCGCACGAAGGTGAGCACCTCGCCGAGCTCTCCCGCGTCTAGCCGGTCGGCCTTGTTGACGGCGAACAGCAGCCGCTCCCGCGTCCCACGCAGGACGCGCGACGAGAGGAACTGGCGCTCGCTCTCCGTCAGCGCCTGGGTCGCGTCGAGCACTACCAGGACGGCGTCGGCGCGAGGAAGGATGCCGTAGGTGATCTCGGCGCGCTGCTCCGACAGGTCGTTCACGCCCGGCGTGTCGACCAGCATCGTCCGTGCTTCGAGGATGGGCGCCGGCCAGCCGACCTCGAGCGCGCCATCGGCTCGCCGGGTCTTCGTGCTCTCGGAGGCGAAGCGGACGATCTGGAGCGTCTCGGTGGTGGGCGTGATGCCGGTCTCCAGCACCTGTGCCCCGAGCAGCGCGTTGATGACCGAGCTCTTGCCACGGTTGAATTCCCCCACCACGACGAGCTGCACCTCGTCCTCGGCCAGCTTGCGCGAGGTGGCGCCGCGAAGCTCGACGGCCAGGCCCGACACGCCCGCGCGATCGGCGAGCGCGGCCAGTCGCTCGAGGGTCTGCAGCGTCGCGCTGCGCGCCTTGGCGAGCGCCTCGGGGTTCATCGCATCACCCCGAGTAGCTCCGCGGTTTGCTTGTCGCACTCCTCCGCGGACAGGCCGCTCGCCTCGCCGAGCAGGCTCCGATAGTACGAGGATGCGGCGAACGTGCGCAGGGCCGCCAGGCGCTTCGGTAGATAGGGCTCGGCGGCCAGCATCTCCGTCCATCGGCCGACCGAGGCGCGTTGCTCGTCGAGCTGCTTGAGGTATTCCTCGACGTCGAGCGCGGCGGCGAGCTGGCTCGAGCCCACGGTCAGCTGGACCAGCGCCCGCTCGGCGAGCCCGAGGTCACGGAGCACACAGAGACCAGCGCGGTCGCACGTGATCTCGGCCCGGCGCGCCCACGCCCGAAGGGCGATCACCGCGGGCTTGACCACCCAGCGGACGAAGTGCTGCGCGGCGTAGGAGAGGTGGTACAGGGCGGTCGTGTAGAGCACGTGATCGTTCTGCAGGTGCGCGCACTCGCGACCCAGCACGAAGGCGAGCGCGTCGTCGGAGAATCCTTCCGCCGAGGCGGTGGACAGGACGACCAGCGCCTCATCGGGCGTGCCGAGCGTCTGCGCGGGCACCGACAGCTTCGGCGAGACGTAGAGGGTCGGCGGCGGGACCCGAAGCGCCTCGGCCGCGCGCGCGCACGCCGCGTGGATGCGCGGGAACTGCCGGTCGGACACCTTGACCGCGGTCCCGAGCAGCTCTGCGCGCGAGACGCCACGCCAGAGGCGCACGGTCGCCTCGATGGCGAGCGTGACCGGACGGAGCCGCCCGAGGGTGCGCCGGACGCGGAGGTCGCCGCCGAACGCGTAGGCTTCGCCCTCGCGACGGCGAGCTTCGGTCTGGCTGCGGCGGCGGGCCACGTAGCGACGGAAGGACAGGTCGATCGCCGGGTCGCTCATGCTATTCGTCGCGCTCCTCCGAGGCGTCTTCTTCGTCCGAGGCCTCCGTGCGATCCGGCTTGACGCCAAGGAGGCGACGTCGCCGCTCGGCCAGCGCGTGCTGGCGATCGGCCTGGCGCTGCTCGGCCCGCCCGAGCGGCCTTGCCGGGCCCGCTGGCACCGCCCCCGGATCGTCGTTGTCGGGATCCTCGGCGTCCACGTCGTCTTCGTCGATCAGCTCGGCGAGCAGGGGATCTTCCTCGTCGCCATCGAGGGCGCGGCTGTTGACGTCGGCGGACCGGTCGGGGCGCAGACTCTCGCTCTGGCCGAGCTCGGAGCCGACCTGCATCTGCGGCTGCCCGCTGGCGCACCCCCAGAGCACCGTGGATAGGACGAGCGGGCGCATGCGGGCAGTATAGCGCTCCGCGCGGATGGCGCCTCAGGGGCGTGGCGTGAGGAGCCGCCGTCGCCCGTGGAGGACCAGGGCGCCGGCGCCGAGCAGCACCGCGAACCACAGGGTGGCCAGCCGGACCAGGAACGTGGCCGCCACGGCGACCGGCGTCGTGATCCCGGTGCCGAGCCGGACCAGCAGGCTGGTCATCCCCGCCTCGGTCACGCCGAGGCCGCCCGGCAAGAACGACAGCGCCCCCGCGATCGTCGTGACTGCGTAGACGAACGTGGCCAGCGAGAGCGACGCGCTCGCTCCGGGGAACCCGCCGACCAGCAGCCACAGGGAGACGCACTCGGAGAACCAGGCCGCGACCGAGAGCAAGGTCGCCAGCGCGAGCGGCGTGGGGCGGAGCAGGCGCCAGGCGCTGTCGTACATGTCGTCGAGCCGCGTGCGAAAGCGCGCGGGGGCGATCCGGAACAGTGTGTGCGCGACGCGGCGGGAGGACACGAGCCCGAGCGCCAGGACCACGAGCCCTGCGCCCGCGATCACGCCGAGGCCGCCCGTGCGGTGCGTGGCGACCCCTGAGATCGCAAGCAGCGCGAGGGCGAGCAGATCGGTCAGTCGCTCGGCCACCACGATCGGCGCCGTCCTTGACACCGCAATGCCTCGGCGGTCGCGCAAGAGGAAGCTCTTGAGCACCTCGCCGAGCTTGCCGGGCGTGACGGTCAGAGAGAATCCCGACACGAAGATGAGGGCGCTCTCCGCCACCGGGACGGACAGGTCCAGCACCCTGAGGTAGAGCTGCCACTTGCAGAAGCGCAGCGCGTAGTTCAGCAGGGCGAGCAAGAGGGCCGCGGCGAGCCACCGCCACTCGAAGCTGGCGAGCGCGCCGCGGACGCGTCCCCAGTCGGCGTAGGCCACGAAGCCCACGTAGACCGCGGCGCCGAGCGCGATGCCGAGCAAGATCTTGCCGCGCCACGCGCGCGCGGCGGGAGGCGAGGCGGGAGCGTGGGGGGTCATTCTTCGAGGGCCTTTTCGGCCTGCTCGTACCACGGGCTCGTGCGCGCGACGATCTTGAGGACGCGGCGATAGATCCTTTTTTGTTCCTCGCCGCGGGTGCGCTTGGCGTCGCGGCAGAGCTCGGCAGCCGCCTCCTCGAGCGCCGCCAGCACCCGGCGCGCCGCCAGGTCGCCGCGTCCACCGGCACGGATGGCGGCGTTGGCCGCCGCGAAGGCTTGCTCCAGCTTGCCAGCGTCGAGGCTGGCCTTGGCGTCCTGGTCGGCCAGGCGCTGCAAGCGGGGCCGCAGCTCCCCGGCGAGCGCGCCCTGGGAGATCGACAAGGCGCGATCGCGCGCAATCACGTCCTCGATGGCCCGGACGGCCTCGCCGAGGTCTCCGCGGTGCTGGGCGCTGTCTGCACGGGCCAGCCCCGCGGCAATGCGGCGGACTTGATCGGCCAGCGCGGGAGGGCTCGCGGCGGCCGCGGCCGAGAAGTCGTGCTTGCGGTACGCGGCGACAGCATCGCCGCGCACGGTTTCGCCCGGGGGGGAGCCTTCGGCCTCGCTGCGCGCCTGCTCGCGCTTGATCTCACCCAGTAGCGGCGCCGCCTGTTCGTGGGTGCTCGCGCTCGCGGGAATAGCCGCCAGCGCGCGGCGAGCCTCGGGCCATGCGCGGCGCTCGCGGGCGCTGCGCGCCTGCTCGAGGCTGGCGCGGCCGGCCAGCTCGGTCTCCGCGCGGGTGAGCCAGTGG